>NZ_JBYHFP010000051.1:0-527 GCF_057669885.1 Sporosarcina sp. Y1011 | reverse complement strand
TCACATGTTTATTGACCGTTTGATTTAACTTCAGTTTCAGTTCGATTGGATATTCGAGTGAATTAATTTCTTTATCACCTGCCAGTATTGAAATATCCACAATATCACTATATCGCCTGCCAGTTGGAAGGGCGGCTTCTTTTTCAACCTTCACATTTGAAACAACAGAGATGCTGTCTTGATTATGTTTCTGCAATTGCTTCGCTGCATTCACTGGCAATGCTACTTCATGACCGTTCTTCGTCAAGAAACGAAGTGGTTTGTCCGCAACGATTGCACTATTCATTATTTGTTTTGGAATGACCCATTTAGTGTTGTCCGAAGTCGGCGTTTGGTTAATAGTCCAAGATTCCTCGGATTTTGATAGTAGGTCATCCGTTACGTTAATGACTTGCTCCCCTGTAACTGGCGGAAATGGAGCAGGAGGAATGACTTGTCCACTACCGTTACCACCATTTCCACCATTCCCAATTTCTTGGTCACTCGTAGTGAACATAGAAACATCAGAGCGCATTTCTCCCCCAAAT
>NZ_JBYHFP010000050.1:0-578 GCF_057669885.1 Sporosarcina sp. Y1011 | reverse complement strand
CTGCGTGCAAGGCAGGCGCTCTCCCAGCTGAGCTAAGGCCCCAATGTAAGGGTTAATTAATTAAGTAACAACTCTACTTAAGATGATAGCTTATTTAAGCGGTGGAACTGCTTAAAATGGTAACTTCTTTAAGCGATAGAACTGCTTAAAAAGTTTAATGGTCGGGAAGACAGGATTCGAACCTGCGACCCCTTGGTCCCAAACCAAGTGCTCTACCAAGCTGAGCTACGTCCCGAAATTTATTAAAATAAAATATAATGGTGCGCCCGGCAGAAGTCGAATCCACAACCTCCTGATCCGTAGTCAGGTGCTCTATCCAATTGAGCTACGAGCGCATATAAGTATAACTAAGTATCTATGCCGAGAACCGATAGTCATGACCGCAGGAATTTAAGTCCTGTACGTCTGCCAGTTCCGCATTAAAAGTGCGGGTAAAGGGAGTCGAACCCCCACGCCCGAAGGCACTAGATCCTAAGTCTAGCGCGTCTGCCAGTTCCGCCATACCCGCAATATATATATAAATCTTAATTCATAAGAAATGGTGAGCCATGCAGGATTCGAACCTGCGACCCTCTGAT
>NZ_JBYHFP010000049.1:0-686 GCF_057669885.1 Sporosarcina sp. Y1011 | reverse complement strand
TTAAGTTTTAACCTTTAAGCTGTAAACGGGAGTTTTACCTAGATACAGGAATGGCAAGCCCAGTTCTTTCGATAATTGGGACATACAGGATTGTTTCTGCGAACACCCACTTGGAGAAGTGGTGGTTTAAAACTTTCTAAGACCATACGGCAAAGGCGGCTGACTTTTTTTAAGCTAAAAAAACAGGATTCCAAATTTTTCATTTGATAATATACTTTGATTGTTATACACTATATATAGAAGCTGCGTTGTGCGTATACCCATTAAGTTTTAACCTTTAAGCTGTAAACGGGAGTTTTACCTAGAAACAGAAATGGCACGCCCAGTTCTTTCGACAACTGGGACATACAGGAATGTTTCTGCGAACACCCACTTTGAGGAGTGGTGGTTTAAAACTTTCTAAGACCATACGGCAAAGGCGGCTGACTTTTTTTAAGCTAAAAAAACAGGATTCCAAATTTTTCATTTGATAATATACTTTGATTGTTATACACTATATATAGAAGCTGCGTTGTGCGTATACCCATTAAGTTTTAACCTTTAAGCTGTAAACGGGAGTTTTACCTAGAAACAGAAATGGCACGCCCAGTTCTTTCGACAACTGGGACATACAGGAATGTTTCTGCGAACACCCACTTTGAGGAGTGGTGGTTTAAAACTTTCTAAGACCATACGGCAAAATGTTT
>NZ_JBYHFP010000048.1:0-849 GCF_057669885.1 Sporosarcina sp. Y1011 | reverse complement strand
TTATATCATACCAAGTTACGTCGTCCGTGTCAACAACTAATTTTAATTTCTTTTTTCACTAGTTATTGATGCATCGGAAACGCAAGGTTCTAAATATACCATGCTATTTTATAAAACGCAAGGTTTATTTATACTTTATTTAAATACATTAAAGTGACATTGCGAAAGGTACATTAAATCGTTGTAATATAGCACTATAGTTAAGTAATCCGTTCTTATACTATAGATATTGGAAAGTTTAACGTACAGATTGTCAGTTAAGATTCAGATCTATGCAACCCTCCTTAACTTCTCTTTTAGCTTATAAATCATGTTGCTGCATTTGAGTTTTTATTCACATTCAAAAAACCAAAAGTTTTTCCGTCAAGATTTCTAATTAGGATGTATGAATAACTCCATTGAGTTCCACTTCTGCCAGAGTGTGGATCGCAAATCGCTTGGTGCTCTGTTGATGCCTCTCACCCAATGCCTGCTCTATAGTGGTCACTATTGAGAGAGTTATGGTTTCGGGATATATATGCCGAGATTATATCGTGATTACTTATTAATCCTAATCTTATTCAATAAAGATGCATTTCAGATCGCAAGTCTAATCCCTGATAACGAAATTTGCTTTCTTAAATAGATCATCTAGCGAAGGCGCGTCTATGTGGAAGCCGAAGCGATATTAACAGGATTTCTGGTTCATTGCATATAATGACACTTTTTATAAACTCATTCGTTCGGTTCACGGAACTGCCGGTTGCCAATCTCATTCCTCCAGCATTTCTATGTCCGCTTTCAATATAACCTTCGGTTAAAATCTAATATAAACATAAAAAAAGCCATTACCCGAAGGCAATGACTTTA
>NZ_JBYHFP010000047.1:0-1252 GCF_057669885.1 Sporosarcina sp. Y1011 | reverse complement strand
AATTACGATGTTATCAAAAGAAGATAATCAGTTACTAACTGAAACAGATTCAGGGTCACCAATGGGCGATTTATTTCGCAGGTATTGGATCCCCGCTCTTCAATCATCTGAACTAGAAAGTGATGGTAAACCTCAAAGGGTAAAGTTGCTGGGTGAAGACTTAGTCGCATTTCGTGATACAGAAGGAAAAGTCGGTTTAATCGATGAGCGGTGTCCGCACCGTGGAACATCCCTTTATTATGGAATTAACGAGGGTTGTGGTATCAGGTGTATGTATCATGGTTGGAAGTTTGATACAGACGGAGAATGTACTGAAATCCCTTCTGAACCAACGGACGGGAAGTTTAGACAATCCATTAAATTGAAAAGTTACCCAACAAAAGAAGTAAGCGGTATCGTCTGGACGTATATGGGCCCAGAAGAATCACAGCCCGCATTTCCAGACTTTTATTGGATGGGTTTACCAGAGAAGAACAAATTGGTCGAACGCGTTTGGCAAGAATGTAACTATGCGCAAGCGATGGAAAATGATCTGGATTTTGTCCATGCGGCATTCTTACATAAAGCGCATGGTGTTCAGGAGACAGAAGAAGGTATTTTAAGTAGTGATTTAGGAATTGACCCAAATCATCCACTTGTGAAAAATCCACCGGTTAAACAATCTGTGCAAGACACGAATTATGGGAAGCGTTGTATTGCGGTAGGAATAGGTACTGAAGAAGAAAATGCATTTATGGAAATCCACTATGTCTTTCCGTTCTACACGTACCCACCACGCTTTGGCGGAGAAGATGGCATGTGGCATGCGTTTATTCCGCGGGATGACCACAGTACGTGGACGTGGGATGTACAGTTTGCCCATGATCGGGAAATCGATGTACAAGCCCAACATGACCGTCGGGGCCTAAAATTGGATGAAGATTTTCGAAAGACTGTCAATGCGGAGAATGACTACAACCAAGATCGCGAATTACAAAAGACTGGGAACTTTACAGGCATACGTGGGATTGCGAATCAGGATCACGCGGCAACAGAAGCGATGGGTACCATCGTGGACCGCACAAGCGAGCATTTAGGAACAAGCGATTTACCAATCATTCATATGCGCCGTATCCTGCTTCAACAAGTTAAAGGATTCCTTCAAGGGGAAGAGCCATTTAAGTTGGAGAACGAATCATTGAAAAAGTTAATTAGTGAAGGTCTTTACGACGATAAAGAGAAAAAATGGCAAGAAGCGTTTCCTTTGAATGAA
>NZ_JBYHFP010000046.1:0-1320 GCF_057669885.1 Sporosarcina sp. Y1011 | reverse complement strand
AAATGAACCCCGATTTCTTTATACTTAATGTTCAATAATATCTTTGCTTTAAAGTGATCGAAGCGCCTAAAACCATACGCGTTCCGCTTCATCACTTTTGTTTTGTTATTGATACCCTCTAAAAAGCCATTTGAATACTTGAAGCTAAAACTATTTAATATCTCAACTTGCCAATTTTTAAATGTTCTAATTGCCTTTAAAAATGCGGGGATAGCAGCTTCTTCTACCTTACGGTAAAAGGCTTCTAATCGTCTTTTCACTTCTGCCACATCTTCTGTTGTTTTGGCCCAGTCAAACCATTCACAATAAGCCTCTTTTAGTTCATACGCCTTCTTCAACTCTTCAGACATCCCTAGATATCGATCTAAATACCATCGGTGTTTCTCTGTTAATTTCTCACTTCGCTTATAGAGCACATGGCGCATTCGTTTACATTTCTTGCGGTCATACGCATGCCATTCTTTTTGTACCTTCCGTCGTACTTCATCAATTGCCCAGTAAATATAACGACAATAATGAAAGCGATCCGCGATAATCAAAGGGCGTCCTAATGCCTGCTTCACCGCTGATTTAAAGCTTGGGTTCATGTCCATCACTACTATTTCAACGTCCGTCCCATGTTGGTATAGATAATCTTTAATCGTATCTTTTCTACGATTTGGTAAGATATCAATGGGTTCATGCGTTTCCGCATTTGCGATAATCAGTTGGTACGTTCCAGCATCGGTGTCACCTTTATATTCATCAATGGCAATGATTTTTGGCAAACGAACTCCGCTTGCGATATGGTCTTTCGCCACCTCTTTAAAACGGCGAATCACGGTCGAACTAGATGTACCTAGTACTTCTCCTGCTTCTTTAAAGGTTTTTGCTTTAACTGAACGAATACGCACCACTTGATTCCATTCTTTTGTGTAGCGCTGATATTTTTCCACGAAAGGGGATTTCTCTGAAAAGCGTTTTCCGCATGCGCAAGCATAGCGACGACGTTTATAGAAGAGAACAGTTAAGCGTTCGAACCATTTCAAATGCTTAATCTTTTGCATACGATAGTCATGGACTTTAGTTGTCATCTCACCGCAGCTAGGGCATTTATGCGGTTTTTTTGGAAGTGAAACATGAAGTGCGGTTCGTTCCCCAACTTCCTCTATCTTTTCAATCACTACATCTTTTAATCCTGGAATATTCATGTTAAAATTCATATGCACGTATCACCTTTCTTTGACTTGTTTCTCGACAATTCAAGTATAAAAGAATCGGTGATTACGTGCATTTTTTTCGATTAAATTGTATGGATACCCCAACAAATATTATAGAACC
>NZ_JBYHFP010000044.1:0-1481 GCF_057669885.1 Sporosarcina sp. Y1011 | reverse complement strand
TGTTGTGACCCCTTAAAGTTAGAGTTTTATATTATGCAGCTAATTGGCTGGTATGCAGACGGTATTGAACCGGACTCATGCCAGCTAATTTTTTCTTGATACGCTTGTTATTGTAATAATTGATGTAAGTCTCAATATCTCTTTTTAACTCCTCGTATGTGCGAAGCGCTACCCCATAATACATCTCCTGCTTCAAAAGACTAAAGAAGTTCTCCATTGGTGAATTATCTAGACAGTTCCCTTTACGGGACATACTTTGGAACACATGTTGTGCCTTAAGGATCTTCACCCAATTCCTATGCTGATAATGCCATCCTTGATCAGAATGTATAGTGGTCCGGTATTTTGAGTCTTTTACGATTTGAAGGGCGTCTTCTAACGGTTTCATCACAAAGTCCAGCGTTGGATGCATATGAATGCCGTATGAAAGAATCTCTCCGTTATACATGTCCATAATTGGGCTGAGATAAAGTTTAAACCCATCTGAGCACTTGAATTCTGTAATGTCTGTTGTCAGCTTTTGATAAGCCGTATTTGTGTAGAAACGGCGATGAATAAGGTTCTTCGCAACAGCACCTACGGTGCCTTGATAGGAACTATAGCGACGAGATTTCCGAGTGAATTTCTCTACTTTGAGTCCGAGCTTCCTCATGATACGCTGAACTTTCTTGTGGTTCACTGAAATACCTTTGTTTTTCAACGCCAGCTGAATTCTACGGTAACCATAGTTTTCATCATTCTCTTCAAAAATAGTTTGAATTTCTTCTTCCAACTCCTGGTTAGGGTTCTCCGTCATCATTCCTTTCAGATGATAATGATAAGAAGATTCGGGGATGCCTACGACGTGAAGGATGTCCTTTAGTGGGAAGTTTTCTTTGAGTTCGAATGATAACGCTGTTTGTGCTTTTCGAGATAACCCTCCGGATCCATCTGAAAAGCTTTTAACTTTTTTAAATAAGCTACCTCCAAACGGAGTAGTTCATTTTCACGTTCTAGTTTCTGTTCACGCGTCATCTCATCCTGTTGTGTGGGCTGCTTACTATTCTTGACGCTCTTCGCTTTGTCCGACATGGCTGGCCGTCCTTTCGGTTTGTCCAGGGCTTCAACACCGCCTTCAAGGAACTTTTTATTCCAAGAAGAGATCATCGGTGGGTTCGTTAACCCAAAATGAAGAGCTGTTTCAGTTCGGGAAGCGCCTGTCCTATCCATAAAGCTTAGTACATCCAGTTTGAATTGAACAGAATAAATTTCATGTTTCTTTTTTCTAGATAGCCCTATTGCGCCGTATTTCTGGTAAACGTTCACCCAATTACTAAGCTGCGTATGTGATTTTATATCGTATTTACGCACTAGCAACTTTAAACTAAGTGGACCATCTAGATACTCTTTCACAACCATCAACTTAAACTCATCGCTATATTTAGCCATAATAAAACACCCCAAAAGTTAGATTTTGACTCTAACTTTTGGGGTGCACAACA
>NZ_JBYHFP010000043.1:0-1584 GCF_057669885.1 Sporosarcina sp. Y1011 | reverse complement strand
AACTAAACCAGCTAATAGGATGTCAATATTTTTCTTTAAAATTACTATTAATCTTATGATATACTATTTTGTGCATGACAAATAGCCCTCCAAAAACCTTCTGGAAGGTTTTCTCTTAATTACTTGTAACCAGTAATTACGTTATATCTTGGAAAGTCTCTTTTCTATTTAATAAAGCATAAATCCAGTGAAGCAGTTTGGTAATACAGGCTACTATCGCCACCTTGGAAGGCTTTCCTTCTAATTTCTTTTTATCATAGAATTCTTTCAGCTTTTTGTTTCTTGAACTTCTTATACCGCACAATACGGCAAGATACAAAGCATGGCGTAATCTACTTGAACCTCGTTTAGTAATACGATTGGTTGTGGCAGTAAACTTTCCTGATGAGTGAACACTGGGATCTACTCCTGCAAAGGCAACCAGTTTTTTCGGATGACTAAACCGATCGATTTCACCAATTTCGGAGATAATCGTTGCAGCGATTTTTTCTCCGATTCCAGGAATCGATTGTACAACCTTGTATTCTTCTAATTCATTCGCCATCGTCACAATACGACTTTCTAGCTCTGAAAGGTGTGTCTGGTACTGAAAAAGCAACTCAATATACATTTGAATGTTGATTAAGTGACTGTCATACACCACTTTTTGAAATGGATTTCGCGATGCGGAATCCATTAATTTTTTGGCCTTACCCAGTGCCCATTGACTAGATCGTCTTGGACAAAACTCCATCACACACTCCGCTAGCTTACTTTCTCCAGCTGCTAGTACATCTTCTGAAGTAAGGTATTTCTTTAACATCAATAAAGAAACCTTCGAATAAAGATCACCAAAAACCTTGCGGTATTCAGGAAACACTTGATCTAAAATAGTATGAAACTGCAGTTTAGCCTCCACATACATATTCGTCACAATCTCCTGTTGTCTGGAAAGATTTCTAAGATTTAATAATTGGATTCCTCGGTTTTTATGAGGTTCAAAATCTTCTTTGTAATAAAGCACACACAGCTGATATGCATCAATCTCGTCTGTTTTTACCTTTCTTAAACTGGACCTCTTCGCCTGATAAGAAATGATCGGATTAAGTAAGATATATAAAACGCCATGTTCCTCCAAGTATTGAATAACAGGAGAGTGATAGTGACCTGTAGATTCTAAAATGACCATAGGCATTTGCCCAGTCATCCCTTCCATCTCCTTTAAAAAGCCTATAAAACGGTCTAACTCCTCTTTTGTATGCTTCATAGAATAACTCTTTCCAAACGGCTTCGATTTATCTAAAAACGCCTGAACTTGGCTCTCTCCTTTAGCCACATCCAGACCAACTACTGGGTTCATTTAGCTTCCTCCTCTGACTTCACTCACCAGTACCCCTATTCCTCCATGCAGTATCATAGCTTCGCTTGTTATACGAGATCTATGTCCCAACCAGCCTCAAACATGTTTCTACAAGTAGGGGGTGGACAGTTTAGTTCACGGGATCATTGTCCCACGCACCCGTACGTCCTACCCTGGCTACTGATATATTAAATCCTATAAAAATAAGGTCAACCAGTAAAAACTGGTTAACCTTATAATACGAA
>NZ_JBYHFP010000042.1:0-2567 GCF_057669885.1 Sporosarcina sp. Y1011 | reverse complement strand
TGGTTAAGTCCTCGATCGATTAGTATCCGTCAGCTCCACACGTCGCCGTGCTTCCACCCCAGACCTATCAACCTCATCTTCTTTGAGGGATCTTACTTACTTGCGTAATGGGAAATCTCATCTCGAGGGGGGCTTCATGCTTAGATGCTTTCAGCATTTATCCCGTCCATACATAGCTACCCAGCGATGCCTTTGGCAAGACAACTGGTACACCAGAGGTATGTCCATCCCGGTCCTCTCGTACTAAGGACAGCTCCTCTCAAATTTCCTGCGCCCGCGACGGATAGGGACCGAACTGTCTCACGACGTTCTGAACCCAGCTCGCGTACCGCTTTAATGGGCGAACAGCCCAACCCTTGGGACCGACTACAGCCCCAGGATGCGATGAGCCGACATCGAGGTGCCAAACCTCCCCGTCGATGTGGACTCTTGGGGGAGATAAGCCTGTTATCCCCGGGGTAGCTTTTATCCGTTGAGCGATGGCCCTTCCATGCGGAACCACCGGATCACTAAGCCCGTCTTTCGACCCTGCTCGACTTGTAGGTCTCGCAGTCAAGCTCCCTTATGCCTTTGCACTCTACGAATGATGTCCAACCATTCTGAGGGAACCTTTGGGCGCCTCCGTTACTCTTTAGGAGGCGACCGCCCCAGTCAAACTGCCCGCCTGACACTGTCTCCTGCCCCGATAAGGGGCATGGGTTAGAAGTCCAATACAGCCAGGGTAGTATCCCACCAACGCCTCATCCGAAGCTAGCGCTCCGGAGTCCAAGGCTCCTACCTATCCTGTACAGGCTGCACCGGAATTCAATATCAGGTTACAGTAAAGCTCCACGGGGTCTTTCCGTCCTGTCGCGGGTAACCTGCATCTTCACAGGTATTATAATTTCACCGAGTCTCTCGTTGAGACAGTGCCCAGATCGTTACGCCTTTCGTGCGGGTCGGAACTTACCCGACAAGGAATTTCGCTACCTTAGGACCGTTATAGTTACGGCCGCCGTTTACTGGGGCTTCAATTCGAAGCTTCGCTTGCGCTGACCTCTCCTCTTAACCTTCCAGCACCGGGCAGGCGTCAGCCCCTATACTTCACCTTGCGGTTTTGCAGAGACCTGTGTTTTTGCTAAACAGTCGCCTGGGCCTATTCACTGCGGCTCTCTCGGGCTTTAACACCCTACCAGAGCACCCCTTCTCCCGAAGTTACGGGGTCATTTTGCCGAGTTCCTTAACGAGAGTTCTCTCGATCACCTTAGGATTCTCTCCTCGCCTACCTGTGTCGGTTTGCGGTACAGGCACCTCCCGCCTCGCTAGAGGCTTTTCTTGGCAGCGTGAAATCAGGGACTCAGGGATAAATCCCCTTGCTATCACAGCTCAATGTTATAGGAATGGGATTTGCCTCATTCCACACCTCACTGCTTAGACGCGCATAACCAACAGCGCGCTCACCCTATCCTACTGCGTCACCCCATTGCTCAAACGGCGGGGAGGTGGTACAGGAATATCAACCTGTTGTCCATCGTCTACGCCTTTCGGCCTCAACTTAGGTCCTGACTAACCCTGAGCGGACGAGCCTTCCTCAGGAAACCTTGGGCATTCGGTGGAAGGGATTCTCACCCTTCTTTCGCTACTCATACCGGCATTCTCACTTCCAAGCGCTCCACCAGTCCTTACGGTCTAGCTTCGACGCCCTTGGAACGCTCTCCTACCACTGACATCAAAGATGTCAATCCACAGTTTCGGTGATTCGTTTAGCCCCGGTACATTTTCGGCGCAGCGCCACTCGACCAGTGAGCTATTACGCACTCTTTAAATGATGGCTGCTTCTAAGCCAACATCCTGGTTGTCTGGGCAACGCCACATCCTTTTCCACTTAACGAATACTTGGGGACCTTAACTGGTGGTCTGGGCTGTTTCCCTCTCGACTATGGATCTTATCACCCACAGTCTGACTCCCAAACATAAATCATCGGCATTCGGAGTTTGTCTGAATTCGGTAACCCGGGATGGGCCCCTAGTCCAAACAGTGCTCTACCTCCGAGATTCTTAAGTTTGAGGCTAGCCCTAAAGCTATTTCGGAGAGAACCAGCTATCTCCAGGTTCGATTGGAATTTCACCGCTACCCACACCTCATCCCCGCACTTTTCAACGTACGTGGGTTCGGGCCTCCAGTAAGTGTTACCTTACCTTCACCCTGGACATGGGTAGATCACCTGGTTTCGGGTCTACGACCCCATACTCTGACGCCCTATTCAGACTCGCTTTCGCTGCGGCTCCGCATTCACTGCTTAACCTTGCATGGAATCGTAACTCGCCGGTTCATTCTACAAAAGGCACGCCATCACCCATTAACGGGCTCTGAC
The DNA here is from genome assembly GCF_057669885.1 of Sporosarcina sp. Y1011. Taxonomy (NCBI): domain Bacteria; kingdom Bacillati; phylum Bacillota; class Bacilli; order Caryophanales; family Caryophanaceae; genus Sporosarcina; species Sporosarcina sp. Y1011. Next base: position 213 of record NZ_JBYHFP010000042.1, on the reverse strand, counting down.
AACTTGTAGGCACATGGTTTCAGGATCTATTTCACTCCCCTTCCGGGGTGCTTTTCACCTTTCCCTCACGGTACTGGTTCACTATCGGTCACTAGGGAGTATTTAGCCTTGGGAGATGGTCCTCCCGGATTCCGACGGAATTTCACGTGTTCCGCCGTACTCAGGATACACTCTGGAGAGAATGGACTTTCGACTACGGGGCTTTTACCCGCT
>NZ_JBYHFP010000041.1:0-3056 GCF_057669885.1 Sporosarcina sp. Y1011 | reverse complement strand
GATATCTCATTGATGTTTTGCTGTTCAGTTTTCAAGGTTCATTCGTGAGAGAAAATATCAAGTTTCTCAAACACTTCATTTGATGTCGTCGTAATGGCGACTTTTTTAATATAACATTTCTTCTGGAAGGAGTCAATAACTTTTTTAACTTCTTTTTCACTCGTTGTTTCTCGCTCCCTGAGGACATGTATTAATATACAACAAGTCAGCACTATAAATCAAGTCTTTTTGAAAAAGAATTTTTCCCGCAGTTTTTTTCCGTCTATTACGAACAGGACAATCCCCGCTATGACAATGATTCCGCCTGCTACTTGGGACATTGATAATGTTTCATTAAAGATATAGAACGCCAGAATAGCTGCTCCAACTGGTTCAAAGAGAATTCCGATGGATATTACATTGGTACTAACCCATTTGAGCGCCCAGTTAAAAAGAGTATGCCCCAACAAATTCGGAATTAGAGCTAGCATGACAAACCAGAACCAATCAGAACCGGGATAAGGTCCAAACGACTCTCCTTTGATAAGTACATAAAAAAACAATGTGATTGTACTAATCGAGTAAACAACAAACGTATAAGTAATAAGGGAGAGACGTTTACGCACATCTTGCCCGAATAAAAGATAGGTGGTGATAAGCGCACAAGCAATCAATGCAAGCATATCTCCGTAAAAAGCCGTTCCGCTCAGTTTAAAATCTCCCCAACTGATGATGATACTTCCCGATAGAGCTATTAGTGCGGATAAAATTGTTTTGAAACCAAGTTTCTCTTTAAATATAAAGTACGTTCCGGCAAAAGCGAAAATCGGTTGTAATGTAACAAGTACCGTTGAGCTTGCAACTGAAGTGTAATTTAGAGATTCAAACCATAATATGAAGTGAAACGCTAAGAACACCCCAGCTATTGCCGAAAAAGTCCAATCCTTTTTGCTGAGTGTAAAAACTTCATGCCTATACTTCATTAAGAAGAGCGGCAACATGATTAAAACCGAGAACAACATTCTATAGAATGCAATAACTCCCGCATCTGCCGTAGCTAGTTTTACAAATATCGCTGAAAGTGCCACAGAAATTACACCGATGATTATTGGGATGTAGGGATGAATTGCAGGTCTTTCCATTTCTAACACATCTCTTTCAATAAAATGGGTTACCTATTACACTTTAAAGGTATTAGATAATTGTAAGTATAACATGGTTAAAAAGAGAGGACATTAAGGGGGAAGGCTCATGACTTGGATTGCGAACGAGGCAATGTATCCTGAAGTTTTAATAAAGATTACACTCGCTTTAGTATTAAGTTTAGTAATTGGTGTAGAAAGGGAAATGAAAAAGAAGCCGATTGGATTAAAGACTAGTGCCGTCATCGCCACTTTTAGTTGCCTTCTAACAGTCGTCTCTATAGAAGCAGCTTATCTCGTTCCAGCTCGTGATGATATAAACGTAACAATGGATCCACTTAGACTTGCCGCACAAATTGTTAGCGGAATTGGCTTCCTTGGAGCAGGGGCTATTCTGCGACGGGATAATGACAACATTACCGGTTTGACGACTGCGGCAATGATTTGGGGTGCGGCAAGTATTGGGATAGCTGTTGGAGCAGGGTTTTATATTGAAGCTGCGTTCGCTGTCCTTAGCGTGATGTTTGTTATCGAGGTTCTCTCTCCTGCTCTTAGTAAATTCGGTCCAAAAAGACTAAGAACTAAAGAGGCTACCTTCATTGTAGTGTTATCTGATAAGTCGAAGATAAAAGATCTAATTACTTATCTAGAGGCTGAGAGCATGATCATCGAGAATTTACGCATTCGACAGATCATCGGAAATGATAAAAAAATTCAACACGAACTAGATTTCCGACTCTCAACACTTCCCAAAAAAGCAACCTCCCTTTTGTACATCGAACTAACGACACTACCTTACATCGAATCGGTTGAAATCGAAATATTTCCATAATGGAGGAAAACTATGAGAGATTTATTAAGACTATTAAAAGGAGGCAACAAGCCTTCCCTACTGGCAGCAATCGTTAATACAATTATCGCCTGTTTAAAAGCTGCCGCCTTCTTCTTCACAGGCAACGTTGCAATGTTTGCTGAAATGATGCATTCCTTTGGTGATGCAGCCAATCAATTTTTCGTGTTCATCGGTTCGGCCTTGTCTAAAAAAGCACCTACCCCAAAGTATCCAAATGGATTTGGCAGGGTAGTCAACTTAGTTTGCCTTGGTGCTGTCATCATCGTCGGAATTATGTCTTATGAAGCAATTATAGGTGGATGGCATCATGTTATTAATCCAGCTGAATCAGGTGGAATTAGAAATTTAGTTATCAACCTGTCAGTTCTTGGCATCGGGATCATTCTTGAATGCGTCGTCCTTTATAAAGCAGGTAAAGAAGTTCTTCATGAAACTGGCGTTGTTAAGGGCGGTTTTGCACCGATCACCCTCGGGTTCCGTAATCTCAATCGTGCCAAGCCTGCCACAAAATTAGTATTCATGGAGGATTTTGTTGCAACATTAGGTGGTATTCTTGCATTTGCCGCTATACTAATAGCCCATTTCCTAGGATTACTTGTAGCAGAAGGAATTGCATCTATCCTAATCGGTATGATGATGTTCTATGTTGTCGGCAAAGTGTTCCTAGAAAATGCACGCGGAGCTATTGGAGAAACCGACGAGGAAATGCTTCATCACATTACACATCTTGTTGCAGCTGATCCAGATGTAAAAGATATTCAACGAATTGAAGTTATTAAAGAAGGAGAATTTCTTCATGTTGAAATTGTAGCTGAAGTAGAATCTGCTCTTACCCTCGCTTATATCGATGATGTGCGCGATAGGCTGATGGATATTGTTCTAAATCAGAAGGGTGTGAGAGACGTCCTTATTTCATTCGATGAAGATGATGGTGTTGAATCTACATGGATGAGATCCAATTTACCAGAAGCGTCAAAACAGTTTAATTCAAAACTCCCAGAATAAGCATAAAAAAACGTCACGTATGGAGTATTCCTCCAATGTTGTGCACCCCAAAAGTTAGAGTCAAAATCTAACTTTTG
>NZ_JBYHFP010000040.1:0-3403 GCF_057669885.1 Sporosarcina sp. Y1011 | reverse complement strand
TCATATGAAGCAAAACAGCACTTGAAATACTTCCCTATTCATTTGTTAAAGCTAATTAATAAAGATGAAATAGTAGTAGTAGTAGTAGTAGTAGTAGTAGTAGTAGTAGTAGTAGTAGTAGTAGTAGTAGTAGTAGCAGATAATCTTTTTAAGAGTGGGTTCACTGAACTTTTTATAAAGGAATCAGAAAGTTTGGGACGGTAATTAAATAATCCGAAAGGGACAGTAGCACTTTATCCGGCTATGTTACAAGAGGAATGGGGGAAGATTACTTCCTTACAAGGAAATGCCCCTCTAAAAAGCGAAAAATAACAGTACCCTAACCGCCAATTTACAACTTGGAGATGTAGGAAAAGAAGGATGAAATATCATAATAGATTAGGGGATATTCCCGTTTTTGTTTTATCCGTCGTTGTTATAAGCGGTTTATTTTATGGGTTTTTAAACCAACAGGATCAGACGCATTCGGCGCCCATTTAATTATGATTGCCATGAATAAATTCACGCGGAGACGTTTAGTGGATGCGATTGAAGATTCGATACGTTCAACTACAATGGTGTTGTTTTTGGGAGTCGGAGCCGTCGTTTTGTCCGTTTCATCACGGCAACAAGATTTCCATTTGGCGTTGCTGAATTCGTCAGCGGGTTAGCTGTACCATCATTTTGGATTATAATTGACATCTTACTTATTTATGTTATTAACGGCGCGATTATGGATGCGTTCAACTTGTTAATTCTATCGATTCCAATCTTTTTCCCCGGCGGTTATTATACTTGGCTATAATCCGGTTTGGTTCTTTATTATTCTAGGTATCGTAACAAGTTTTGGCAGCATTACTCCGCCGGTTGGAGTCAATCCTTTTATCGTGACGTATATCATCTTGATTGCGATTCTTATATTATTCCCGCAGATTGTTACCTTTGCTGTCAGCTGAAATAGGAGCTGTTGCACAAAAGTGTTTGGAACCTCAGTAACGATATCTAGTAACCGTAATGACAGGCGGCTAGATATCGTTCCGTGGTGACCGGCACTTTTTTGTTTTGAGCTGGCTCTATTTATTACAGACTAATCATATGGAATATTCAAGATACTTAGACCCAATGTGTAGTAGTTAAAATATTGAAAATGCTTTAATCTGAAGATAGATAATTTCATTAGAGGTTCGCCTCTAATGAAATTTGGAATCTAGGTTGAAAGAGAAGGCTCTTCCGAATGTAACCCGTTTTTTTCGAGCCTGTGGACTAGTTAAATATTCTCGTTTCGAAGCAATAGTTAATCGTCCTTTTTACTATTGGAGAAAACAAATATCATTCGGTGGAATAATAAATTATAGGGGGAAAAGAATTATGACTATTCAAATAGAAAACCAAAACCAAAACCAAAACCAAAACCAAAACCAAAACCAAAACCAAAACCAAAACCAAAACCAAAACCAAAACCAAAACCTGCTTAACCAAGTGTTGACCGAAATCCGTTCCCGACGCGACGAATTTGAAAAGAAGCAGCACGTTCCAAAGGACATGATAGCGCAACTAAAGCAATTGGGCGTCTATCGCGCTCATGCTCCGCGGTGCTTTGGGGGAGATGCCCGCACGCCCATGGAGTTCCTCAAGTTAATTGAGACTATCTCAGAAGCTGATGGCTCCGCTGGATGGGTGGCGAGCTTCGGATCTTCTGCAGTTTACCTGGCGGCCTTGCCGCGCGAAACACTCGCAAGCCTTTACGCAGATGGGCCGGATGTGACCTTCGCAGGCGGTCTGTTTCCAGTTCAGCCCGCAAAGAGGGTGAGTGGCGGCTGGATTGTTAACGGCCTTTGGAAGTTCGCAAGTGGATGTAAGGGAGCCGACCTTCTTGGCGTCGGTATTGGCACAGGGGAAGGCGGTAAGCCGCTCACCGCAGTGCTAATGCCTGAGGACGTGGAAATCGTCGAGAACTGGGATGTACTCGGGATGCGCGGAACGGGCAGCCATGACCTGCGCGTGAAAGACATCTTCGTCCCTGATGAATGGACTTTTGTCCGTGGCGGTGTCTCTTCTATTGAAGAACCAATTCACCACTATCCATCCATCGCTTATGCAGCGCAGGTACTTGCGGTGATCAATCTTGGTGTAGCCCGCGCCGCACTTGATGAAGTTTCTCGGATGGCCGGACGTTCTAGCATCACAGGTGCACCGAAAATGGCCGATCGCGCATACCTACGAATCTCCGTAGCAAAGGCAGAAGCCGCGCTAGGGTCGGCACGTGCCTTCTTCTACGAGACTACCGAATCCGCTTGGGATTCTATCCTGAAGGGCGACGGTGTCTCCGCTGACCAAACAAGCATGCTGCGCCTGGCAGCCGCTCAAGCTGCCCGCGAAGGAGCGAGCGTCGTGCAGTCAGCCTACATGCTTGCCGGCACCTCAGCTATTTACGACGGACACCCACTGCAGCGATATCTGCGCGATGCAATGGTCGTGACCCAGCACGCGTTCCTAAACGAGAGCATGTATGAGGGGGCGGGGTCGGTACTCCTGGGCGTGCCGCCGATGAAAGGTTACATCTGATCATGTTAATCAAGGGTATAGGATAAGCTGTTCCATGCGCCGATATCCTTTGGATTAGTGTTTTAAAGGGTTGGTGGAAAAGTGTCTCCGCTAACGGAAAGGAAGTAATTGAGATGGCATTAATCATAGGCCGGAATGATTCACAGGTATTTGATAAATCAACTTTTCTTACGAAATCCATTGCGTTGCAGATTTTGGGCAGACTTTTCTTTGTTCGTTATTATTTCTGCTGAAAGTATTTTGGAGAGTGAAGAGGGATTCCAATAGGAGCCCCAAAAACAGATAAAAAAGATTGATAGAGTAGATGATTCACGCCAATTAGTACTAATAAGTCTGAAAATAATGAATTCTTGATACTAAACCTAGATTGTTTTTGAATAATAGTTAAATGTATGATGGGAGTACGATTTAAATATTCCTAATATTCCGACCCGTATTGAAAACGTTTTCATTTGGTTGCTGAGTAGTATATTACCGTGTAGATAACGTCAATATTGTTCCGCAACCAATGACGAAACTAAATATCTTTACAGGTTGGACGAGTAATACAACTATGAATTGGCTGGCAGAAAAGGTTGGATTGTTTTGATTATATCAATGGTGCGGGTTGAACGTGTCCAAGGACAATTAGACATTTACCTTGAAGCATGTGCCAAGTAGATACGCGGGTAGGGATTACTGGAAAACCACTCGCGAACAAGACTTATTCAGTCAGTAAATTAAGTCCACTTTTCATTAGTAAAAAGAAAAGACTTTAGCTATTTAAGCAATTAAGAAGAAATATTATTGACAGAAATCTATCTATGAATTAGGGGGAATTACGATGTTATCAAAAGAAGATAATCAGTTACTAACTGAA
>NZ_JBYHFP010000039.1:0-3512 GCF_057669885.1 Sporosarcina sp. Y1011 | reverse complement strand
TTAGCTGCATAATATAAAACTCTAACTTTAAGGGGTCACAACATTCGCCATATGGGCTACTGTACTGTTTTTCATTTTGTTTTGGATGCCTTTTGAGCATTCTGGACTTTACGGCGTGCTTTTTTGCGTTCTTCAAGTTTCGCCTTATCTTCATCTGACTGCCTGTTGTACTTTGGAAGCACAAGAAGTTGATAAGCATTTACCGCAAGAAGTGGGAATAGCAACATTGTTACCCATGAATCGATATTTCCTGAACGTACCATCAGTGCGGGTAACCATTCAAGCGTTGTAATAACAATCATGAAAAACAGTGCTGGAATAAGTGTATATTTCTTTGTCCATTTCGCCTTAAAATAAGCCGTTATAGCCGATACAGCCACAAGTGTTACCAGCAATCCAAGATATAACATTGTTCGTCCTGTTTCACCCGTCGTCAATTGGAACCTGAAGAAGATGAGATCAAATAATACAATCGCAATGATTAGAAGCTGAACCCAGTTCCATAAAGTAAGTGTTTTGAAGATATTTACACCGAATTGATGAATTGTCAAATAAGCAAAAAAGCCCATTTGTGCGACAACGCTCATGGTGAAACCTAGAAAAATTAACCATAGAAATGCACCTATGAATTGCCCATACTCACCATTCGTTAAATATCCAGAAAAGAATTCCCAGCGGATAATAAGTCCTGCAATCCCCGTTACGAATCCTCCGATTAATAGTGCTGTAAAAAAGAATTTTACCCAATTTCGTATAGTCACGATAGTGTTCCTCCGTTTTTATTACTTCCAATAGTGTAACAACGTTTTCACGAAAAATCTATTTCATTAAACGTTTCATGCATATTTATCGCTGGATTGTGAACAATAAATGAAAATGCTTGTGGAAGGGAATTTGATTTCCATGAAAAAAAGAGTCCTACTACTATTATTTACAGCTTTTCTGCTGACAGCGTGTGGAGCGCAGCCGACAGCTCCAACATACGATGAAATGAAGAAAATGATGACCGATTCACTTCAGACGGAGGAAGGAAAGAAAGCGGTTCGGCAAATGTTTGCTGACCCCGAATTCAAAGAACTGCTTATCTTGGAGCAACCTGTAGTAAAGAAATCCGTTGAAGACACGCTTCTTTCTAAAAAAGGAGAAGACTTTTGGAAAAAGACATTTGAAGATCCAAAATTCAACGAAAGTTTTGCTAAAAGTGTAAAAGAGCAGCAGCAAGAAATCATGAAGCAATTAATGGATGATGCTTCTTTCCAAAAACAAATGGAAGAATTTTTCTCCCAGCCAGACATGTTAAAACAACTGGAAACAGTTACACAATCGGCAAATATGAAAAAGCATCTCGAAAAGGTCGTTCAAGAAACAATTAACAGCCCGTTAATGCAAACGAAGTGGCAAGAGCTCATTTTAAAAGCCGGGGATCCGAAAGGGGAAGAAAGTGGCGGTGGCAGTGGCGGCGGTGGTGGTGGCGAATCTGAGAAAAGTAAAAGTGGAGGAGGCGAATAGCCTTCTCCACTTTCTGTGTTTTTTACTTTTCTGTTTTTGTAATAATAGTTGCCGCGATGTCCATGTAAATTTTCCCAATAACATGATCTTCTGCATAGACTGAAGGAGCAAAGTCTTCTTCATCCCAGTCTGGTTGACCTAGTGGTATCTGTCCTAACAACTCTGTGCGGAGTTCCTCGGCCAGCTTCACACCGCCGCCCTGTCCAAATACAAATTCACGTTCACCTGACGCTTTTGATTGGAACCAAGACATATTTTCAATAACTCCGAGCAATTCATGATCTGTTTGAAGCGCCATCGCTCCTGCACGCGCAGCCACAAATGCAGCTGTGGGATGCGGAGTCGTCACGACGATTTCTTTAGAAGTCGGAATCATTTGATGGATATCGAGTGCTACATCTCCTGTGCCGGGTGGCAAGTCGAGGAACAGGTAATCGAGATCGCCCCATTCAACGTCACGGAAGAATTGATCAAGCGCTTTCCCCAGCATCGGGCCACGCCATACTACAGGCGCATTATCTTCAACGAAAAAGCCCATCGAAATAACCTTGACACCAAGTCGCTCCACCGGGATTATCCGATCACCGCGAACCACTGGTAAATCAGTCACGCCCATCATATCCGGAACGCTGAAGCCGTAAATATCCGCATCAATTAAACCGACTTTTTTCCCAAGCCTAGCTAGCGCTACAGCAAGGTTTACCGACACAGTCGACTTTCCTACGCCTCCTTTACCAGAAGCTATTGAAATGAATTCTACGTTACTCAATGGGGACAGAATATCTTGAGCTTCCGATTCTGTCACTTTTCCACGGAACTGTTCTAGCACCTCTGCCGGTAATTCTTCGAAACGGATACCGACGGAATCGGCTCCTGCTCCTTTCAATGTATCGACAACTTGCGTTTGAAGACCCATTTGTTCGGCTGTGTTAATTTTTGCGATTGCGAGCTTGACACTGACATGTTTTTTCTCAGGTTTGATTGTCACGCCAATAATTCCACTCGTCTCCGCAAGCGTTTTATGTAAAAATGGATCTTTCAACTGTCCCAATAACTCACGTACTGCTTGTTCGTTCATCAATATAGACACCCCTTGGAGGTTAATTAATTCTTCCCCAAGTATAACATAGTATTCTGTTTTCAAGGATTGTTTTCAGCTCACCTTTCGTCCGCAGTATGAAACTCTATAATGCCTTCAGTTATTGCATTAGCCACTTTCCCTTGATACGCAGGATCTGTCAATAGAGCTCGTTCTTCGTTATTAGAGATAAAACCCGTTTCTACGAGGACTGCCGGAGTTGGTACTTTTTTCAACAAATAGACACCCTTTATCGCCATCGCAACCCTTTCCGTGTTTTTCAAATTCGTTCTAAATGATTCTTGAATTGATTTCGCCAAAAATTCACCGTTCGGATCTCCTTCGGGGTGATAGAACACTTGGGAACCGCGCCACTTTTCTTGAGGTATGGCATTGACATGCACACTAATGAACATATCCGGAGTTTCTTTAATCGCGATACTTTCCCTTAATTGTAAATCCGCCATTTTACGTTGCCTTATAGTTCCAAATGTTTCTTGCGGTGCATGCTCAGCCAAAGCATCACCGTCTTTCATTCGCGTCATGATAACAGTTGCCCCTTTCTTTTCAAGGCGCTTTTTCAATTCATGCGAAATACTCAGAGTGATGTCACGCTCTACTACGTCTTCAAATGAAGCTCCTCCGTCCAATCCTCCGTGTCCAGGATCAATAAGAATCTTTACACCCCCGAGTTCTGCAGGCATGAAAAAGTTTCGATCAGACGAAGCATTCACGCCATACAAGACAACCACGAGAGAACATACAAAAAGCAAACAAATTACCAACCACCGTTTCATAGGGACACCGCCTTTTTCCCCACTATACGCAGGAATGCCGGCGGATATGTCCCACTTGAGACTGATGGAGAATAAATTGAAAGAGATCAATTACGCCTCGGCGTAATTGCGTCCAGATTTTGAATCGA
>NZ_JBYHFP010000038.1:0-4187 GCF_057669885.1 Sporosarcina sp. Y1011 | reverse complement strand
TCCCTATAACTATAGTAGGAATGTTTAGAGATTAAAAAGAAAAACCTTTTTCTAGTTTAACTCTAGCACCAGTTAGCTCATATTCATTTTCGTTCTATTCACACACACTTTTTAATCCCTAAACCATCTTACATTTGACACTCTTCTTATAAAGTTTTCATATCGTCTTATAGAATTTATAGTCAAGTCAAACTCCATCACTGATCTCCTTTACACATTAGATGCAGCTAATAATTCTGCACTATAAACATTAATCCCTTCTTAAACAAAGGAGATTCATTTTCTCTAGCATTTCTTTTTTCGTAGGGTTTGTATATAACATCGTCGTATGAATATTTGAATGTCCCGTATGATTAGCCACTTCATGAATGCTCATGCCTTACCTTCGTGGAAATCAAAAGAACACCTTAAATGTAGGTGTTCTTTTGATTCGTATTTAACTTATTGTGACCCGTTTATCCCAGATACTTTATCAATTCAATAGTAAACCTTCATTTAGTAGAAAGTTCACTTTCCGATACCCATTTATGATTTGTCACTTTTTCTCCGCCTGTAGTAGGAGTGTAATCGATCATATAGACAGTAGTTTGTTCAGCTGAATCAATTTCAGCTGTCGCTCCTTCCATCCCTTCCATATGGTCTGCCCCTATGATGACTTCAGTTCCTTGTTCCAAAGTTGTGTCATCAGCATCTTTAATCTCTTCTTTGATAACCCATTTATGATTTTCCACTCTTTCCCCGCCAGTTACCGGGGTATACGATATAGCGTAAGCTGTAGTATCATAAGCACCCACGATTGTTGCCACAGCACCGTCCATACCTTCCATATGGTCTGTTTTAATAATTGCTTCGCTTCCGACTTTATAGGTTGGATTTTCTGCCACTTTCAAGTTTTCAGGAACTTCACCTGAGCCAGAATGGTTCATGTCCATATTTTCATGTTCGGGTTCATTATTGTTGTTCGGGCTTTTCTCATTGCTTGTATTATTTCCACATCCACTTAAACCAATAATTATAGCGGCACTTTAAAAAAATAATTGCTTTTTCACTCGAATAACACTCCTTATCCTGGATAATCCACAAATAGAAAGAAGCTGTTCCTAGAAATACTTTTTCATTTCTTGAAACAGCTCCATTGATAGTTTCATTTTCTGCAAATCGTTTAAGCTACCATTTGTCGACAGGCCTCAGCACACTTTCGGCAAGATTCAGCACAGCGTTGGCAATGATCGTGATCATGTTTAGCACACTCTTCCGCGCAACGTTCGCAAACTGCTGCACAAAGTTCTAAAACCTGTTTAGTAAATGGGCTATTTCGCGTCATCGCTTGTGCTGCAAACGCACATATATCTGCACATTCACGGTCCAAGCGGATACAATCGGCCATCATCTTCAAATCTTCCTCTTTTAGGCAAGCATCGAAACAGGTATTGCATGCCTCTAGACATTCTAAACATGCTCTCAGGCATTCTTCGTATTTCGTATTCATGGACACACCTCCAGCTATTTTTGCAATCAGTAGTATTTTTCCCCTAAGTGTCGTTTTAAAACTAAAAATAGGAAACTAGCCGACATTTTATTATTTCTTTCTTAGCCAATTCATTCTGTTCATAAAAGTACACATTAACGAACGCTGTGTTTGAAATGAAATACACAATAAATTATCGTTCGAAAACCTATTAAATTACTTTTCGAACGTCCCCCCCTTAAACTCGCTTCTTAAATCTTACAAAAGTAAAGAGACAGAATTTATGTCAATTGGACTAATTGATATTGGTTTACAACCTTTGATATTTTACTAGAATCAGATTCCGGAGAACCACACCAGTTGAATGTTGAAGCCCTTGATAATCCACCGTGAATACTTCCCCTTTTATGGACACCCAATTTATCGCCGACAGAACAATTATTCATGAAAATATTGTCTGAATTTGTTTTAACGACAGACTTACGCTATTATAAGACTAGTCATAAAATTAAGGGAACGATGCTCACATGGATCTTATTACAAAAGATTTGCTCAACAATTTTCTATTTATCCTACTAGCTCTCTGTTTATTACAAATCCTACATGCTACTTATGCTTACCGTTCAAAAGAATTAAAAAGTTGGCAAATCGCTTTATTCCCTATTGTCACTCTTGTATTGTGTATGGTATTTCCGGTATATTCAAACGATAATAGCTTTTGGGATTTACGCTATGTTCCATTTATTCTAGGTGGTCTATATGGTGGTTATAAACTAGGGTTGATACAATTAGCTATCGTTCTTCTTATTCGTTTCTCATTGGGAGGGATGGGTTTTTATCCAGCATCTGTAGTATTTATTATTATCGGAATTGCAACTTGCATCCTTTCCAAAAATTATTTAAAAATGAATTTGAAACAAAAACTTTTACTTTCAGTGACATTATCATTCATTGGGATGATCATTCTTGATTCTTTGGAATTCATTTATTTCTCGGGTTATAAACCAAGTTTGTTTCTCTTCGAGTTTTATAGTATTAATATGTTGGGTATTATTATTTCAACGATCATATGGGAAGGAATTCGTAATTATTCTAGTTTATTGCAAAACTTGATTAAGGCAGAAAAACTCCAAATGGTTTACCACTTGGCAGCTAGTATTTCTCATGAAGTTCGGAACCCACTTACAGTAAGCAGAGGTTATATTCAATTATTATCTGATGATATTTCCCCTGATAAAAGAAAAGAATTCATTAGTATTACTTTAAAAGAATTAGATCGAGCTACCGATATCATTAATGATTATTTAACCTTTGCTGAACCAACCTTAGAAAAAAATGAAAAGATCAATATTAATGAAGAAATACAACAGGCCGTCAATGTGATTTGTCATTTGGCAACAATAAACGGAGTTGAAATAGAGCGAAAAATATACAATCAAGAGCAAAATCAATTTGTGTCGATTGGCGAAAGAAAAAAATTCCAACAATGTTTGATCAATTTTATGAAAAATGGAATTGAATCGATGAAGTCAAAGGAAGGTAAGCTTCAAATTCACTTGTCTAGTTTCCAAGATACAGTCCAAATTGAGATTAGTGACCAAGGTGTTGGAATGTCACAAGAACAAATTAATCGTCTTGGTCAACCTTATTTTTCAACTAAAGAAACAGGCACTGGGCTTGGAATGATGGTTTCTTATAGTATCATCAAAGGAATGAATGGTACGATTCATGTAAGTAGTGAACTCGGTAAAGGTACATGTTTTAGAATAAACCTCCCAGCCTTTCAACAACAAAAGGGCCTATAAATAAATTGAGGAATATGTATATTGTGTTTAAGTTGTTCAGGTAGGAACATTTCATAGTTAACAGTTTACTGACAGGTGTAATCATTTGGATTAGAACAAAATTAGCGTCCGTTAAACTATGTGAATAGTTTGCGGACGTTCTATTCTTCAAGTAAATTCTTACAGAATAATGCATAATAACAGAGACAAATATTCGGAAGTGAGTAGAGTTTCGTTAGGCAGTCCCCCTGTGTAACACTAGTTGTCGCATAAATCCTCTTCAATATTTGATGGATCGCAATCTATTCCTATCTCTATAGCCTAATCTTCTCTTTCTTTAATTCATTATCATTTTGGTATGGAAACTTTCTACCAATGAACCTCATACCACGGTCCTCACCATTTCATTCCGCTTGCTTCACAAAAATAAAAAAACGCCCCAGTATGAGGACGTTCTTGCCATTACTTTTCAAGTTTATTAATAAGATTTTCCCTCTGTTCTCTTGACAGCCCGTGAATGCTGTTTAGCCATTCATCCACCATTTTGTACATTCCTTCGGAAGTCAAACCGACTTTTTGGATATCACCTTGTTCAATACCGATATCAACTTTACCGTTAGTCGCTATATTGAACCATGGCGATTTTGCTGAATTATATTGCGCTAAATCCTCTTGACCGAAAATCATAGAATCCCCTCCCCTCTATCTTCCAATATTCGACAGGAGGAAGAGAACTCCTCCTACATAATTTAATCCTACTGCAATCTTCCTGATTCACATAAAACAAAAAGCCCTTCGAAAATTATTAAACTAAACTGCCAGTTAGTAAAAAATGCGCCTCTACTTGTTGTAGAAACGCACCCCTAGAAATTTGGTGTTAATCGCGGGTCATCTGTAAACGCGGAGTAAAACATTAATCCAAATGCTGATAATAC
>NZ_JBYHFP010000037.1:0-4305 GCF_057669885.1 Sporosarcina sp. Y1011 | reverse complement strand
GAACTAGATGTATTACTTAATAAGTATAATCCTCAGCGCCAATGGCGTTAGGTTAAATTTTAGAAGGATACTTAAGTATAAAAAACCGAAAGAAAATAAAAAAGTTTAGAGAGTGTACTATTCAACTATCGGGTGCTTTAGTTTAAGAATCGGCTGCCTTTAAAGGGTAGCTTTTTTAATGGTTGTTTTTTCTTGAGTAAAACACTGCTAAAATGGCACTCTTTTTCAAACTCATGAATTTTAGTTTTACGTTTAATTAATCGTTTTTTCATTTATACAAATAGGGTAAACTTGCATCCTGGATGGAGTGAGCAGCTCTTCTTGATACTTTATCTTGAGATCTATTGATCAACACATCCAATTATTGACTGCACGCGACAACAAGAGGGTGCGAATACCCAAAAGTTTTTGCTCTTCTATACATGACTTTTCTCTTGATTCCAATCTGAAGCAATAACGTTTTTTCATCAAATAGCCTTTTTACAAATCTTCCTCCCTATAATATATTCGGCTTCAAATTATGCGGTCTATATCTAGTAGGTTCAGAAGCAACAAGTACATTGTACAACATATTTTTTTCGGAAAATGTCGTATTAAGACGAGAATATACCAATTCATAAATTTGTCACAAGTTGCAGGAATACAAATCGAAATAGTTGATTCTTAAAGCTTCCAACCATAAACGGGTAAAGTTTTTCAACTATTTTGGTAGGAGATTCCTACAACCTTTACAAATATTTCTCTGAAAGAGTAATGGAGTACTACTTCCGTCTTTCCTCTGAATTTAACATAATACATAAAAGAAATGCCCCTAAAGAAACCTATGTATATCATTTCATAAGCGAACCTCGTTCATATAGGTGAGTCAATGAGATACCTTTTTTTGCAGCTACCCGTTTAATTAGATTTATTTCATGGTACATGGCATTAGATAAAATGTCATTGTCTATGTTTTTGTTAATATGGTAATAAAAACCTGCTAACAATTCTATTGGCATTCTATTGTACAAAGAAAATCCCCCATCATTCATTTTCAACACCTATCCTTTTAAAAGAGTATACAGGATATTCTGACTATTGTTAAGCACTTTTGCAAATTATGTCGAAAGGATTCTATTATTTCTATATTCCCTTAAATGCTGTGTCTGAAAAGGTACACATTTACGAACACACACTTAAAGTTGAAATACACAATAAAATATCGTTCGAAAACGTATTAAATTACTTTTCGAACGTCTACCAGTTTATTGCGATTTCCCGAACAGAATTGTACACGATTAACGTTTTAAGATGTCCTTTAACTAGGCAATTTTAGCTTTATCTCTAATTGGTTGTACAAATTCAATTATGTAAAATTCCCATCATCCAATAACGACACTTTTTTTTATATAATCGATAAACCTTGGTCTATCAACCTTTAGGGGGTTTCTGTCAATGTATCAAAATAGGTATTATGTTACATTGATGATATATAAAAGAGGCAATTACCTTTTCCGGGGTAATTGCCCTTGAATGTACGTGCTAAAAGAAAATGACAAAAGTGCAGTCAACTCTTGTAACCTTATTCTATGCCCGAACAGATACTTATGTCCCTGCGGATACCACTGTCTATATTAGTTTATGGGATATTATCTTGAATCCTTAACGCCTTATGTATATGCACTTTGAATCCATTGATTGTCCACTTACTTATTCCAGAAAAGTTCGAGATGCAATGAAAGTCTTGATTTCACGAGATGTCATTTTTCACACAGTAATGCTTGTCGCGCTACCTTGTTTCTTTAAGAAAGTAATTAAAAACATATTTTTATAATTTTCTTAGTACATGAACGTAATAAACAAAACGGGACCGTCAGTATCTATACTACAATTCTGTCGGTCCTTGTTTTTAGAGTAGGCATCTTATATATCAATAGCCATAAGGACGGTTGTATGGTTGGCTGTAGTATGGATATCGATAGTATGGTGGGTATGGTGGGTAGATTGGGTAGAATGGATAAATCGGTAAAAATGGGTATTGATATCGTGGACGTCGTCTTCTGCGACGTCTCCCATAACCGTCATACTCGTAGTCATCGTCTCTGTCATATCGATCGTAATCAAATCGTGTCATTATTTTTACCTCCTTTTGATATCATTTTAGGTTATGCCATGCAGGAAGTGACAGTCCGTACATTCGCCTATACTAAACATTGCTATTCTTCAATTGGTACACCAAAAAGAACGTTAATACTTTTTGGATTAACCCCTGTTAGTTGAAGATGAATTATCCGAATGGCGTAGTACAAAGTAAAACACCTAAATAAATTAGGTGCTCATCAAAACACAATATTCTTTAGCATGAATTCAAAAGGAAAGTTTACATATTTTCAACAAAGGCTATTAGCATTGCCTCCTCATCAAGAAACCATTTTTTCTTTAATTGCGGAGAATGATAAGGATTATCGCTATGGAGATATGGTTGTGAAATAATGCTTTTAGCAACTGGAGCCACATAAATTTGATTGAGGATTTCCAGAGGCGCCGGATATTCAAAGTATAAATTTAATATAGGGTGCGGATTTTCATTTCTCCATTTTGCAAATTCTTGAGAAAAGTTCTTGTGTTCTGGCATTTTTATCTGTTGAAATATCTCTGAAGGCAATAAGTTTTGTGCCAAACAATAAAGACCATGTGCAGGCACACATAGCTGTTTCATCGCTTTACTGAAATTTGCACGCATATATCCTGAACAAAAATTTTGTAAATGTTTCCCCATTACCTCGACATCTTCTTTGTGTAATGAAAGCAGAAATGCAACTCCTGAACGCTCCCATTGTGGTTTCTTTGTGCCAACAAATTTTTCGGCAGCATAGACCGTTTTTTGCAACAGTATTTCATCTCTATACCACATTGCCTTCAAGAGATTGCTCATCACAATATAAAACGGGTAACCATTTTTAGTTAAACCCAGTTCGGATGGAAGAATGCGCTCCATTGTTTCGTTATCCCCGCAAGCGATTGCCTCTAAAATATGTAAGGTGTTTTGACAATGATCATACCCTCCGCTGCATCCCGGAAGTAATTGATAACGCATTTGCTGGAAAATTAAATTATTCCACTTTTGCCAGTCTTGATGTAAAAAGCACTCATCTAACCAAATATCGTAGTTGGTTTTTAACAGTCCAAATGACATCGATTTGGTAATTGCCGTTAATACTTCATTATCTTGTGCCGTTCCTTCTTTTGCGTTATTTATAATTGCCTCATAATTTATAATACATTGCTCAATGTATTGACTTTTATCCGTATCCATTAAACTTCACAACCCCGATTTTTTAATTTTTCCGTTTCAAAGCAAGAATTATATAAATTTTCTTCTTCTAATTCTACGAGTTCTCTCAAAGGGGATTAACCACATTTTACCTCGTGTTACTATTTCATTTTATTATCTACATAAGGTTTACCACATGTCAACTTCGTAACATTCTCGCTAGTACATATGCGTTTCTTGTTACGTCAGTAACCGATGTATTGTTCAAATATGATTCCCTTTGCAATTCTAATACTAATGATTCCAAACTGTTTCACCTTCCAAGACCATTCTATTAAACCTTGAAACAGGTATAGCATTAATCGTGCGTTGTCTGTTCCCTGCAATCCTCATATGCTGAAACACCGTATCAAGAGCCGTCTCGATTAACATTCTTTCTCGTTCTAATACCTTCGCCTTCGTTGGCCTCCTAAAAATGAGTATAAAAAAAGCCACACCATTTAGATATGACTCCTAACGCTATCATTATTTTGTTAATGCTTTTGTTTCTGTTTCAAGACTAATGATTTTTTCATATGCTTCCATAATTGAACCTCTTTCTTTGTTTACGGCATTAAGAAAGCGAATCGCCGATTCATAAAATAAGAAATCTTGTTCATTATTAATATCCCTAATTTCACCATAAGTTTTTACATTAATATTAAATTCTTCTTTTTCTCTAGCCATCTCTCAACACTCCTATCAAGTATTGTGTGAACATTTCCTACAATAACAATATTAGACATATAGGAGGGAATACCTTCTTTAGTAATTAATCTTGGAAACTCGTTAATATTCCATCTACAAAGTACAAATATTTATAATTTGGATATTTCCATTACTTTTTGACCGAGTACGGATTTGGATTTTTTCGGATAATAAATAACGACTACTATCAGAAGTACAGATCCCTTGGATACACAATCTTCACAAAAAAAGAAGATCAGATTTCGCCGATCTTCACAATGTTCTTGTAATACTTAACTTGCGATACATTGCTATTACCTTTATAT
>NZ_JBYHFP010000036.1:0-5522 GCF_057669885.1 Sporosarcina sp. Y1011 | reverse complement strand
AAAATAAATAATTTAATATTAGGAAAGCTAGGTAGAGAATTCTCTACCTGTTTTATTTAACCATGAAAGGGTGAAACCAATGAAAACACAACCTTATTTCCAAACAACCATAACTAGCGGATCCATCGAAGAACGTGACAGAAGAATTGCTGAATTAACAATTAGAGAGTTTGAAGTTGTGCGCCTTTTCGAAAAAATAGTGGAAAGTGCCAGCGGCCGAACTGGTTTAATTAATGGCCGTCAACTAATCAACCATTCATATGATGGAGGAAGTACTCGTGCAATGTACGGAGCGGTGCTTAGGAGGGGCGAATGATAAGAACAAAAAACCTAAAACCGTTTGATTACGGTACTTTATAATATCTATTGATTTACACATCCAATTCTTGACTGCACGCGACAACAAGAGGATGCGTATATCATAAGCACATCCTTTTCGTTCAAGATTTCCAACAACTGCGATCGGTACCTTTTGAACATCCAAATTATGCAGTGAAGCCATACAACTAGCGTAAAAACTATTGAACGGCAGATTTTATTTAATTTCTACTATCTGTGGCAACCTTAATTTACCTCCGCTCGTCCAACCTCGTGATTTAACATGGACAGGAAAAGGGGGGGACAGTGGTTTTAACATCTGCCTTATGTCCTCAGTGAATCCAATAACAACACTCCCCAAATAATCCCCATCCAAACTTTGCAGCTGAACAGTGATAGGGCTATGCGTAATCTTTGAAACAATCACATCATGATAACTGCAATAATATACAATATGCCATTTAACTTCAAGATGTATGGTTACATGAGAA
The DNA here is from genome assembly GCF_057669885.1 of Sporosarcina sp. Y1011. Classification (NCBI taxonomy): domain Bacteria; kingdom Bacillati; phylum Bacillota; class Bacilli; order Caryophanales; family Caryophanaceae; genus Sporosarcina; species Sporosarcina sp. Y1011. The sequence goes on along the minus strand of NZ_JBYHFP010000036.1, from coordinate 4,713 downwards.
TACCTTGAAAGGAGTTTTCCTCATGAGAATTGACACTCCCTTTATCATATTGGACAATTATCTGTTTGGTTTAGAGAACTAGAATAATCCTGTATCTTCGGATCTTATATTTAGAGATTTATTATAGAAACCACTTCTTTCACTTTAAGAAGTGGTTTTTATATATCCTTGCAATAAGAGGCACCATCAACGATATTCATACAAGAGCGTTAGGAGCGCTGGAAAATGAACAGGTACAAAAAAAGGGAAGGTGTCACCCACAAATCTATTAAAATTCTTCGATTTACATAACTTTAACATTTACTTCATAATACTCAACAATTTCTCCCGTATGCTATTAATGAAGGAATAATTTAACTTGGGAGGAATTATGATTAATGAATAAGAAATTTCTGATACCTATTGCTTTGATGAGTAGTTTAACGTTTTCCACGTTGATCAATTCGCCAACCGGGTTATTACTGAATGGTCAAACACATGTGGAGGCTGCAACAATTTCTCCAATCCTTATTACGGAACTGTTGCCTAACAGCAATAATGTGGCGGGTTCGTCAACGGATGCTTTTGAGTTTATCGAACTGTATAACAATAGCACTCAAACGGTTGATTTGAAGAATTACAAGTTGGTTTACGGATATCCTGATGGAAGAATGATAGATTGGACTTTTAAAGAAGACAAAGCGATCGCTCCAGGAGAGACTCTCGTTGTGTGGGTCAAAAATAAAGAAAATACGAATCTGGCACTTGCAGATTTTAATACTGAATTTAATACCCAGCTAACGGATAACCAATTTACATACATAGAGTCGGATGGAATGGCAAACACTGCCGAGCGAACGTTATCGGTTGCGGATACGTCCAATAATATTTTAACGTCAGCTAAGTATGTTAAAGATAATGTCGTTGTAAATAAGGGCATTCAATACAAAGCTGGTGAAGACGGGAAAACGATGGACATCCTTACATCTTCTGAAGCACCGACACCTGGTGGGTTGATTACAGGACAAGTCCCTGCTGAACCAATTGTCGAAGATAAGGAAGCGCCTGTCATTGCACATCAAGCAATCGAAAAAGTAATGGCCGGTGAAAATTTCAACATTAAGTCCGTGGTGACGGATGAAACAAGACTCGAAAAAGTGAAGTTGTTCTACAAACTAACGGAAGACGGCAGCTGGCTTCAAAAAGAAATGATTGCTTCTGCAGAAGAAAATACGTTTGAGGCCCAAATTGACAAAGTGGAATTACTGACAAAAAAAGTAACCTACCGCATTGAAGCATTTGATGGACAAAATACAGCCATGACAGATGAATACGAAGTGGAGATTGAAGAAATGGATTATGATCCACAAAATGTTCCTGCCCTTCTCGTGACAGAACTTGTTCCTGACTCGACGAATATCGGATCCCTGGATGGCTATGAATTTATTGAAGTATTTAACAACTCTACAGAAGCTATAAACTTGAAAGATTACAAGATTCGCTACCGTTACCCGGCTGAAGGACCGGAAGCTGACTTGATATGGAAAGCGGATAAAGAGGATATCATCCTGCCTAGCGGAAAAACCATCGTTTATTGGATCAAAAATGCGGATAATCAATCAAAGACTGTGGCTGATTTCAACCAATTCTATAACGTGGATTTGACTGAAAATGTAGACATCACGGAAATTCAATCGGGTGGAATGGCCAACTCGAGTCATCGCGGTCTATCCATTGCAACAAATACAGGTATCGATATTTCAGCTGCTTATTATTACGACCAACCGGATGTAGATGATACGATTGCCAACAAAGGCATTTTATACACGTTCCCTTCAGATGGGAAATCGAATGTCATGATAAAATACAGCAATGGCATGGAAAATGCAACACCAGGAAGCCTGTCTCCGATTCAGACACCAAAGGTTAAGGTAACAGTTCCTGTGGATCAAGTGGCACCGTCAATTACCGATTTAACGGAAGCCATCCCGACGTCAGGACACGAAAATCTGGATCTCTCATTCGATGTAACGGATGAGGCGGTAGTTAAAACTGTGCGTCTTTTCTACAAAACAAATGAAACCGATGAATACCGTATGGTCGATTTAACAAAAACCTATGATTCTACCATTTATACACATAGGATTTCTTCACCGGATCTACTTGGAAAGGAGAACTTGAGTTATTACGTTCAAGTGTCCGATGGTGCGAATGAAGTCACATCGGATGTTAAAAAAATCGATATTTTGTCTGACGACTCGGACATGACAGGATTGAATGTGGAGGATGGATCCTATTTAAGTAAAACGGTCTTGTTGAAAGCCTATGGCAAGGATTCTAGACTATTGGTCGATCAAAAGGACGTTTCGAGCGAAACAAAACCATCGCTTCCAACACAGGCCTATTTCGCCTTTGATGCGAAAAATGTCAATCTTTACTTTAAAAACGGTGTCACGATCGGAGATGAAACACTCCACATTTTTGATGACACAATCAACACCTATACGACCATGACCATACCTGTGGACCCGGATAAATTCACACAAGGGCTCGATACAAAAATATCGATTCGTGCAGGTACAAAAGTATCGCCTTTCGATACGGATTCTGAAGAAAATCGCGATGATTTCTATGTCAAGAATGTACGGCTGGTATTGGCGGATGGCACCACTCTTTACGATTCACTATACAATGATATCGAAAAAGAGCTTTCTGTCGGAGACGGCGCAAGTGCCAAGCCGGTAATCGATTTCAGCTTCCGTTTGCCGGATGAGAAATTTACCGCCAAAGCGTTCACATGGGATACGACGGCAGTAAATGAAGGAACACATATGGTTGAAGCGCTGGATACAGAACATACAAAAGCGGAAGTCATTGTCGATAACAGTGCGCCAATTATCACCCCTTCTATTGAAGAAGGAAAAGAGTACAAGGGAGCCTTTACGATTCAAGCAGAGGTTGAGGATAAATACTCTTCAGTGGAAAGCCTGACCGCGTTGCTGGATGGGGAGGAAATCACATTGCCTTTTGAAACGTCTTCCGCAAAATTGACTCCAGGTGAACACACGGTATCATTCACGGCAAAAGATGTTGCCATGAATGAAGTCCAAAAAGAAATTCACTTTACCGTATTGGAAGAAAAACCATACTCACCACAAATCATTTCACCAGTAGATGGTTCGGAAAACGTTAATCCAAATGAGACGAAACTGCAAGTGAAAGTGACGGATCCAAGCAAAGACGACTTGAATGTTTCTTTCTATGAAGGACATAAGTATGAAGCGGATGCTGAAGAAATCACGGTATTTGAAAATAGCGCAGACCGGGAACCGCCAAAAGAGCTGATTCCTGCAGGGGAATCGATTGTCACTGAAAAAGCCAAAATGGCTAAAGTGGACGGTGAATACATTGAAACCACTTCTCTGGATAAATTCCCGTATCATCGATTTGAAGTAGCAGTCGGGGAAGAAATCGGTGAAGATGACGAAATTGCTCTGAACTGGGAAGGGAAATCTTTGATCGGTCGTAAAGTATCCATGTACGTATGGAATTATGTAAATGCTTTATGGGAACTACAGGAATGGAAAGTGGCAAAAGACGATCAGAACTTCACTTTACATGGATCTGTCATCGGAAAAGAGTTTGTCAAGGACGGAAAAGTGCAAGTGATGGTACAGGATGAAATTGCGTCCACGACGGAATTCGACTACTCATTCATCTGGATGTCGGATACACAATATTATTCCGAAAGTTACCCACATATCTTCGATAGAATGACGACGTGGATTGCTGAAGAGAAAGAAAACCTGAACTTGAAATACGTTTTCCATACAGGCGATTTAGTCGATAAAGCCGATCAACCGGTTCAATGGGAACGTGCCGATACATTCATGGGGACGCTTGACAATGCAGCCATTCCTTACGGTGTATTGGCAGGAAATCATGATGTCGGCCACAAAACAGGGGATTATGATGAATACGGTAAATATTTTGGGGAAGAACGGTTTATCGAGAAGGATTATTATGGCGAATCGTATAAAGACAACCGTGGGCATTATGATCTAATCAGTTCAAATGGTAATGATTTCATCATGGTGTATATGGGCTGGGGAGTGAATGAAGAGGATATCGCATGGATGAATGAAATCCTCGCCAAATATCCTGAAAAGAAAGCCATTCTTTCCTTGCATGAATACTTGTTGGTATCTGGTAACAGAAGTCCAATCGGCGAAAAAATATTCAAGGAAGTCGTCACGACGAATAAAAATGTAACTGCGGTCCTGTCAGGTCATTACCATGATGCTGAAACACTGGTTGACGAAATCGACGATGACATGGACGGAACACCCGATCGGAAAGTGTACCAAATGTTGGCCGACTATCAAGGGGGACCAGAAGGTGGGCAAGGCTTCCTGCGTCTCATGAAAGTAAAGCCGGTTGATAACACAATCCAAATGCAAACATACTCACCATATCTGGATCAGTATAACTACTACAATCCAGTAGACTATCCCGGAAAAGATGAATTCACAATCGAAACAGATTTGACGCCGAAAGAGAAAGTCGTCGCTACAGATATGTTCAAGGCAGAAGTGTTCACGAATGATCCGATCGGTGAAGTTAAAAACACCAAGGATGGTTCCATTGTGGAAGTAAAGTGGAAAAATCTCGAACGGTCGACTAAACATGGCTGGTATGTTCAAGTAAAGGATTCATTTGGGGGAGAAATGCGCT
>NZ_JBYHFP010000035.1:0-9771 GCF_057669885.1 Sporosarcina sp. Y1011 | reverse complement strand
CTAGATGGTCTCTATGTAGGGAAGCACATTTCGTTATCGGGGATAAGACCTGCAGCCTGTAGTGCTTCTTTCTACAATGAAATCAGTATCAAATAGTAATCACATTATTATTTCAGTCTATACATCTCTAATTAAAAACTCTCCCGATAATGTACACTCTAGCGATGGCGCGGCAAAGGGGTCGCCGAAGCCATGAGACTGGATGCGAAGCGTTAATCCAGGCTCAGGGCCAGAGGCATCCCCAAAGCGCCAAGCGGTATAAATTCTACACTCTGAATCACAACTCTCCTGATAATGAACATTCCAGCGCAGGCGCGCCAAAGCGTGTTTTACGGGAATTCTTCCATTTCAATCTATCTAGCGAAAAGTCCCTGTAACCCTTTCCTTCTATTGTACAGAAATAAGAGAACTTAGTATAACGTTGACCATGGTAGCGATTTATCCAAAATAGCCCAAACCGTTGGGCGGTTGGGCTGTACCGTTTACGATTCACAAATTTTAAGAATTATCCACAATAAAAAAAGAAGAGAGTTTATTGCTCCTCCCTTCTCCTCGAATAAATGCTATCGGCAAATTAAGACTTGACCGCACTGCCCTTGATGGAGAGACCCCAATCAAGTTCCGGATGAATATTGCTTTCTAAATTATAAAATGAACGCAGCTTTTGCACTGCTTCTTCAGGTGGTTTCGCATTAAAGTATCCTTTGCGTGTCATATAGACGCCCGAGTTTTTTTGTAAATCTGTAAGTGACTCACACATTTTAATGCCTGCCGCGAATGAGTCAACAATGGGGACATCACCGATACGGGAAATGCCATGAGTGGCTAGGAATACATTCATGGGTCCTTCTCCCGGTACAATTACATCCGCGCCAAGTTCAATCGCTTTATTCGCTGCCTTTGTGAAACTCTCAATAATCGGTTCAGGATTACTGAAACCTTCTAAAATATCATAAAATCCTACATCTGTTTGGACGATCGGACCTAGCTTTTCTCCCAAACCATATCGTTGAATATTTTGTTTTAGCTGATCTTTTAATGGCTCTAAAAAATTGACAATACCAATGCAATCACCGAGCATCGAAGCAAAATGAAAAGATGCCTGTCCATAGCCAATCACTGGAATATCTACAAGTGTGCGCGCTTCCAATAAACCTACATCCGGTATTGTCCCAATGAACATACAATCATAGCCCGCACTTTCTGCAATCAGCGCGTTTCGAATGAATTGCTCCTTATGCAAGTTTTGCAAATAGGCATATGTGATAAAATGACCCGGGTATTCTGCAGGGTAGGTTTCTTTTGACATGCCATGTATTACGACTTCTACATCAGGACGTGCCACTTTTTGAATATGTTGAATGACTGCATCTCGATATTGCGGCACGTTTTCAATAGATGTTAGACTTTGATGCCATATTTTCATGTAACCCACCTCGTTTTCATTTAGATTATATTAGTATTTCCCGCTTTTGTAAGGCTGTACGTACGGCAACTCGGCCAAATATCGATGCCTTACCTAGCGAACTTCCTGTCATATAGCCCGCTCCATGAAAACCGCCGACAACTTCCCCTGCGGCGTATAGTCCCTCGATTGGCTCATTATATGGATTGAGGACTTGTGCAAATTCATCAACTGCAATGCCAGCATACGTCGCTAACATTGCTACAGTCGTTCTCATTGCATAAAATGGTGCCTGTAGAATTTGTTTGGGTGCTCCGAAAGTATGCGTTAATGTTTCGCGTCCACATTGTGAATCGTTGCCATTCGCGACATCTTGATTATATATATGAAGCGTTTTTTCCAATTCATCGGAAGGGATAGCGATTTTTGTTGCCAACTCTGCAATTGTTTCGGATTTTTCGATCAAGCCTAATTCAAGCAACTTTTCAAAGTCATACAATGCATCACCAGGAATACTTTCTTTCATGATGTTTTGATCCCACACCTGATAGGTGATTCCTTCTGGCTGTTGCAATGCCTCCGTGCCAATTAACTTGTAAGAAATCGACTCATTGACAAAGCGCTTGCCAAATTTATTAATAATAATGGCACCTTTATAAAATACGAGTCCTTGTGATTTACGAGGACCATCCGCCGTTGGATGGAAGCCGTATGTGCCTTTTAAAAATGGTAAATCACGTACCCAGGCACCTTGTTCCCAGGCAAGCTTAATACCATCACCTATATTCCCTTTGCCGCCTATACGAAGTGCACCCTTCAATTGAGGTGCGAAGGCATTCAAAAGCTCCTCGCTGCGTGAAAAACCTCCAGATGTTAAGATAACACCATGATTGGCCTTTACTGTATGGATTTCACCAGCTATCTCATAAGAAACTTCATCTACTCTGCCTTCGTTATTTTTACGTAGACGCAACACATTTGCTTTGAGTTTAACTGTTACTTTTTCATGGCTAACAGCATTTTCAAATAACTTAGTGATTGCCTGTTGTGGTGTGATTGTATGCCCGCGCGGGACACTATGGCCACTGACCGCTTGAATGGCATGAAACAGTACACCTTTATTTACGAGCCATTTATACGTTTCTAGTTGGTGTGAACCATAAGCTTCGACTAAAACGGGATCGTTCGCCCCGTCCCCGACAGACAACATGTCGTTGACGAGACATTCAGTTGAATCCACGATCCCTTTACTTTTTTGCAAGTCTGTTTCTGCGAAGGCCATGTAACGCCCGCTGAGCAAAGAGCTTCCACCCATTTCGGCTTCCTTTTCTAGCACAAGTACACTTGCACTTCGCTCCGCAGCCTCAACTGCAGCACAAAGTCCGGCCATACCAGCGCCAACGATAATAATATCGTAGTTTTCCATAGGCTTTTACACTTCCTTTAGCTCAAGTTGCTGAACAACCTCCAACGCCGCTTCACATACTTGCATATCATGTGTATAGTGCCCCCCGCTCACACCAATACCACCGATTAATTCACCGTTCACTGTAATTGGGTAACCCCCACCGAAAATGACAAGACGTTCCGTGTGGACAAGACCATGTAATAGCGGTGGATCATCTTTTAAGCGGTCATACCATTCATGCGTAGCACGGTTATAGGCTGCTGCTGAGAATGCTTTGTTTTGCGCGATTTCTAAAGTTAATACAGTCGCTCCATCCATCGATGAAAATGCCTTTAAGTTACCAACCTTATCTACAATCGCAATACTAAACGGCATGCCAAGTTCCTTACCTTTTTCAACAGCTGCTTCCAATAATTTGTTAGATAATTCCAGACTGATATTCTTAGATTCGATTGCTACGACCATTTCTGTCATTGAGTATCTCTCCCTTTTTAGTTTGTTACGGCAACAGGTTGCCCTGCTCCGAATGCTTCAATTGTTGATGCTGTGATGGCTGCCATTTTCGGTAAACAAAGCTCGACAATGACATTCGCCATATCGATTGGTTGAAGCCAACCGGTTTTATTCACGTCCGGTCCCAAATCGTCTGTCATTTTTGTAACGACAGGACCTGGACAAACAGCATTTACGCGTATACCATATGGCTTAAGTTCTTCCCCGAGTGCTTTTGAAAAGCCGATGACTGCATGCTTAGAGGTAATATAAGCGCTCCGATTCGGTCCGCCCTTCGTTCCCCATATCGATGAAATATTCACGATGATGCCATCCTGTTTCTCGATCATATTTGGAACAACTGCCTTGCATAGTAAAAATGGTGCTTTTACATTAATGTCATTGACTTGATCCCATTCCTCAATGGATGTTTCCGTAAATGGTGAAAAGCTCATTATGCCAGCGTTATTGATGAGTACTGAAACTTTCCCCAACTCTTTTTCAACCGATTGAATGATTTTTTGAACGTCTGCCTCATTCGACACATCACCTGTAACAACAAGTGTCTTCGTGCCATATGTTTTGTGAATATATGCTGCCACTTCTTCACATTCGGAAGCCGTCCTTGAACAAATGGCTACATCCGCACCATGTGATGCAAGCAAAATACAAGTTTCACGGCCAATGCCGCGTCCACCGCCTGTGACAAGCGCAACTTTACCCTTCAAATCCCCTGTAGACATCTAATTCCTCCTCATATAAGGTTTTTTGCTTCCGACAAATACGTGACTACATGCTCTCCCGAACGTTTGCCAAATACCAATCCTCTTAACACGGAAGTTCCACCCGGGTATTTTCCATAGTAAAGTCCGGTAATTTCTCCTGCTGCGTACAAACCAGGAATTGGATCGTCATCGTTCGATAACACGCGCCCGAACGTATCTGTCGCCAATCCACCATTGGTAAATACGTTGCAACAAATGACGGGGTATGCAATATAAGGTGCTTGGTCAATTGCAATGGCCCAATTTGACTTGGGCGGCTCAATGCCAACTGCTTCTTTCCCGTCTTTTTTGTTATAGATAAATTCACCAGGCTGAACCGCAGCATTAAATTGTTGAACCGTTTCAACTAACTGAGCTGCCGGAATACCGAGTTTTTCTGCAAGTTCTTCCAATGTATCTGCCTCAATTGCGGGTTGCTCTGTCTGAATTGCCTCTTCGATATTTGGAATAGCATTCATTTTCTGGTCACTGATCATGTATGCAATGTGATTTGGTAAATCATAAAAGATTTTCCGAGCCACTTCTTCATATTGCTCATCAATTGTTGTTTGCCCTTCATCTGTAAAACGATTGCCATTTTGGTCAACCAATATCGCATACGGATATGCCATAATTCCCGCTTCTTCCCTTTTGCTGCGTGGATCTACAGGCTCTGCATGGAAAGCATCAAACTGTCCGGATCCTTTGGCACCAATCGCCATCGCCATTCGAATCGTTTCACCTTTGTTGTAAAGACCGCCTTCTGCGACTGTCGGAATTTTATGCGCATCTCGACCGATGTATTGTGCCATCATTTCCTGACTGCCTTGGAAACCCCCTGCAGCTAAAATGACTGATTGGACATTAAGCTTCAGTGATGCACCGCCTTTGATGCGAACCTTTAAGCCACTCACTGCCCCTTCATCATCCAACACAATGTCCCACGCCGTTGACTCATAAATGATTTCAACTCCTAGAGCACGTGCCTTTAATGAAAGTGTGTCAATGATGGCACGGCCTCCACCTACAGGTAACAGCCGGGGCTTAGATGCCGTTAAGAACATCGTCGGTAAATAATCGAATTCAACACCTTTTTCCTCAACCCAGCGAAGCGTTGAACCCGCGTCTTGTGCGAGTGTCTCGATATATTGGCGATCTGAATAGTTATTTGAAAACCCCATCATATCCTCTACAAAACGATCAGCAGGTTCGTCAATATTTTCCATACGCATATAGGCTGCAGTCCACCGTGAATTCCCTCCACGATTATCAAAGTCTGCACGTTCTAAAATGGCGATACGAAGGTTCTCCCCTTGTGCTTTTCCTCTTTCGGCTGCTGCTAATGCAGCGGACGTACCTGCTACCCCACATCCAATAACGACCAAGTCATAATCGATTTCTGTTGTCACGATGACTTACCTCCCCCAACTAGTATCTCTTCAACTAAATACTGCTTTTCCCACTGTTGTATTTGATTTAATTTAAATAGTTCCTGGCGTTCTTCCCATGTACAAATCGCGTCATGGATATTTGCTTGAGACTTCTCGGTCGATAAAATCTGTAAACTTTCACGTATTCCTTTAATAGCCGAACGCAGTACAGTATTCGCGCAAAGCATAATCTTAAAGCCATATGCTTCCGCCTCTTCCAATGATAGTAACGGTGTTCTCCCACCTTCAACCATATTCATGATATGTGGAATATCAGGCACGCCAGCTGTAATCATTTTCAATTGTTCCAAAGTCGTTGGCGCTTCCACAAACAAGACATCCGCTCCAGCCTCTTTGTAGGCATTTGCCCGATCCAACGCATCTCCAATTCCATTTATAGCAAGCGCATCTGTTCTCGCGATAATCGCCAAGTTATTATCAACTCTTGCATCTAAAGCGGCCTTGATTTTATTCACCATTTCTTCTTTGCTGACGATTTGTTTACCGCTAAAATGCCCGCATTTTTTCGGAGAGACTTGATCTTCCAGTTGAATGGCGGAAGCTCCTGCACGTTCCAACTGCTTCACCGTTCGGATGACATTAATGGCATTACCGAATCCTGTATCCCCATCCACAACAATCGGTATTGTCGTAACATCGGACATTCTACTTACGATTTCCGCTATTTCTGTTACCGTTGTCAGTCCGACATCCGCCCATCCAAGTTGGGCATTTGAAATACCTGCTCCTGTTGCATACAGAGCTGGGAAACCGAACTCCTCTACTAAGCGCGCTGTCATGCCGTCATATCCACCTGGTAAAATAAATGCATTTGGTTGTTTTAGCAATGCTTGAAACTGTTTTGTTTTTGACATTAGTACATCACCTTTCCCTTTGGATGAATTCAACTAATTTCTCTACATGCTTTACTTCTCACTTGATAATGCCAAGAAATCGAAAGCTGTTCTTCATTTGAAAACGGTAATTGGTTGAAAACAAGTTGTCCGTCATTGTTCACGATCACTATACAATTCACTCTGCTACCAGCTGCTTGAATTGAAGCATAGTATCGTCCTGGTGCAGGAAGTGTATAAAACGGTGAAAGACCCGTCAGTTTATTCCACTCTATTTGATAGGGTTTACCTAGCAACTTATGAATATAATTAACCTTTCCCTCTGCTAAGGACGCTCTTATTAAGGTCGAGCTAATTTTTTCGCCATAACATTCTACCTTTGGCACTTCAGTAACTTCTATCCGATTTCTTGAATCTAATTTCAAACGACTCATGTTACCCGCACCACGATGGCCATAAGTATAGTCAAAACCACAAACTGCGTGAACAATACCTAAATCGACTAGATAACTTTCAACAAAACTTTCAGGAGATAAAGAGGCTAGTTGTTTGTCAAACTGGACCACAAAGAAATAATCGACTCCTAATTTCTTTAACCTTTTCTCCTTCTCATTCAGTGGCATTAAATACTCCACTTTTACTTTGCCGTCAGACAAAACACTTTTCGGGTGTGGAAAAAAACTCATAACGGACAATGCCAAATTTTTCGATTGCGCTTGTTTCTTTGCTGTCTCAATGACCTGAAGATGTCCTTTGTGTAAACCGTCGAAAAAACCGAGTGCTATAATTTGTTCCGGCAAACGCTTTTGCCAGTAGGCTAAGTTATCGCGATTGATTTCAATTGTTTTCATATCGATTTTCCTCCCTTCATTTCACCAAGACACATTACGCTTCGATTGTTATTTTGTTTTCTTCCCGGTCCTGCACCGATTCTCCCCAATACGTATTGCCAACAGAACGCTCTTCCATTGTCCATTCCACCGGTTCCCAGTCTGGTTCAAAGATGAGATATCCGCCTGTAAACAATTCAACGCGACATCCACTTCCTGGATCCATTACATATAAATACAACGCTTGGGTGATCCCGTGTTTACCAGGTCCGATAAATTCAATATCATTTTCTTTCAATATATCTGCTGCACGTAAAATGTCTTGTGAATCATCCGACCAATAAGAAATATGATGCAAACGTGCAGGCGTCGGTGAATCTGGCTTAGCCAAAACCGCCACATCATGCACAAGCGGCGTGACACTCATCCAGCTCGCAACAACATCTCCATCGTTATCACGTACATATTCACGTAATTTGAATCCAAGTATTTCTGCTAAAAACTCATACGTCAATCCTGCATCTGTGGATGTATGGATATTCACATGATCGAAACGGCGAGGCGATATGCCTTTCGCCCATGATTTGTAAGTTTGGTTTTTCAGTACAGAACGACGATGCTCTTCTACAACCGGCCGCTCCACATCATAATAGAGTGAGAATGTATGCTGACTTGGGATTTTAAAACGGATGGAGTCCCCGATTCCTGGAGTTTTCCATGCCTCTACAAATTCAACCTCAACGCCATCTTGCTCCAGTCTTTCTTTGAATAAAAGAACGTCTTCACGATTTTTCGTACGCCAACCAATATGACGTACATAGCCGCGATCCCCTTGTTCTAATGAAAGTGTATGGTGCTGGAAATCTCCCCAAGCGCGTAAATAGTGAACTCCATTTACTTCTTCCGTGACTTCTAAGCCGATGACATCTCTGAAAAACACAAGTGACTTTTCGATATCTGGTGTAACAAGTGCAACATAGCCGAGCTTTGCAATTTCCGGATTCGTCATATTTCATCCCTCTTATCTTTTAAATGTTTTTCGTATTTGACTCTAAACCGCATAATACACGACCAAAGTTTTCTCGAGATGTTAGCGGGTTGATTGTACGATGTGTATAAAGTGCCGTGAAATCGTGGTATAACCTTTGGAAAGGATGAGCTTCCCCTACAATTCCAGATCCAAGTGCCACAACAAATATTTCCATTGCATCTTTACACATCTGAACCGCATAGCCGATCTTAGCGAGCATTTTGACACGCTCCTCTTTCGGCATGTATTCTCCACTTTCCGCATAGGCATCCATTTTTTCTGCTATGTTCGTGAAATGGAGATCTGCTGTCTCGATATGTAATGTCGCCTCAGCCAATTGATGATGCGTAATAGAAGCATCCTTCACGAACTCGACGCCTAAATTTGCTGCGCGACGCGTTTCCAAGGTCTTATTAAAAAAGTCCAGTGCAGCATTTGCAATTCCTAATGCCGGAACACCGATTGACATCGCCAATGCAGGAAAAAGTGCTGAATTGTATAAAGGAGTATCTCGGAAATGATCTGACTGGAATTTACCATGTATGGCATCTGTAAAGGAGACTACTCGGTGATTCGGTACAAAGACATTATTCATATGAATGCTGTTACTGCCCGTTCCCTTTAAGCCCGATACAAACCAATCATCTGCAATCTCCACGTCACTCATGGGAAGTGTAATCAGTCCTTGATCGATTACTTCGCCTTGCTCATCGACAATCGGCATCCCGAAGTATCCCCAAGTCGCATGCAGTGACCCTGAACAAAACGGCCAATAACCTTCTTCAATAATGTATCCGCTTTCAACTTTCTTAACGCTGATCTTTCTAGGCTCAAATACGCCTGCAAATATGATGTCGTCCCCGGAATAGTAAATTTCGTCATGTGCTTTTTTCGAGAATGATTGTGCAATCATCAGTTCCCGAATATTGCAGAGGCCAAAAATCCAGCCCGTCGATCCACAGCCCCGTGAAATTTCAGCGACACATTTCGTATAGGTTTTCATATCTGATTGAAGACCACCATATAGCTTCGGACGCAAGATTTGGAATAACCCAGCATCCTTTAGCTCTTGCATCGTTGCCTCTGGGATTCGTCTCCCCTTTTCTGTTTCAATTGCTCTTTCCCTTAATTTCGGAATGAATGAAATTGCCTTTTCCACTAATTCTTTATTCGTGTCAATCATTGTTGTCGTTATTGTCGTCATCTCGTAACCTCCTTTTCCACGCTAAAACTTTACTTGTATAAACAATTTCGCTTATTTTAACTATACTGATAGTTTATAAAACTAACCGCTAAAATTCTAGAGTGTTAATTGTTTGTATTGCCCTAAAGTTCCACTAGTTTTTTATGGTTTTTTAGGATTCCCACTCTAATGCCCCAATAAAGCCAACAGTTTTTCTTATTCCTAGGATTTGTCACGCTACTTCTGTTCTCCAGAATGAAAATGAGCTATTTCATGGGTGATGTTTTAGAGAACACAATGTCGAGATAGAGTTGCAATTCGGAGTGTGGATCGTAGACCGCTTGGCGCTTTGGGGATGCCTTTCGCCATGAGCCT
>NZ_JBYHFP010000034.1:0-10442 GCF_057669885.1 Sporosarcina sp. Y1011 | reverse complement strand
GCTACTTCATGACCGTTCTTCGTCAAGAAACGAAGTGGTTTGTTCGCAACGATTGCATTATTCATTACTTGTTTTGGAATGACCCATTTTGTGTTGTCCGAAGTCGGCGTATGGTTAATGGTCCAAGATTCCTCGGATTTTGTTAGTAAGTCATCCGTAACGTTAATGACTTGATCGCCTGTAACTGGCGGTAATGGAGCAGGAGGAATGACTCGTCCACCACCGTTTCCACCATTTCCAATTTCTTGGTCACCCGTAGTGAACATAGAAACATCAGAGCGCATTTCTCCCCCAAATGAATCCTTTACTTGAACATACCAACCATGTTTAGTCGAGGGTTCGAGATTTTTCCAGTTTACTTTCACAATGGAACCATCCTTGGTGTTTTTAACTTCACCGATCAGATCATTCGTGAATACTTCTGCCTCGAACATATCTGTAGCAACGACTTTTTCTTTCGGCGTCAAATCTAAATATCGATACCTGTATTTGTTGCAATTGATAGACCGCGATGACTTAATCCTTCTCGATAAACCGTTCTTCCCCATTATGAAGTAAATGTTAAAGTTATGTAAATCGAAGAATTTTAATAGATTTGTGGGTGACACTTTCCCTTTTTTTGTACCTGTGCATTTTCGGACGCTCCTAACGCTTTTGTATGAATATCGTTGATGGTGCCTCTTATTGCAAGGATATATATAAACCACTTCTTAAAGTGAAAGAAGAGGTTTCTATGATAAATCTCTAAATATAAGATCTGAAGATACAGGTTTATTCTATTTCTCTAAACCAACAACTTGTTGCTTTACGTTATCAGCACGAACAGTTTTATTTAACCTTGCAAAGACTAAAATCGAGCTTTCGACAAATCATTATTTTACGTAAGTTAAAAGAATTTTCAACAAAGGAAACCTCAGTAAAGATTTAACAAAAATGCATACTAAGGACACCACGTGGCAAACTAAAATCATGGAGGTGTATATAGTGAGCAACAGCCCGAAGAACAATTTAAATGGTAACGCTAGTGATGAGCAAGCGGCTAGGAAGAATTTATCAAGGGAGTTTGATCATGAACTTGCAAACAAACCCTTGACACCGGCAGAGAGACATAATAATAAGAAAACGAAGAAGCGGCAATGAGCTAAAATGATGTAAGCCCGAATTATAAAAAATAAGCGCACCTTTTTTTAAATCGAATACATGGCTTACTTCATTTATTTACTATATTCCGCTTAGATCCGTAAAAAATTTCTTCAGGTATTCGTAGAAATCCAAACCGTTACTTTTGGCGGTTACTGCGATACTCAGACAGATGGCGTTTGCTTTTCTCCAATACACCGAAAGGTGCTAGGGAGAGCGCAATTATCTACAGAGTTTATGATTGATATTTTTTGTTTAAAGTAAACAATATAAGTAGACCATAAATTTAATTAATGATAAGTCTCATTATAGAAAAAAACTCGATTACAAAAGATATAATTTAACAATAATATAAGAATATTAAGGAGAGAATCAAATGAAAAACAATGAATTAAAAGAAACACCACATATTAAGCCAAATGGAGTAGAAATAGCTGAAACTATACTTTTGCCAGGAGATCCATTTCGTGCAAAGTTTATAGCTGAAAACTTTTTAGAAAAACCAGTTCTTTTTAATGAAGTTCGAGGTATGCTGGGGTACACAGGCGAATATAAAGGAAAGAAAGTTTCTGTTATGGGTACCGGTATGGGGTCACCAAGTATGGCAATATATTCATGGGAACTAATTAATATTTTTGGAGTTAAAAATTTAATTCGTATAGGTTCATGTGGGGCTATGCAAAATGATATTAAGTTATATGATATTATACTTGCTATAGGAGCAGCAACAAATTCAAATTATGCACATCAATGGAATCTTCCAGGTCAATTTCCAAGTACAGCATCTTATGAATTATTAGAGAAAGCTAAGAAAATAGCTGATGAAAAGAATTATAAGGTTCATGTAGGGAATGTACTATCTAGTGATGTTTTCTATAATGCTGATGAAACTGCAACAGAAAAGTGGGCTAAGATGGGAATATTAGCGGAAGAAATGGAAACGACAAGTTTATATTTAAATGCTGCTAGTGCTGGAGCTAAAGCATTAACAATTTTAACAGTAAGTGACCATATGATTACACATGAACAAATAACACAAGAGGAGAGACAAACTTCATTTACAAAGATGATGGAAATAGCTTTAGATTTAGTATAAGTATGGGAGTCATAAATACCTCTTTTCTTGGATGAATGTGATTATATACTTGTTTATTCTTATCTGAGTCAACTTCAAAACAACGAGCCCTTACGGCTCTAAGTGTAAAACGATATGAAAATAGAGCACCTCCCCAAATCCTGTATAATGAGAGTTACGACACACACATTAACAGAATGGAGAATGCTTTATGCCTATTATACGACAAGAAAGCCTGTTTGACATGCAAGTTTTATTCGACTTGGAACCTACCCAATGTTTTAATTCGATTTTATCAGGTATTGATATTCATTCAATCCTTGATGTTGTGATGAAAAAGTCTCGATTCGGACCTAAACAATCACTTAATTACTCCGCGATGATCTATTCGTTAATCATTCGAATCACCGAGCGCATTCCTAACATTAAGGACATCTTTGCTATGCCCTTACCGTGACGCTGTGCTGTGGCTGTGTGCAGGCAGGCCTGGGGTTATGACGTGCCTTATTAGCTGGATTGGTAGGTCTTACATAGTCCATTATTGACACCCACCACTGATTGTTACAGTGTTAGTGGTGTCACCGCAAAACTGTTGGCTTGTGGTATTGCTATAAGGAAAACGTCTATAAGAATAGTAAAGAGACATAATATCGGTTTACTAAACGTCCCTAAAGAAATCTATGTATATCATTTCATAAGCGAACCTCGTTCATATAAGTGAGTCAATGAGATTCCTTTTTTTGCAGCTACCCGTTTAATTAGATTTATTTCATGGTACATGGCATTAGACAAAATTCCCTTTTCTATGTTTTTGTTAATATGGTAATAAAACCCTGACAACATATTTATTGGCATTCTATCGTACAAAGAAAATCCCCCATCATCCATTACAACACCCACCCTTTTCAATTCAGTATACAGAGTATTTACTCAATTGTTAATAGATTTTGCAAATTATGTCGAAAGGACTCTAATATTTCTATATTTCCATAATCGACTATCGTTAATTGATCTCAAAACCATCTATTAAATATTTAATAAAACCAATAATATAAATTACCGTAAGACAATCCTGCCAAATTCGAGGCTTTTTTTCGCTTTATATGTGCCATAACTTAAAAAGTTTTGACACTACTACAATATAATAGAATAAGTGAACTATAGGGTAGAGAAACTTCACCCCTCTCTACTTATAATCTAATTTACTAACCCGAATCTTTTATGCAATAGAAAAACCAACCATTTTTTTATTTCAAGTTTAGTTATAGATATGAGCGTATTTTCGGCTAAATATTATAAATTATTAAATTATTAACTTTTTAGTTGTTTCAAGTGAAGATCTCTCGGGTAGATATCTAATACATGTGAATGTTATTACTTTTCATATGTAGTATATTTTGGAAGGATGATAAATATGGAAAAACGAATTGTTGGGAGCTTTAATTCAGATGAAGAAGTCTTGTATGCAATTGAAGGATTGAAACGTCAGGGGCATCGTGATACAGATATCATGGTGGTAGCAGAAAATAAAAGTGCTATTCCATTAGTCACTTCCCGCACCGGAGTCATGGTAGAAGCAGATCAACAAGTGAGTACTATAGCAGGTGTTATGATGAACAGCTATTTTTCCATGTTATCAGCAGGAATGGGCCGCACACAGGATAATACCCTGTCCAGCAGGCTAATTGAAAGGGGCCTGCCAAAATATACAGCAAAACAGTGTGAAGAGGAAATAAATAAGGGGAAAATAATGTTGCTGGTTGATACGAATACAACTTACGACAGTCCTGTCTATAAAACACAATATGCAACTGAAAACTCAAGAGCAGTCCAACTCCATGAAGAACAGCTTGAAATTACAAAAGAGAATGTCCAAGTTGGAGAATTGCAGCTCCGTAAAGAAGTAGTGGAAGAACAGAGAACCGTTCATGTTCCACTATTTCGAGAAGAAGTATATGTAGAGCGACGTCCTGTCATAGATGGAAAGTTTGATGGCAGCCCGTTTGGAGAGGATGAAATTATTCGAATCCCCATTATGGAAGAAAGAATAGAGGTAACGAAAAGTGCTGTAATTGTTGAAGAGGTAATTATAGGCAAGAGAAAAATTCAAGAAACAAAACAGGTACAGGATACCATTAGAAAAGAAGAAGCTCGGATTGAGCGTTCTGTCCCTTCGGCAATCGCAGCAGGGAAACTAGTTATCCAAGACACAGTTGGGCACGTAGAAGATATTACAGAAACCCCAGATATTTTGATTGTGGAAGGCAATCCCGATATTGAAAGCATAATGGCGGAGGACAAAAAGGAAGAAACCCACGAAAAACGCACAGTCTCTCTCGCTTTACAAGGAGAGAAAAATAAACCAGAATCAGCTGTCAGTAAAATAGACGAGGTAAGCGGGACACTAACAGACTCTCCTGTTAGTAAGGAAAGTAAAAGTTCTGCACCAATTTCAGCAGCTACTTTAAAAAAGGAAGAATCAATCCACAACAACGAAAATTCCTTAATTGATGAAGAAAATAAAAATAATAAAAATCAAATAAAAAAGAAAAAATAATAATTCTCAGTAATAGGTTTGGAAAGGCTATGCAGTCCTTAGAAAAGGCTGATTTCAAAGTTCACTTAAAGGTGATCTTTTGAAGTCAGCCTTTTTCAGTGGATCTAAATATATATCTCGAACTATTGGGTTTCCTTTTTTTTATCGTTGTTTCTTTAGCCCTTCTTTGTAACTCATGGCTTCGACGAACACAATAGTACCTAATGATTGGATGTGATTCGATAGAGTTTCAAATTTCTCCTTAATTCAACCATTGTTAAAAAATTTGCTGAGAACTGCCTCCGTGGACTTTATGCGAATCAATTTTGTTACAGGACTAACCTCTAGTACATCAAGGTAATAATAGAGAGCTTCCATTGTAATATCCTCTACATACTTAAGGATGTGGAAAACTGTACAAAGATGTACCGCTAGCTTTCAATTGTGTGTTGTCTGTTCCCTGCAATCCTAATTTGCTGAAATACTGTATCAAGAGTTGCTTAACATTCCTTCTCGTTCTAATACCTTCGCCTTCGTTGGTCTCCTAATAATGAGCATAAAAAAAGCCATACCATTTAGATATGACTCCTAACGCTATCATTACTTTTTATGCTTTTGTTTCAGTTTCAAGACTAATGATTTATTATATGCTTCCATAATTGAACCTATTTTTAACCTGCTTCGCTTATTTCCCTGCCGCTTTCACCGTAAAATTCATCGCGTGTATCTGCCCAATATGGTTAGCTTCATGACAAGCGAGGACTGCTGCAAGTTCGCCGAATGTATTTTGCCCGAATATCGGCTGTTCAAGCACTTTTTCAAAGTGCTCGGCAGGAATATGTTTGATGCGCCCCAGCTGCTCGGTTAGTTGTTTGGTTAAATCTTCGACTGTAGGTGCGACACCGGTCCAGTCGGCAGGTTTGGTGCCGTTGCCAAATAGCCCTATGTAATTCTCAGGGATATGCTGGGACTTTTTCGGATAGCCAAACAGGAATTTTTCGGCTACAGTTAGGATGTGACCAATGTGCCAGTGAATCGTGTTGTTTAATCCATCAGGCTGTACATCGATCACACCTGCATCCAGCTTTTTGACGTCACTAAGCAGTTTATTACGCGTTAGTTCGAGTTGTTTTGTTAAATATTTACTCATTTACTATCTTCCCCTCTTTTTCTGAATAATATTTAGACTATATCATATTAGGAATTATGTGGCTCTTCTCTAATTCAGTTTTCTTTTTACATAATGCACATTCCATACTCTTTTCCCCCTAACAATTATTTTTCGCTTTAGTATGTATCGCTTATCATTTCACCTTAAAAAAGAGATTATTTCATGAGAATATTAGTTAAATAAAAGTATATTGTTTTTTATCTGAATACTATATAAGAAATAATCATATAGATGTTATTTGAATATAAGGAGGTCGAAGATGGAGGGGCAGATGTTTTGCTATATCACCCTAAATTCACTTAATGTGAAAAAAATAAAAAACATCCCCGAAGGGATGCGTTTTATTGATTCAATTGTCCGCCGTCAACGGTGTAGATGGATTGAGTGACATATGTTGCATCATCAGATAATAAGAATAAAACCACATTCGCGACTTCTTCAGGTTCGCCGTAGCGTCCCATCGGAACAGCTTGAGCGAATGTTTTTGTAGCTGCTTCTCCTTGACCAGGAAGCGTATTTTCTTCAATTTGACGCATCATGCGTGTATTGATGATTCCAGGAGCAACGGCATTGACACGTACACCGAAGGGTGCTGCTTCAAGAGCGGCTACACGGGTGATACCAATCAACGCATGTTTCGACATGATATACCCAACCATACCAGGAGAAGCCATTAGCCCTGCTCCGCTTGCGGTGTTAACGACAGCACCAAATCCTTGTTTTTTCAGCACTGGCAACACATATTTCAACCCTAAGAAAGCTCCTTTAATGTTGACATTGTAAACTAAATCAAATGTTTCAATTGGATACTCTTCGATTGACTTTGTCGTTCCTTCAATACCTGCGTTGTTAAAGAATCCATCAATTTGACCAAACTTCGAAACTGTTGCATCTACATAAGCCTTAACTTCCTCTTCATTTGCCACATTGGCTTGAAGAGCAATTGCACGAGTTTCGTCTAAGCCTAAATCAACAATCACTTGTTGAACAGCTTCTAAATTTAAATCAACAAGAGCCAATTTAGCTCCCTCATCAGCTAGTTTTTTAGCCGTTACTTTTCCAATTCCACCTGCTGCACCTGTCACAATAATTACCTTATTTTCAAATTTCCTCATAAAAACACTCCCTTTTTTAAAATTATATTTCAAATTCGAGATACTATATTTATAGAAAGAAAAACCCTTTCACGTCTAAATCCTTCTTCCACTATGGGTATCGCCTATGGAAGCCCTCAAACAACTGTAAATAAATCACAAATGAATGGAACAACCTTTATTCAGATGTTTACTTATTTAACTATTGGTAGCCAGCCAGGTATATCTTCTACATATCCCCACATAGTACCTGGTGCAAACATTTCATTTTCAAAAGATGAATTAGTTGTCATTGGTAACATGTTAATCCGATTTTCAATCGTGGCACCAGATGCAAAGTGTATGGTTCAAATAGCATATTATATTTTGGATTCAATGTATCTCTATTCTCCCTTGATATTTTTTATAAAGCTTTAATTATAAAGTGATGCTACTTGACTCGTTTAGTATAGCTTGTTGAATAAATTTTATTCACATAGCAAGCCTATTCATAGTTTCCTCACTCTTTTTTGGCAAAGCACAAAATGAGGATCCGCCAGCTTTTTGCGAACCGGGCAAGTCCTCTATCAGCATTTCAGTTTCCAGGGCCAATAAGGGCAACCCTTGTAATCATACGAAAGTTGCTTGTTGAACAGCTTGCGGATTCGTGTATAAAATCATAATAGGCTAAGGCCGCTTACGAATAGGTTAAGTAGAATATGATAGGCAAATAAAAAAAGCTACCTACCCACAATCAAGCTTTGTGGACAGGTAGCTTTCACAAGATTATGTACATTTTATCCCATTTCCAACGAGCAGCCCCCTTTGTTACACTTGTTTAAGTTCATCCTGGGTATACCTTGTCCAAACAAAGCCAAATACAGTAAAATCAAGACATAGAATTGTTCAAACAAGGTTGTTATTCAACCCTATAGATTACGCCCATGCTGGGCGCACGAAAAAAACACCCCATTTTAAATAGGGTGTTTTAAGATTAATTTATTTAGCTTTATTAACAAGTTGGATTGCTTCTTTTGAAACATAGAATTTTCCATCACTTTGAACAGTTATACTATTAAGTTCCTTTTCTTTTCCGTTAACTTTGACAATATTTTTATTTACTGGGAATTCCGCAACTTTATTGCCTTTTGTTACAACAAGTACTGGATTGTTCTCAACAGTTTCAACGATCTTGACTGTTGTATTTTTTGCTTTAAATGCTTCCTCTGCTTCAATATACAATTGTTGACTTAACTTTTTCAAATCAAATCCCATTGATGAA
This sequence comes from Sporosarcina sp. Y1011, assembly GCF_057669885.1. Taxonomy (NCBI): domain Bacteria; kingdom Bacillati; phylum Bacillota; class Bacilli; order Caryophanales; family Caryophanaceae; genus Sporosarcina; species Sporosarcina sp. Y1011. The sequence goes on along the minus strand of NZ_JBYHFP010000034.1, from coordinate 2,165 downwards.
GCCATAGTATGAGCAATGTCAGTATTGTCAATTAAACCGACTGGTTTACCAGGACCGTAAGAATATAAGAATACATCTTCACCTGTATGCCCACCAGTTGAAAATCCGATGTTTGCACGGTTTGATAAAAGTTGAACGAATGTTTTATTTAGTTTTGTTGATTCATTAAGAGCTTTCTTTTCAGCTTCAGTTGGGTTGTCAATACCGTATAGAGCAGCCACTTCTAATAGATTTGATTTATCACCTTTTAATTGACTTAATGCACCTTCAAGAGTCATTGATGCATTTTTCAATGGATCAATATATGCTGAAACAGGAATACTAGAATACGTACCAGATGTGTTTACATTACCCATTGTGATTCCACTGTTCCCATGGTCAGTAACTGCAATAACAAGTGTATTTTTGTCCTTCTTAGCAAATTCCAGTGCTTCGCTAACTGCATCATCAAAAGCTAAAACATCACTAATCATCCCAATTGGATCATTCGAATGAGCTGCCCAGTCTACTTTACTTCCTTCTACCATTAAGAAAAACCCATCTTTATCTTTTGATAACGTATTAATTGCTTTGTCAGTCATTTCTGCAAGCGTTGGTTCTTCTGGTTTTGTTGTTTCACGATCCATATCATAAGCAAGTGCATTTGGTGCAAACGAACCCCAAATTTTGCTAGAATTCGTATTTAATAATTCATTTCTATCTTCGACAATATCGTATCCTTTATCATTTAATACATCTACTAGATTTTCTCCATCTTCACGGTTGTTTCCAGAATTACCTGGTACAAGTGCTTCTTGTCCACCACCAAGAACGACATCAATCCCTTGATAAACTTGTTGTTCAGCGACACTGTCGTAATCACTACGTTGTGTTACATGTGCTGAAAATGCAGCTGGTGTAGCATGTTGGATCTCAGAAGTTGAAATTAATCCAGTAGCTTTTCCACTAAGTTTAGCTCCTTCAAGTACATTAGCTACTGGCATAAATGGATCATCTGCTAATGATGGGTCAACGCCAGGTGTATTCACTACTTTTGGTAAAACACCAACAAATTTATCATTGGTTTTATTTCCTGTTGCTAATGCTGTTCCAGCAGGTGCTGAATCTGTAATAGCAGATTCTGCAGAGTATGTGCTTACTCCACCCGTCATAATACTATCTAGTGCAAGTGGTTCTCCTTTGTACCATTTTGCTAAAGTTGTTGCTCCGGCACTAGTACCGTCCATAACTAACAAAATGACGTTTTTACCTTTCTTAGGATCGTTTTTTGCTTCAACGCTTTCACCCTGACCATAAAAACTTAACGATCCCAGCGCTACTGCACTAGCCAGAGTGATTCCCATTACCTTTTTGGATAATTTCATTTAGTATTCCTCCCTTTTTTTACATAATTACGCTAATAACTTCATAAATATTTACTTATATGACTATATCATCGTTAAGTAGATATAATATTAAGAAAACGTTAAGGTTTTATTAATATTACTAAAATATTTTCCTTGATGTTTTTGAATTATTACAGTTCCTTTTTAATATGTTTCATTTGATGTAAAGAAAGAAATTAGAATTTATACAAGCAAGGAGAGATTTTGTTTTATTAAAGAAACTTGAAATGTCAATTTGCAAAAAACTTTATAGGAAATACTTGCTGAAAATAAATAAGTAAAATAATTGGAGGATATTATATGTGGAATGAGCCTTGTGTTGGATATGATAATAAAGAATTCGCCTTTCTTCTGTTGCTGTTTACTATGGACCGCAATTTACGATTTCTTTAGATGCACCATAGGAAACGGATACTGTGAAAACCATTAACGGAATCAAAGTAGCTATCGATTCTCAAATTACTAGAACAGAAGAATTAACCTTAGACAAGAAGAAAATTAAGAAGGGGAACGATTAGTTCTATTAGGAGCTAGTAGCTGTTGTTAAAAGTGGAAACAAATCAGGAGTAGTTAGTTCACTTAAAAGACTGATTACTCCTATTTTTGAATTATTGAAGATTAACTCCTTATTCAATTATAGGGCGCGATTGTTTAATAAGCGTCTCTGTTCTGTTAACCTGTTGTGTATGACGTATGCCCGTCCAGCGATCGAATCGCTGTTTCTTGTTGAACTAACGGGCAGGTTAGCGCAAGAAGTCATTTTAATACATGGGTGTTACT
>NZ_JBYHFP010000033.1:0-10852 GCF_057669885.1 Sporosarcina sp. Y1011 | reverse complement strand
CGTCCGCTCGGAACGGAAATCAACGGGATTGAAGGAAATCGGAATTATTCAGTGCCCGGTTATTATTCAGGTATTTCGCGCTAACTCAACCCCACTTATTCGAGAGAAATAAAAGGATTTTTCTCAAACTAAACCCTCTTAGTTGAAAATGTTTAGCTACATGACATTAAACTATAAAAACAGCTGTGAAATACTTTCCTTCTCCAAGGGAAGTATTTCACAGCTGTTTTTAGATAATGCTAAAGCTAAGTTATTGAAAAAACGCTACATATTTTTTAATGAATAGGGAAGAATAAATCTGTCATGATTTAATTAGCAATTTTCACATACAAATCATCCTTATTTTCAGAAGTAACTGAGAGGCGGCCTTACAATACGATGGATAAAGGAAAAGTTAAACTATGGACAAACCAATATTTAATTATTATATTATTGTCTTTAGTAATGTTTGCTTCATTTTATATGATTACAGCAGGTTTCCCGATTTTTGTATCAACCATTAGTGATGATCCTACGCTTGCAGGAATCATGACCACGACCTTAATGACAGCATCACTAATTACGCGCTTCTTTGCGAGTGTAATTATCCAAAAAGTGAATATGAAATTACTCCTCATCATTTCCCTAGTTTATTTTATGGGCACAATCGGTCTTACTTTTATAAACGACTCCATTGGATTTTTAATATTCATTAGAGCACTACAAGGGATTGGATTTTGTATGCTGACGAGTTTAGTCTTTACGATATCAAGTAATATTGTTCCTAAATCTCGGTTAGGTGAGGGCATTGTCTATTTCGCAATGTCCACAAGCGTTGGGACAACAATTGGGCCACTAATCGCTATTTCTTATCTCACAACTTATTCATTCCGATCGATGATGATGGTAACCCTAGGTCTTATGTTTTTTTCATTTTTGTGCAGTTTTTTCACAAAAAATACGCTTAAAACTGAAAAGGAAAGTCCACAGGAGACCAATAAAGAACCTTTCTATAAGTACATGTTCGATAAGCGTGTCCTTCTTCCATGTATATTGGTATCATTCAATTATATGGCAATTGCAGGAACTGTAAACTTTATGGGGCCGTTTGGTAAAGAAATCAACTTTGGAGGTAGTATTTCACAGTTTTTTATCGCACAGGGAATTGCAATGGTATTAGTTCGTGCTTTCTCAGGTAAAATATTCGACAGATTCGGTCACAGAATTCTTATTATTCCTGGTGCCATTTCAGGGGCAATAGGTTTAGTCTTGTTAGGCTTTTCAACTAGTATGTGGATGGTTCTCGTTTCAGGGGTATTATTTGGTATCGCTTTTGCCATAATCCATCCAATTATTCAAGCTTGGGCATTGACGCTTGTTCCACCCGAGAAAAAAGCAACAGCCAATTCTATGCTACTTATTTTTATAGATTTTGGTTTGGCCATTGGATCAGTAGGTCTTGGCTTCTTAGCAAAAAATGTTGGGTATGGCATGACTTTTACTTTTTCTGCAGCTTTTATGATTGTTATTCTGTTATTGTACCTAATTGGGAGCAGGAAAACGGTGGCATTAGAAGCTAATAAGGAAAAAACATCCTGAACGAAACATAATCGCATATGGACGGAATGAAACATAATAAACTGGGGCTGTACCATTGTCAACATTGACTTTGGGGACAGCCCCTACTTTACTTGTTGCAGAATTTTGTTTTCTAATTTAATTATCCCAAAGTGTTTTTTCACATTATTTTCACCTCAGACTGTTCATTCATTTTCTGATTTTGCATTAATAACTTCTTTTAAAGCCTTTGAAGAACAGCAATAAAGGATGTAATTGAATGAAGTTGGGTCCTATTAAAATGAAGCCGACTTTCACTTATCGAAATTCACTATGGTTCTACTGTATATTTTGACAAGAATTACCCATGCTATATACATAATATCAAAGGAGTGTGACTCTACATGCATTTAGAGAGAGTTGAGTTAGGCAAAAACATGGGGTTAAGTGATGAAAAGCATGTTAAACCTACGGAGTTAGTTACAAATTATCCCGTCGAACACGAAGAACCCAGCTGCCTGGAATTAAATATGGTAATGGAACTTTTGAAAACTGGATCTACCGATGAACAACATAGGCTTGCACAGACACTAGTGGAAATGGTGCGTAAAGTATAAATTCAGAGGGTTTGCCGCATAAAGTGTGTAAGTTAGTTTGATAGTCTAAAATGGGAGAGTTGATAGAATGAGGTATGCGAATCCTAGTTGCCCACAAGAAGCTCTTTCGGAATGGAGACCATCGTCTTTTGGATAACGGATAAAAACTGGGTCAATCTTTCTAAGTAACGTAAAATGATATTCCTGGTTTCAGAGATAGTGAAATCAGGTTCAAAATAATTCGAAGACGAAGAAAGGAAAGCAAGAACATGGAAAACGCATCAATAGTTGATAAAGTGGAATCCATTAAATCCTTTCAATCGACAATCAGTAAATGCGAAAAGGCCTTGGCTCAGATGACTCAGAAAGGCGCAAATACTACCTTATTAAAGAAACGACTCAATGCTCTTAGCATCGGCTTAGCTATGCTAGAAAACGTTTGGAATAATGAACCCCATTATTACACCCAGGAAGATTTAGCGGAAGCTCGCAATGTGCTTACCGGGTTATTCCCATCAATTGAGAACATTTACGCTAAGTCAAAGGTAGGTAGTTCGCAGAGAACGCTTTTAGAAAGAAGAATTACTTCGCTGGAACTAGCTGTTCAGGCAATCGATGATCATTCCAATGAATAACTTATCTAACCAATAAGGAAACCTTCTTCAAAATTTTAGGGAAACCCATTATCTTAGGGTTTCCACTTCTATTGCAATAATTCTATCCTTTTTTGAAATAGTTTAACGAGTCGCTGCATAGTAAATTACATACAGCCAGCTAAACAAACCGTGTATACAAGCCCACAATATAGATTTGTGTACACTCCAAGAAATTGCAATAGCTAAAGCTGAACCGAATGTAATGCCTGTAGAAACAGTTGATTTAGTTTTGTTATTCATTTCTGCACATCCCCTTTGTTTCTTATTTCGTGTCAAAAGCGACATAAAAACCCCCATTCTCTTCTTCAGTTGCTGCTGCAATCTCCTGTATGTTTTCTTTTTGCAGCCCAGTCTTTTACCTTATGAACTAATTCATTAACAAATTCCTGCTTTTCATCTTGATACTTATAATGATTATCCGGAAACTTTTTTGCCAATTCTATTTTAACTTCTCCATACTTTTCAGCATCTTCTGGATGTTTTATTAAGTATTCTTTGAAATCTAAATGCGTCTTTATATTTTCATTACCTACTTGAAATATATGTAGGTGATGGCTTCTATTTTCATTCCCCTTCGGAAAGTACCTTCTTCCTGTGATCCCGTTCTCACCTTTAGGTTCATATCCAAAACTTCGGAACTCTTCATTAAGTATATCAACCTTTTCAATATTCTTAACGACAACTAAAATATCAATTATTGGTTTTGCGTAACCTACTGCTGGTACAGAGGTGCTTCCGATATGAAAAATATCAACTAGTTCATCAATCAATATCCCTTTTAATAATTCCTCTTCGTGACTATATCGCTTTTCCCATTCTTCAGTCCAAGGACAGATTTCAGTTTTTCTCAAAGTAGATTCTCTCCGATTTATGCGTTTAATTTTATTTTTTAAATGACAATCCTTCTTCTTTTAAAAAAGTTCTCATAGTAGGCAAGGAAGCTGGTCCGATGCCGTGAATCTTTAAAATTTCTTTTTCAGTGTAATTTGATAGCTTTTTCAGAGTGTCAATCCCTGCATGAACCAATGCATTTCTTGCGGGTGAACTGAGTTTCGAGAGGAAGCCACTTTCAGGCTTATTCTCTTTGTCGCACGTAGGACAACTTGTACACTCACTGCTTTTGTAATACGTATGTCCCTTTTCACAAACCCTTGCACTTTTTTCTACTGTCAAAATGATCACTCCTAACAAATTTTGTATCCAATTTCCTCTTAATTTTATTGTATATTAGTTGTACAATCTCGACAAAATCTATGTATGTCTTTTCAGCAATCCTGCCAGTTAATTGAATATGAGGCGCCTTACTGTTGTTCCAGGAAAGCAGCGATGACTTGAATTTAAAAAAGGCTATACTTTTAGTAAAGTAAGCACCTGTTAGTTCAAAATCATGAATTTAAAGTTTCCAGTGAATCGGTCACTGACTTCCATGCCAATGATGACGGATCGATAACCATGAAATGTTCCACCTCTGGAAGTACTACCAAGCGAACTTTATCGCCCTTTTCGATAGCACTACGATGATACTCAATACTTAATTCAACTGGAACATGGCGGTCTAATTCACCATGAATTAAAATTTGGTCGACATTCATAGGCAACAATTCTATCGGTGAAGCTAATCTATAACGTTCAGGTACTTCTTGGGGTGATCCACCAATGAAAGATGCTACGGGACTAATCATCCCTTTTTCCTCATGAATTTCCCACATCTTCCTCAGATCCAAGACCCCTGCCAAACTTATTACACTCCGAATAGGTATAAGCAGAGTATTACCAATCTCATCCGTTTGAGCTTTGTTAATTCGGGATGCTAACCAGAGTGCCAACTGTCCCCCTGCTGAATGCCCAAGGATAATCACCCGAGAGAGATCGAGCTGAAAGCGTTCCTTTAGCTGGATGAGGTGATTTACAGCATCAATTACATCAATAAATGTTCCTGTCCACCCCCCACCATCTTCTCCAACTCGACGATACTCAATATTCCAAGTAGCATATCCACGTCGAGTTAAATCTTCATCAAGTGGGGTATTTTCTTCAAGTCCGTATTTAGATTGCCAAAAACCACCATGAATCGTAATAACTACTGGACTAAGTCCGGAAATTTCTGGCATACGCAAGACACCGAATTGGGACGAGTGGTCTCCATATGGTATATGATAAATTTCTGTCAATGTAAAAACCTCTTTCACTATATATTCTTATGCACCACACTACATCTTTAATTCAACAAGAAAAATCACATCTCCTCTTTTCTTGAACTAGTCTGCCCGTTAGTGAAAAAACACCTCCACTTATTGTAGAAAAGCACCTGTTACTTTAATAATATTTACACAAGCCCTCACTAATTAAATTCAGTTTTTAGAAGATAAACAACGTCATAGTCTTCTAACTCATTCATATGACCATCAACATTTTTATAAAAATCGGTAGTAAGACTACTTATCCTTCCATCACTTGAATAACGGATACTCCCTAACACTACCTCTCCTTCATTGATATTGTTCTTCTCTAGGGAGGCTGTCCCAAACACTTGACATAGCATCTAAATCATCTGACGTTGTCTCGAAGTCACTTATATAATGCACGCTATCATTACCGCTAATTCCAATATTAAATGTAAGTTGATTTCTTCTGCTATCTGCTTTTGAGGTTGCAAAAGTAATAGAGCCATTTCCCTCTACCTGTGTGGTTACAGAGCTTATTTCATCATTAACCAATTTACCCGATTCATATTTTTCAATCCACACGGATACATCTTTATATTCATTGTCAATATTGAAGTCAAAAACTAGTGATTTGTCTGAAGTAGTCGAAAGTATTGCATTCTCTCTCCCTGTTAATTCACCAGCGGAAATAGTATTTGATTTCGCATCGTTGTTAACGCAGGCACTTAAAACAAATACCAGCAGGGTTAATAGTGTAAATAACCTTTTCATTTTATTTCCTCCCTTTTAGACTTTATCGAGACAAATACTTCTTCAACTAACCTCCCCCTTAGTTGAACTAGAAAAGGGTACTTAACTTCTATTTGAAGTGAAGCACCCGTTAATGTTGGGAAGTTTAAGTTGAAACTGAAAGTACAAATACTGATGTTACAAACGATATAATCGCATTTGTTTTTCGTTTCGACTTCAATTCAGATAACCCGATGAATAAAATTATTGTCCCTACAATTGACAACATATAGGGAGAGAAACTTTTAGTAACAGTACCAGTAAACAAAGCCCTCAACAAACCCGCTTTGGTCATTAAATAATTATTGTACATGAATCGATTTTCGTAAGTCTTCTAAAAGTGGGTTCATCGCATCTGCACCTTCTATTGAATATTGAAAAGTAATCACTAGTGCATGTTCATCAATCTCATATGCAATAAATCCTTTCATTGGATGGTCGCCATAAAATTGTGTTTTTCCTATCAAACCATTTTCTTCAACCGGTGTGCTTTTCAATTCATAACCTTCTTCAAAACTTTCTTCATATCCTTCGGTTTCAAATCTTTCTTGCAGATTCGATACAGCTTTTTCAAGATTTGTGTGTTCGATTATTTCTAATGTGATCTTATAGTCAGCGTATTGAGATGAATAATTTATTTGGTTGTTGATCACTTCAGGAACACCGAATACCTCGTCTAATTGATAAGCAATACCATATGTTGTTATATGATAATTAATAACTTTAATTTCCTGATCCTGACCTTCATTATTTCTAATGACTGTTTCGGTAGAGCCTGTATGAATCTCCATGCTAGTTTCATTTACTTCAACCACATCTTTTGAATTCGATTGATTTTTATCATCTTCTGATATTTCTTTTTCCGGATCATCGATGATTTGATTTTTATTTGTTTGATTACCCTCGTTACTACAAGCCATTAATAATCCAATTATCGTAATAATACCCAGCAACTTTTTCACCATTAATTTTCCACCCCTTTAAGTATTATTTAAGTACTTACAGGCACCGATAAGGAGAAAATTTTGTTAGTTCAGTTAGCAACTAATGAAACTGAACTTGATTATTCTTTAATTGGTTATGAACTTGATTATTGGTTAAAACAAAAAAAATAAATGTAGAGTGAACCTTTACCTTATCAAGTAAGCTGATAAGGCTATTATTTTATATAATAACTTTATTCGTTCAGAGAAAGATTTTGAGATGTTTCTAATGTATGTTTAATTAAATCCTTTAAAACATCGGTATCGATATCAGCTAATTTATTAACATAAATACAAGCCTTACTCTTCGTGTGTTTACCAAAGCTAGCTAATAATTTTTCTCTTTCCTCACTTTCATAGGCCAAATAAAGACTAATTTTTGCCTTTCTTGGTGAAAAACCCACTAAAGGCGCATCCCCTTCATGTCCTGATGCATACTTATAGTGATAGCTACCAAAGCCTATAATGCTAGGACCCCACATTTTCGCGTCATAACCAGTTACCTCTTCAAAAATTTCTAATAACTGAAAGCCATCTGCCTTCTTCTTCTCATGTTCCACACTTTCAATAAATTCAATTACACTACTGTCGGTTTCTTTCATCTTCGGTTCATACATATATGCGCCCTCCTATCCTCTGAGTAAATAATTGTTTATATTATTGTCATAACTATTACATTCTTGAATACAAGTTCAAATCCCTGCCAAAGAGAATAATCTTTAAATAACCTTTGAATAACCAACTATTCTACAAATACAGAACTTCATAAACTTGCCTCTTATATAAAACATTTTCTACCAAAGTTCCAGTTTTTCGATACTTTTCTATTCATTTTTACTCAAATATGTTGCAGAAAATTTAAAAGTCTTTGTTACTGCAAACACATACCTATTCTATTCATATATTAATTAAGTGTGAATTCTGTTTCAAGAACCTGCGATTGTTAATAAAGATGAAATAATAATTAATCCTTTAATATGTTCTTTTATCAATCGGATACCTCCTCTAAGTTTTAAAACCTTATTTAAGTATCTCGCACGATGATTGAATAAATCTTTTCTTTTCCCATTACTTTTCTTGTTAGTCTTGGTGGCAAACGCAGTCATCAAAACCATAAAAACAGGAAATAAACTCCTAAAAATGAATCCCCAATTGTGAGTCATTAAAGATAATACTAAGAAGAAACTTCCTAAAAATATATACTCTAAAAAAACGCAAATTTCGGTAATGATAGCCTCAAATAGATCTGTAGATATAACATCAGAAACAGGAAGTTAACCAATAATGATCATTGGCTCTTTTTCTTGATCAATTCTTTGTATTCGGTAATCGTATATTCATCCGTTTTTACAACGGTCCATCGATCATTTTTAAGTTTCAGGGAGATTTCTATTAAAAGTTCCCCTCCTGACTCATCGAAATCATTACGCACATAACCAATGCCGCCATGAACCAGAACAATGACCTCTTCGTCGTTTACGACCTTTACTTTCAATCGGTCACGACTTTCAATACTAAAATTGGCATCTATCAATTTAAAACCTTTGTTTAAGGATTCAACTTCATATTTCTCTACATTAACACCTTTTTGAAAATCATAATCTACCTTTAAGTCTGGATACTGATTCCAAAGGAGACTAATATCGTTATGTATCACTGCTTGTGTTCTGTAATACATATATTTCATGATAAGCTTATTATATTTCACCCAATCAGACGCTTCAGGTTCAATAAAACCAGCTACACCCTCTTCTTTAATCTGATTTACTGTTTCACCAGGATTTTGTTGACATCCAAACAAAGAACACACAATAGTAGCCATTAGTATGCTAAAAAGATATTTCCTCATATTTCACCCCACATATTCATATAGCATTGCAAAATGCTGCTTTTCTGTTAAAAGAAAACCCATGATTTTAACTAAAGCAGGTTAGTTGAAGGATTTTTTTCTAACTATTGGTCCTTTTTTAATTTCCTCTCCATCAGTTGTGCGATTTGTTGAGAGTTCATATCCTTTTCCTCATATAGTTTATTAACGATGTTCTGATAGTCCTCTTCGTTACGATTTTGACTTAGTTTATCGACAGCTTGAATTTCTTGGACCTTAATCTTAAATCCAACAATACCTTTTAGTTCTTTTTCTAATAACTTTGGAGAAAGTTTTTCCCACAAAATAGGACTCTCTCGATGTTTTTCGTATTTTTGCAGCAACATTGTCAGTTCCTCTTTCAACTCTTCTACGTCCATAATAACGCCTGCGCCATAGACATGGACCGCTTGATAATTCCACGTCGGAACATTTTCCTGTTCATACCAAGAAGAAGAGATATATGCGTGCGGTCCTTGGAAAGTAATCAATACATCTTCGCAGGTTTCGAATGTTCTCCATTGAGGATTCCCATAAGCCATATGCCCTGTTATATAGTAATCATCTCCTTTTTTGTTCAACTGCAAGGGTAAGTGAGTTGCAATTGGTTTCCCTTTTTTGGTGGTGATAAGTGTTCCAAATGAATTCATTTGAATAAATTCCCTGATTTCCTCAAAATTTGTGACCTTAAAATGTTTAGGAATATACATGATGTTTCTCCCTTCATCAAAAATTAGAGTGTTTTAGTCATTATCAGTTATTGTTTCGGTACAACTTGATTGAAACCTATCCTGGCATAATGCAATTTTATTGAAGTAACCTGCTACTTTTAGTGAACAAGAAAAAACAGCCGTAAGATTTAAGAAAAATGCATACTAAGGACACCACGTGGCAAACTAAAATCATGGAGGTGTATATAGTGAGCAACAGCCCGAAGAACAATTTAAGTGCTAACGCTAGTGATGAGCAAGCGGCTAGGAAGAATTTATCAAGGGAGTTTGATCATGAACTTGCAAACAAACCCTTGACACCAGCAGAGAGACATAATAATAAGAAAACGAAGAAGCGGCAATGAGCTAAAATGATGTAAGCCCGTATTATAAAAAATAAGCGCACCTTTTTTAAAATCGAATGCACGGCTTACTTCATTTATTTACTATATTCCGCTCAGAACTGTGGTTTAGATTAAATAAGTCCCCTAGGCCAACCAGAGGACAACGATTGATTACAGCATTGTGCATTGTGCTTTGTCATTCGTTGTCCTCTTTTTTGGGGATTCGGGCCTTTATTTTAATTTCACAAACCTGTTAGCCATCCACGCTGCAAAAAACGCTGCACCATAGACTGTCGCACTCTATACGAGTAGCACTCATGGGAGATTAATCCGATTCTGATTTTTTCACTAGCCTGCCTTTATTATAAGAAAAATGGAATTGGTTCCTGATTTAACTATCAACTAGGCTCGGAATTCTTTTTCAAGAAAAGTAACTACATCAATCCAATCTTCTATTGGTGTATGTTCTTCATATTCAAATGCTCCAAAATTCACATTAGCATCTGGTTCATCTTCGTAAAGTGAAAACTCTCTTATTAACGCACCATCTTTTATTACTATAAGCTCTGCATTTAAACCTTCATCATAGTAAACATAGATAACAGATCTACCATTTGCCAGTTTCGTCCATGCCTGGTTTGATAAACCAAAGAATGCTCCTCCTTCAAAGTCCACAAAATATGTCCATCCATCTTCAGTTTCAGAAATGTGTACTGATTTATCAACACAATCCCCGTACTCATCCAATTCAAATTCAATCTCTTCATTCATCCAACTACAATAACTTTTTTTAGCTTCTTCTAAAGATAAATTAATCTTAAAACAACATTCTTTCATTTTGATTCATCATCCTCACTTCGCTTTACAATTCACCTTAACTTTTCATTCGTATTGAACAATCCTGCCTAGTTAGTTTAATGGCGGAATAATCAGTCGATAGGTATAGCGTAACACATTTACAAATATTGGTGTAGAAAGGTGATATAGAAGTTTGGTGTTTGCATAACAGCCCTGTGATTTATGATTTCCTATTGCCCAAAAAATCCTAAGAACCAGTAACAGGCGGTAGAGTCATCACTCTATCGCTTATCTATGTGTGAAGGCATAACAAAAGGACTTACATATATGAAGTGTAATCATAAACGCAAGTCCTATTCTTCTTGAACTAAACCAGCTAATAGGATGTCAATATTTTTCTTTAAAATT
>NZ_JBYHFP010000032.1:0-15112 GCF_057669885.1 Sporosarcina sp. Y1011 | reverse complement strand
AATTTTAAAGAAAAATATTGACATCCTATTAGCTGGTTTAGTTGAAGAATCGGCTGCCTTTACAGGGCAGCTTTTTCTAATCGAGTAATGGTTCTTCAACGGTAATATTAAAGCCTGCCTTTCCACAATCGAGCAAGATATTTAAGATGTTTAGACATTATAAATGTTAAGAGCGAAGTTAAAATTACTTTTTATATTCATATAGTGAAATTGAATCAGGACGAGCTTCAATCGCTACTTTTCGATGATCTTTCGTAAAAAAGCGCGTTGCTCCCATTTGCTCTTCCTCTAATTCAGACCACCCCTCTTCTTCTATAGCTTTTAAATATTCTTCGCCAATACCATCTGGTTCATGATCACCAGAATATAGATACTTTTGATAAGCTTCAACATTTGGATTGGTAGCCTCGCTCTTTACAGGCTTTGCCCCGATAGGTATTGGGAAGTCCTTAATAATTTCAGAGGATTCAAACCCTTTTTCCGCGCAACCGACTAATGTAAGTAATAAAAGAAGTAATATAGCAATTAAATTTCTCATATTAATTTCCTTTCTTCAAACAGTTTTTTAAAAACTATTTGGTACAAACAATTATAAAGAAAAAAATAGCATATGACAATTTATTTATTCAGAAAAATCAATAAACACGGTATATTATCCTAGCATGCTTATAAAATCAATTTACCTAGGAAAGAGGAGACAGAATGAAGCGTTTGTCAAAAGTAGTTCATTCAATAAATTTCCTGAAAAGGGGGCTCTTTTTCCTTCTTAAAACTAACTGGGCAGTTTAGTTAAAAAGTCATTGCTCAAAAATAGAAATATATGGTATAATTTGACATGAATCAATAGTCTGGAAGGTATAAGATGACAAGATCTTTAGGTGTTTCATTGATTAGTTATTTTTATATATTGCGGTGTCAGTGTTTTATCGTTATTTAACACAAAAAATCAAATTTACTTTAAAAATAGGCTCTGTTAGCGTATGTTGTTGATTTTCTATGTGTTTTAAAATTCGGTATAATTATATGGTTTCGTTAAAAGTTAACTAGGGAGAGGGCTATTATGGAAAAATTATATAGTTTGTTTTCGTTTGTATTTTTGTTTGCTTGTTTTTTAATGCCCTTTATGATGATAAATGCAATCAATTCTGGTACTTCTGGTGAATTTTTAATTTATTTAATGGTTCTGTTTCCGCTTTTAGGGATGATATCTGCCTTCATAGGTAAAAAAGGAGTCGTTAAGCTCATAGGAGTTATCCTGAATGGAGTGACCTTCTGTTTGGTTTTACTCATTGTTGTTATTCGTACAACATTTTAGGAATGGAGGAGGAGTTGTGAGTAAATCCTTTTCGATTCCGTTAATTGCATCATTTGGAACGATGATATTGCTATATATAATAGGCTTTATAGCTAATATAGATTTTCTGGTATTTAAAGTTTCACTCTCATATACTGAGATTTCTTTACTACCAATCGTTGTTGGGATATTAGTGGGGTTTATTAGTGAACGGATTATCAAATTGAAGTCTCAATAATAAGATTACTAAACTCTTATTGTGCTAACGGGTGCTTTAGTCAAACAACAGGGGCTTCTTAGGGAGCTCTTTTCTTGTTAAACTAACGGGCAGGTTAGTTGAAGAGTGTTGTTTAACTTGTGTTCAACAATCGGGCATTTTGTTTAATAAATGGATATCTTTAGTTTGAAAATCACACGTTGGTACAGGGGGGGATTGTATGTGGAGTTTTAACACTTTTAAAGACAAACGTTATTGGATTCTTTTGATTCCAGCTATAATTATCTTGGTCTTGTTCGCAGTTTTTACCCCTGATTATATTCTTGGAAATACATATATTTTACTATTTTCATTACTTATCTATGCGGCTTTATTTTGGTCGACATACCATCTCTGGAAGTATTTTGGTGATAAAAAGAAGAGGAATAATACGGATGACGATTGCGATTTGTAACTTGCTTGTTCAATAAGCGTCTCTGTTCTTATTAAACTAACGGGTGCTTTACTTGAAGAGCGTTTAGATGCTTAGACGGCTCTTTTCTTGTTCAACTAAAGGGGCAGGTTAGTGCAAGAAGCAGTAATGATATATTTAATGTCAAACAAAAGAATTGGGGGGATTTTAATGAGTGTATCAGAAGAGAATAAGGTTCTTGCTAGAACAGTACTTAATGCATTTGAAGGAAAGCCTAATGTTTCGAAATATGGGGATGATAACAATAAAAGTTCAGTAGATATTTTTTCTTGTGAAGACAAAAATATTGAAGGAATTTTATCTTACTCTACGCTTGGTCTATCCGAATTTTCTGTTGGATACGAGGAAAACAGGATACCTTTACGGGTTGAATTTGTGGGTGCAAGTAATTTTGATTGCTTTCCAAATATTTTAGCAACCTGTGCATTTAATATTATCAATTCTAAATTTGATTGTTCATTTGGAACTATCTTTAAAGACGTAGTTAAAATGTACCTCCCTAATAGTCCTATGAAGCATATTTTATTTCTATACCCTTTTCTTTGGGAGGATAAGTTGAAAACAATTAAATTTGAGAAGATGCAAGTCACTTGGTTAATGGCTATTCCAATATCGGAAGAAGAAAAGAATTATGTTGATAAAAACGGATTAAAGGATTTAGAAGAACTGTTTGATGAGAATCAAATCAATGTTTTTGATTTAGAACGGGTTTCAGTCATATAAATTTCTTCTTCAACTAAAGGCGCAGGTTAGTTAAAAAACAGAAGGAATATTGAATACATTTTTGGTGTTTAATCGTAGATAGAATGAACATTTATTTTAGGGGGAGAAAATAATGGATTGGTCTTTTATTTGGTTAGGTGTAGGAATTGCAGTCGCAGGATATTTTATTGGAGATGGACTAAAAAATTTTAAGAATCCAAATGCAAAAAATCTTATTGATTCTTTAAACGAAGAAGATGTACACGAAATGATTAAAGAAAATGATGTGCATTATTTTATGGGTATATCGAAAGAAGATACAAAATCTTTAATTCAAGAGCATACAGATATTCCACATATTATTATAAACAGTAAAGTGTACTACCCGAAGGCAAAATTGCGTAAATGGTTATTGAATGTTGGGGAGTGAACTTATGTTGTTCAACAAAGGGTGCATTAGTTGAACAACAGGAGATTGTCTGTTGGCGGTCTTTTTTATGTCGCAACAGGACCATACTGTTCACTTTAACTAACGAGGCAGGTTAGTTCAATAAGAATAATGTCTTATCACAAGGAAATACTACTTAAAATTAGGTAGGTGATTAGATGAAAAAAATATCAGTGAATTTTTTACTATTACTATTAAGTCTAACAACGGTGTTTTATGTGAATCGGGAAATTTCAACAAAAGCAAAGTTTGCAGAGACAAATGAAAACACAGTATTAGCGACATTATCTGCTAAAGTAACAACAACTTTTGAAGAACATGGTACACCAATTAGTAACTCTCGAATTATTGTAATAAATTCATTAGGTGAGATAATCGGAACAGAATTAACAAATTCTGATGGCGAAGCAAAAATACCTGTTTCAGTTCACAAGGCCCCTAGGTTTCTAATGAAAAAAATGGGGGAAGTTACTGTCATAGCAGTTGCAAATGGGTATAACGAGCATATTAACTTCAGTGTTCCAATAAATGAATTTAGCGATAATACAGGAAGTGTTTCAATTCCACTTTGGGAAATAAATCCTAACAGACGAAATGAACCCCAATTTATCCACGGAAGTTTTCATCGTTTAACTGTTTTTGAAATGCTTGATTATTATGCAAAAAGAATAGGGTTAAAGAGACAAAATATCAAAGAAGATTCTATATTATCAGCGCCTTGGGGACCTGAATTGAGTCCACAGTGAATAATGTTTCGAGCAGTTCCTTATTCAATTAACGGGTGCTTTACTTGAAGATCGTTGAGCAGACGGCTCTTTTTCTTGTTCAACTAAAGGGGCAGGTTAACACAAGAACCAAAATATACGAAACTTTAATTTTTTAAGACCGTATATCCCTGAGTAGGAGGTGCTTGGTGTATGTTTTTAGGTGGTTTTATTACTTGTCTATTTGTCAGTATTATTTGTCTCTTGTTTGGCTACTTAATTTGGAAGAAAAAAGAACTCTCATTTATCTCTGGATATAACGAAAAAACGTATAGTGGAGATAAAGACAAGTTAGCTTATGGAGTTGGACTATTGCTAATCGGAATCGGTGTCTTAACACTTTTGCTTCCGTTTGGTTTGGAGTTTATTGGTTCTATTATAGGCACATTATACGGAATCATTGTTGTCGTTAGCATAGTAGCGTGTGTTGTATATATAAAATCTATTAATAAATAAAAATGTAAGAATTTCTTTTGCAACAGAAGTATTTGTGAAGGATTTCACTTAAACTAACGGGTGCTTGTGCGGCCGAGCCTAGGTCGTATCATATAGCGGGTGGGATTCCCGTCGAGAAAGAACTAGCCATTCACTCGTAGCGAGTCTTGGAGGGCTACTGGTAACAGTAGCCTTTAAGCGTAGACAGTTAGGTGGCGGGCCGAAAGCTAA
Organism: Sporosarcina sp. Y1011; assembly: GCF_057669885.1. Taxonomy (NCBI): domain Bacteria; kingdom Bacillati; phylum Bacillota; class Bacilli; order Caryophanales; family Caryophanaceae; genus Sporosarcina; species Sporosarcina sp. Y1011. The sequence continues at coordinate 10,549 of NZ_JBYHFP010000032.1, read as the reverse complement.
ATGGTTGAAGGGATTGAGCTCCATAATGTTAGTAAATCGAGAGGGCTTTCTGCCTTACCTGCGGCAGAAAGCTACATTTTATCCTCCGTTAAAGGCAAGAAGGATAAAACCTCTCTGGAGTCAGAGACCTTGGCTCGTCACACATTGATATGATACGGCAACTCGGGAGACCCTACCGGTCTTTTCTTTTTTTTAGAAGAGTATGGTGTACAAGCGATAATAAGCAATGAAACCAAATGCCGTTGTAGGGAGTCGGATAGCAGCGTAGTACCAATGAAGTTGGGTAATGCCGATGGAGGAAAGGCTGCTACCAAGTTATCACCCTTACTAGGGACGCATTTACTACACGCAGAGGTAGGTATACTAAATGGAAACAAAACTATTAAGGATAGCAGAATTAGCAAAATCTGAGCGAAAGAGATCAGCTATATTATGTGAATGGTGACTAGGAAGAGCCGTGTGCGTAAATTTGTGGATTCATCGTATGTAACGATCTATTCAAAGGATAAATCCATTATTAGAAGTCTCCACAATCAAGCACTAGCTGCCAACTACGAAAATGTAGAATATATTACAGATGAAAATGATGAGCGTACAACATTAATAGCTATATGATTGTATTGGAGACTTTAGTTTTATTAAAACTTAATGTCCTTGTTGAACTATAGGAGCAGTTTAATTTAGTAAAAAGGATTTAACTTACAGTGCTTTAAGAAGTGCCTTTTTTGAATTAGGGGGGAAAGTGATGAATGAGGATGATTTCAGTATAAATACATTTGGTGATTTTATTGACAGTGAAATAATGGACATTGAAACATTTAACTTAATTTATAATTTCGTTGCATTGGATAATTTCCGACAGGGTGAGTACGAAGGTAATATGTATGTTATTAGAATGTATGTTTATAACGATGCATTTAGTAAGACACAGACCATATTTGTTCACTTAAGTAGGCAATCTTTAATTTTCGCATCAAATAGGTATATAATTAAGTTAAGTCAAAAAAAAGGTGGTAGAATTGTGAGTAATAGATTATTACCCATAAATATAACTGGCAGAGATGCTTTAAATAGTATTGGTGAAAATATTATTATTGCTGATATAGATTATAAAATTATCTGGTTAAATTCATATGCTAGAAAATCACTTAATTCAATAGCAACATTGTATGGTTTATCCAATTCAGATGACTTAATTGGCTTGAGCATGGATTTCTTTCATAAAGAACCTACACACCAGCGTCAAGTGATGTCTGGATTAAAAAATGGTCATAGAGCTAGGATCAATATTAAAAACAACTTTATTGCTGATATTGTAATAACACCAATAAAGAGCATACAGGACCAAAATCAGGAGATTGAGGGTTACATGGTAATGCTCATGGATGTTACTAGCCAAGCGGATGAATCAAGTAGAATGGAGGGAAAAGTCAGGGAATTATCTGCTCCAATACTGAAAGTTTGGGATAACACCATAGCTCTTACCCTTGTAGGGGAATTTGATGTGCTTCGGGGAGAAACAATAATACCAGTTGTATTAGAGGAATGTACCTCAAAAGGTATAGAATTTGTTATGATTAGTCTCAGTGGGATAAATAATTTTGATGATAGCGTGAGGCAAACGCTTCAAAAATTACACGATTGTATAAAATTAATAGGAGTACAATGTATTATAGTTGGTATTAAGCCTAACTTAGCAGTTAGAATTGGAGCTTTAAGTAATATAGCTACTTTTAGTGATGCCCATGAAGGTTTAAAATATATTATTAAGCTACAAGAAAACTGCTCTTTTAATTAAAAAGCGTCAATCATAAATGCACTTTTTTCTTTTAGAAATCTAATTAAATATAGTTGTTATAAACTACACAAAACACGATCCATTCAGTCATTGAATGGATCGTGTTATTTTTATTACCTTTTTACGAAAGGAGGAAGTCGCAAAGTGTTTTTAAAAACTAAAATTTGTGGAAATGAGCTACACATCTGCCCTGAAGTGGAGGTCCATGTGGCTAAACGCCTCAAGAATTAGTAGAGTTAAGATTTCTCGTTCTTGAAACTCCGAACAAAAGCTATTTTGAAAAACGGGAAAAGGAAAAGGAGAAGATACAGCGAGGTGACTTCAGAATCGTGTTAGATACGTCCACTGAAAATGATACAATAAAATTGTAACAACATCTTAAGGCAACTGGTAGGATTGTTGATGAGAGAATATGGAAGACACAGATAACTAAAAAAGTTAAATGGGTTAGGAGATTAAAATTGGACATAACAATTAGGCAGGAATTATCCGAGGATTATAAAATTACTGAAAAAGTTGTAAAAAGTGCATTTGCAAATATGGAGTTTAGTGATAAAAAAGAACATGCATTGGTGTCGCGTATCAGAAAATCCGATGCATTTATTCCAAAGTTATCTTTAGTGGCAGTTAGTAAAGAAATTGTTGGTCATATTCTCTTATCTAAAATAAAAATTATTAATGACAATCAATTTGAAGAGTCACTTGCCCTTGCTCTTGCTCCTGTTTCTGTCTTGCCAGGGTATCAAAATAAAGGTGTAGGGGGGCTGTTAATTACCGAAGCATTGAAAGAAGCTAAAGGGCTTGGATACAAGTCAGTTGTTGTCTTGGGGCATCCCGAATATTATCCGAGGTTTGGCTTCGAAAAAGCATCCTTATGGGGGATAAAAGCACCATTTGAAGTACCAGACGAAGCATTTATGGCAATAGATCTAAGTGGAAATGCACTCAATAATGTTTCAGGGGCTGTTGAATATCCAAGTGTGTTTTTTGAATAAGCGATTCAAATCTCAGTTTTTATCTAAGAAATGCGTTTCTACAACAAGTAGAGGCGCATTTTTACTAACTGGCAGGTGTGCGGCCGAGCCAAGGTCGTATCATATAGCGGGTGGGATTCCCGTCGAGAAAGAACTAGTCATTCACTCGTAGCGAGTCTTGGAGGGCTACTGGTAATATTAGCCTTTAAGCGTAGACAGTTAGGTGGCGGGCCAAAAGCCAAATGGTTGAAGGGATTGAGCTCCATAATGTTAGTAAATCGAGAGGGCGGATGCCTTACCTGCGGCAGAAAGCTACATTTTATCCTCCGTTAAAGGCAAGAAGGATAAAACCTCTCTGGAGTCAGTGACCTTGGCACGTTACACATTGATATGATACTGCAACTCGGGAGACCCTACCGGTCTTTTCTTTTTTTAGAAGAGTATGGTGTACAAGCGATAATAAGCAAGGAAACCAAATGCCGATGTAGGGAGTCGGATAGCAGCGTAGTACCAATGAAGTTGGGTTATGCTGATGGAGGAAAGGCTGCTACCAAGTTATCACCTTTACTAGGGACACATTTACTACACACAGAGGTAGGGATAATAAATGGAAACAAAACTAGTAAGGATAGCAGAATTAGCAAAATCTGAGCGAAAGAGATCAGCTATATTATGTGAATGGTGACTTGGAGGAGCCGTGTGCGTGAATAGCGCAAGCACGGTTCTGTGAGGGGGGAGGAACACAATCTACCGCAAGATAGAGAGGTTCCCTTCTACTCGACTAGTTGCGTAAGGATTTGCCGAAAGAAGGAAATAATAAGGTTATAGAAGAAATAACTAAAAAGATAAATCAATTTGCTGGAGGGATATTATGTTAGGTATGGATGTGTTATCTCAAAGATTTACGGATTTTGCTAAAAATGAGTGTAATGGCTCTAGTATGTTATATGAATACTTAGCATTAGAAATCGCAAAAGATGACGAGTTATTAGAGTTATGTAATAACGCTAGCAGTGGTCAACCAGTACCAAATTTACTTTTCGGTGCTGTACATAACCTTCTGCTTAAAGGAAAAGAACACAAGTTAAAAGAATTTTATCCTAGTCTAGCGATTAAACCTCAGCATTACAAAGAATCATTTGAATACTTCAAAGAATTTTGCCTAATTAATAAAAATGAAATCATCAATATCTTACAAACTAAACTTGTTCAGACGAATGAAGTACGAAGATGTGCTTACCTTTATCCAGTTTTTAGCTTTATTTACGAAAAGACTAAAAAGCCATTGGCACTCATTGAAATTGGAACCAGTGCGGGGTTGCAACTACTGTGGGATAAGTATTCATATACATACAACGCAAATGAAGTAGTTGGTAACATAGGTTCTACACTAAACATTACATCCGAATTAAAAAGTGATACAACTCCATTTTTACGATCAACTTCCCCACCAGTGACAACAAGAATTGGTATAGATTTAAATATTGTCGATTTAAACGATGAGGAAGAATATTTGTGGTTAAAGTCTTTAATTTGGACTGAACACAAAGATAGACTAATCATGTTTGAAAAAGCTGCTAATTATATTAAAGAATATCCCGTTCACTTAGTTAATGGAGATGGAGTTGCTTTATTGAGTGAGTTCGTTGATGATGTGCCATTTGGAAATACAGTTTGTATTTATCATACTCACGTAGCTAATCAAATGTCGATAGAGACAAGAAAATCATTATTAAATATAATAGAATCAATTGGAAAGAACAGGGATGTTTTTCATATCTATAATAATATTCAGGACAAATATTTACACCTTGATTATTATTTAAATGGTGTGGAATATAAACAAACGATTGCTGAAACAGATGGTCACGGAAGATGGTTTAAATGGTTACTTAAGGATGAAGTACAAGTAAAATAATTAGAGTTTATTGAGCTGAAAGCTGCCTTTACATGGCAGCTTTTTCTTATTGAGTAATGGAGTTAACTACTTCCGTGAACGGGGGTTATGTCTACTAAGGTGCATGTAGCATACAACCTTGCTGGTTTATTTTTATTCAATATAAGAAAGAACGATTTTTCGCTTCGGAGAAAAACCAAAAAAAAAGAGCCTTTGAGGGCTCTTTTTTATCTGCTCCATTCGTTGTCTCGCTCACGTCGGACCTCTTTTTTGTGAATCTTTTGAAATTCACTTGAATAATAATATTAATTGAAATCACAGAATCATGCTTTTTCTATACCGTTCCTTATTTCTTTTTCAATTTTTTTGCTTGTTTCAAGGCTGAAGAAAAAATACTTTTCGCCTTTTCCCTGTTTTTTTTATCTTTCAGCAGGTCGCTTGCTGTTGATATATTTTTTTTTGAATTGTCTTTAAGATTCAAGATCACGTCACCTCCACTTTTAGCTATAATTTTATTCCACTTATCGTTTTTTCATATTTAGGATGGACAGGACCTCTACCCCCATAATACTTCCAGCTTCTTCGCCTTATGGTCGTACTGTCTAGCATTGTCCCTTGTTTCTTCGCAATCAATGTGACAACTTGACTGTCATCTATGTACGCAATGCCGTTCAGCCATCCATAAACGTTTAAGCAAGATTGTCCGCATCTGGTTTACTAATATGTACCAGCCCGTCAATCGCTTGCTGCCATTTCACTTTCGAGAAAGATTTCAGCAGTTCCGATAAACCGTCACTCTCATTTCGATTGGTCCCGTAAATGGATTAACCGGCATGAATGGTTGCGCTACCTGTTGGACATATTGCTTATAGTTCCGCGATTTTGCCGAATCATACATCCGAACGAAATATGAATTTTACTGATAATGATGGAAGGTTTTCCTTCCATAAACAGCATTTCCAACCAGTAAACGTCCTCTATGCTTTGTAACTGCACTGTAAACGTTCCAAAAGTAATTTTAGAAACAATCACATCATGATAACTCCAATTAATGATTTTTCCCCAATCATCTGAACGTATTCCTGGTACATACGGAGTTCCTAGTCGTTTGGGAACCATACCCTCCATTCAATGAACAACCCTGTTTCAACAATTCCGTATATTGATTAAACTACATTCGAATGTGTTTGGACAGGGTATACCCAAAATGAACTTGAATTGCAAGCCAAGACTAATATTAAAAAAATATTATGAAACTCTTAATACCAAACTTATGGATACACGAACTTACTAAAGGTCTTCACAAGTTGAGAGAGATTTAAGTAAAATGGTATTAGGTGCTGCAGTAGTTCTTAAACTTGTTATAAAATTTGATTGACTTTTAAATAAATCAGCTCTCCGCAAACGGGTCATGTTTATGGAATAATGATGAAAAAATAAAAAAGGACGAGGAGGATACAATTATGATAAGTGATTCAGATTTGAAGCACCTGCGACGTTGTGTTGAATTAGCAAAAACTGCACTGGAGAAAGGTGACGAGCCATTTGGTTCAGTACTTGTCTCACCTAAAGGAGAGGTGCTTGCAGAAGACCATAACCACGTTGCGGGTGGTGACCATACTCAACATCCAGAATTTGCTTTGGCGCGATGGGCAGCCAGTAACATGACACCCGAAGAAAGAACAAAGGCGACAGTATATACCTCCGGCGAACATTGCCCTATGTGCGCTGCGGCCCACGGTTGGGTTGGTTTAGGTCGGATCGTTTATGCAAGTTCGTCTGAACAGTTGGTACAATGGTTGAATGAAATGGGGGTTACTCCATCGCGCGTTCGAAATCTTCCCATTCATGATGTTATTCGTGATACCACAATAGAGGGCCCTGTTCCTGAACTAGCGGAGCAAGTTCGTCAACTCCATCGTCAGTTTTACGCAAGGAGACGTTGAACATATCGGGCCCTGATGTTTAAAACTGTCATAGTGTCAGTTTCCCACTGCACTAAAGTAATAGGGAAGTGGGAGTTATCACGTTGGATAAGAGGAATGAATTCATCACGTTCGTATCTGAAAACGAAACGGCTAAAGAACTATGTTTGGAAGCGGAGCAGATTGGGAAATGGTTCCTAACAAAAACTGAAGTTTTCACCTTGGTATAATGCTATAGAAGTTACTTGGGGATAATTTAGATGGATAAAAAGTATTTGAAGGAATTATCAGAGCAGCAGTAGGAGCGGTAAAGGGGTTTCCAAATGCCGAAATCGCCGTGAAGGTTGCTGGGGCCGTCCACATAATCTTTTCCCGGGAAATCGCACATAGCGACAAGAAACGCGCGTGCTGTTAATTTTACTCGCACACTGAAAATACTAAACCTAACTTTCACAATTACTTTTTAAAAATGATTTGCTACTCCCACGAGTAGCTTTTTTATTTACATGATTTTAGTTCATAATCGGATATAATAAATTTTCGTGACTCCAAAAATAGAATACTCCTTTTAGAACGTTTGTTTCTTAAAGTTTATAAATCCGTTCGCGAAGTTACTAGTATATTAGTGAACGTTTGAAAAGTGATTTTATATATTTACGAACGAGATTCTTTAATGTATTTCATTTCAATAAACCGGTTCGTAAAGGCGTACTTTTACAAACTAATCATTCGCACATGGTCAAAAGAAAGGAATTAAAGTCAAAGGGGTAACTGGAAGATGTCGACTTCAGGGAACAAATGTCAAGGTAACAATACCTCTTGTTGGGCTTTTTTTCTGTTGATGGAAACTTATTGGTATTGTCATAGTCCGTAGTATGTAGTAAAATCATCAACGTGCAAAGAATTGCAAAAATTATTAGCATATTTATCCGAAAACTATAAAGTTATGTATTAGTAGAAGACATCAGAGAGTAGCAGAGGAGAGCTTTATTTTGGAAGTTTCGAAAAAAACAAAAAGACCTATTGTTTAGGCATCATACTTGCTGTTGTATTAGCTATTGTTATTTTTGTAATTTACGCTATTAACGATAGTAATAAAACAAAAGAAATGTGGGCATTCCGCGAGCATTTGGACAAGACATTCTTCCTTGTTCAGGAGGAAGTATACAGTTGCGTTTATTCTTCACCACCAGATAAAAAATTTAAATGCAATAAAGCTGACATTGAAAGCCAAATTAAAGATATCAAATTAACAATACCTGGTTTTGAACTAAAATATGATGATACCAAAAAACTTAAGAATAAAGTGATTTAAGGTACTACGATAATACAAAAAATATTAGAAGTAGATCCTGGAGCTACTGGTATTAATGATGATAACATTGTCGAAGTAACTAAGTGGGTATTTAACGGGAAAGAGCTACTGAATAAAAATAACGATGAAATAATTGAAATTCTTAATAAATATTATGAATAAAACACATTCAGCCGACTTGAATAGTCGGTTTTTTAAATTTTAAAAGCTATGTTCTAAAAATCGTTCCTATAATTATAACTTATAAGTTTATAATGGGAATAAATACTTATGAAATATTGCCTGCTCGGCCGATTGTGAAAAAAGAGAAAATAACAGTCCAACACAAAAACTGAGTATTGCGGAGAGAATGAGCCAGCTGTGCGGAGTTTTGAGCCACTGTTTGCGGACGTTAGAGCCAGTAAGTGGGGGGAAGAGAGCCAATGGCTGTTTATTTTATCTGAATCTTTTATTCTCTAATTGTTTGTCAATAACTTCAATGGCCCAGTCTCTTTTGAGTTACATCTTCTTCATCTTGAACCACATCTACAAAGTTATCGAGATCACTGTAGCAAAAGTGAATGGTGAATTCAAAACGTCATTCAAAGATGTAACAGGTAAAGTTTCATCAACGCCACTAACAACATTGACACCAGCGTTGATAAACCCTCTTTACCAGTATGGTAGTTTACCTTTTTGCGACTAAGTTAGTGCAATTTTTGTCCTTTTCATGTTAAATTAAACATAGATTTTATCGAAAATCGTTAAGAAGGAGTGGATAACAACTTGTGAAGAAACTACTGAAATTATTGCTGTTATTCCTCTTTGCATTTGTTGCCTATCAATCTTTATTATTAAAGGGAAATCCTGGTTCATCGGACCAGGTTGAATACGAAGTAAATGCAGAGACTCTACCAACTGAACTGCACCCCGTTGTAGCAGAGAAAGTGGGGATTTTATTAGAAAAAACAGCAGAAAGAGAGATTGCAATCCTAATCACAGATGATTATCGTTCGTTTGAGGAGCAAGACAAGCTTTATGATAAGGGCAGAAGAACTCCCGGAAAAGTGGTTACTCATTCGGAGGGAGGCGAATCCTATCACAACTTTGGCCTTGCAGTCGATTTTGCTCTTCAGCTTAAGAATGGTAATGTGATCTGGGATACTGAATATGATGGGAACGGAAATGGTCAATCAGACTGGTTTGAGGTTGCAGAAATTGCAAAGGAGCTGGGCTTTCAATGGGGAGGAGACTGGCACGGCTTTAAAGATTATCCTCATCTTCAGATGGATTTTGGCTTAACCATTAACAATCTGCAAGAAGGAAAACGTCCCAAAACACCCCAGCTAATAACAGAGGGCACTGAAAAACGTTCGGTTTTTAACGAATCTTAATAGTCATACCAAAAATAGACGACTTTTAAATTTTTTATGCTTAAAATAACGATTGCTGAATTGTACTTCCTCGAATTTCACAATTACCATGTTACGTTTCACCGTTTTTTTCTGTATTGTCGTAAAAATAGTCCCTCTTATTATTAGTCTGCAACAACCGCACTTGCCCTCGGTGGACATCATTTCCGGTCATCCTGTAAAATCTTTCTTCTATAGAGGTAGAGAAATTCCGAATGATTATTGATGGAACTCAAAATATAATGGTGGAGTTCAATTGAATTTTCGAATCCCTTATCTATCAAAGCTCCATTAATTTTAAAATCTGTACAAAATTAAAGACAGTACATCCTATCGGCGTCCCATAAGGTCATGCTGCATACCAGTCGAAAATGGATCGTGACAAGGATGGGTGGGCTTGCGAATTACAAAAGTAAAATACACACTTGATAGAACCGAAGATGGTCAGTATGTGTTCCTGGAATATCCTAACGAAGAAAATCAGTTACTCATTCCAAAGAATGAAGTCCCAGCCGAAGTTACGGAAGGTGACATCGTATTAATCAGCAACGAAGATTCAGTTTATGCAATAGTGATAATAGATGAAGAAACTGAAGACATGCGAGATAAAGTTAGCAGCTTGCTCGAAAAGTTGAATAAAAAAACGACCATCTCGATTTAGCGGATGGTCGTTTTTTTATAGCAAAGAATGGTGTTATCAATGCTCTGCACAACTTATTCATTAATATACTTCAACTAGATTGGACTCCGATTAGTTTCAGGTATGCTCGATTGTATTTTTGTTGTATATCGAAAATAATAAGACCAAAACATAAATTGGGTTGATGGCGAAGTTGCCGCTGATGAAGATTACGTCCAATGGTAAAGAAGAGTTTAGATGGATCATTGGATATGACTGGGATTCGTCATCTTGCTATTGAAAAGGTATTGGAATAGAAAAGGTTATATTTCTAATGATGAAAAAGGGTTGAGGTAGTGAACCTCGGTACCGTTGAAACAGAAATGAAAACTATTTTAAATAAAACTTGCATTTCATGAGATGAAATGATATATTTATAAAGTTGCTTTTGCGACACGATGAAAACAACGAAAATAGAAAGTGAAATTAGTTGTTGACACGAACCGGACGAAATGTTATGATATAAAAGTTGTCTCCAAAAAAACGGAAACTCCTAAAGGCGAAGGATGCAAGTTGATTCTTCTGACATGAACCTTGAAAACTGAACAGCAAAACATCAATGAGATATCG
>NZ_JBYHFP010000031.1:0-15619 GCF_057669885.1 Sporosarcina sp. Y1011 | reverse complement strand
CGATAAAGAGAAAAAATGGCAAGAAGCGTTTCCTTTGAATGAAACATTTGAAAAAAATCCCGTGGCAGTTAAACAGCGCTGAGTGAGAAACAATACTAAGGATATCAAGCTATGGTTATTCCAGTAGTATTTATGAAAGTATTTGTTGGCATTTACTTATATCCTGACTTACTTTTCGTGAAATCTATTCCGACTAGTTAAACCTATGTTGTTTAGAATCCTGTGAACCGATACACTTTGTTTTCTCTTTTTAATATGTCAATAAGGAGTGGGACGTAATAGCGAAGTATACAATTGTTGATCAAGAGACATGTATTGCTTGTGGTGCGTGTGGGGAAACTGCACCAGAAATATATGATTACAATGATGAAGGTATTTCCAATGCAAAGCTCGACCAAAATAAAGGGGTAATAGCGGTGCCTGAAGATTTACTTGACGATTTAGAAGATGCTTACGAGGGATGTCCAAGCGGGTCTATTGAGATTTCGGATGAACCGTTCAATGCTGTAGCGCTTGAGTATGAAGAAGCATTGAAAGAAATGGCCAAATAAGTATTTGCGAGGATTGTATTATTGAGAAAAGAAAAAGTAGACCTGAATCGGGAGTGAGTAAGATGTCTCAGAATGAAGAAGTTTTTGATATTATTATAATTGGCGGAGGACCCGTAGGTTTATTTACGGCATTTTATGCTGGCCTGCGTAAAGCATCGGTAAAAATACTTGAAAGCCTGCCACAGCTTGGTGGTCAACTTTCGGCCCTTTACCCGGAAAAGTATATTTATGATGTGGCCGGATTTCCAAAAGTTACAGGACAGGGACTTATTGATAGCTTGATAGAACAGATGAATCATTTTAGCCCAGCCATTGCCCTAGATGAATCTGTTGAGGAGATAGAAAAACAGTCTGATGGTGTATTTAAAATAACAACAAATAAAGCTAGCCATTTTGCAAAGACTATAATTATTACTGCTGGAAACGGTGCATTTAATCCGAGAAAAATCGAATTAAAATCAGCCGAGAAATATGAAGGTAAAAACTTACACTACTTTGTAGATGATATGAATAAATTTGCTGGCAAAAAAGTTCAACTATTTGGCGGTGGAGACTCCGCAGTAGACTGGGCGCTTATGCTGGAACCGATTGCAAAGGAAGTCACGCTCGCGCACAGGCGAGATAGGTTTCGCGCGCACGAACACAGCGTAGAACAGTTGCATAACTCCCAGGTGAATATTATGACTCCTTACGTACCAACTGAATTTATTGGAGGAGATAATATTGAACAAGTTGTTTTAGAGCAAGTAAAAGGTGGGGAAAGAAAGGTCATTGACGTTGACGATGTCATTGTTAACTATGGCTTTGTTTCTTCCCTTGGTGCGATTAAAGAGTGGGGACTTGAAATTGAGAAAAACAGCATTGTTGTGAACTCCAAAATGGAGACAAATATTGAGGGGATTTATGCAGCTGGAGATATTTGTACGTATGAGGGGAAAGTTAAGCTCATTGCAAGTGGATTTGGTGAAGCACCTACGGCAGTAGGTAACGCGAAGGTCTATATTGATCCAAGCGCAAAAGTGCAGGCGCTTCACAGTACGAGTGTCATGGGCGAAGACGGAGAGAAGAAAAAGGTTGTTGCAACATAAGATAAGTGAGAAGGAGACTACTCAAAACGAGGCATTACTCAACTTTGATTAGTCTGTTTCTTTACAGGTTATTTAGTTTAAACAGTGTTGTCCAATAGTAAAGGTAGTCTTTACTATTCATCCAGTGGAAAACAATTAAGGGGGAAAAAATGATTATTAAAATGGAACATATAGCAATTATCGTAAAAGATATGGATAGGTCCATTGAATTTTATTCGACAATGTTTGGATTTGAATTGCGTCTTCGGGGTAGCGGGCCAAACCGTGAAATGGCATTTTTATATTTAGAACATCAGCCTAGTATGGAAATCGAATTGATTCGAGATATCAATCCAATTGGGGAATACAGTGGGAGTGGGCTCGTAAATCATCTTGCCTTTACAGTAGAAAATATTGAAGCCTCAATCAAACATTATAAGGAAAAAGGTATTCAATTTATATCAAATGAACCGAAACCGACGCTTGAAGGTGGTCGGATGATCCTATTTAATGGCCCTAATGAAGAACTTCTTCAGCTTGTCGAGCGGTTATAGTTTTGAATCTATTGAACGTATAGTTTACATATTTAATGTTGAAGGAATTGGATGAATTGCTCTTGGAATATGCAATCATTAAAGTTTAATAATGGGGGGATCTGCATGTCAACTTTACGTGATGAAACATTGAAAATGCATCTGGAAAAGAAGGGCAAAATCGGTGTTTACTCTAAAATTCCGGTACGTAACGCCGATGATTTAAGCCTCGCTTATTCTCCCGGAGTAGCAGAACCTTGCATGGAAATCTATAAGGATCAATCCAAAGTCTATGATTATACAATGAAAGGAAATCTTGTTGCTATTGTTTCAAATGGGACTGCTGTCTTAGGTCTCGGTGATATCGGTCCGCAAGCAGCTATGCCGGTTATGGAGGGGAAGGCATTACTATTTAAAGAGTTCGCTGGAGTAGATGCTTTTCCACTATGCTTAGATACTAAAGACCCGCATAAAATTATTGATGTCGTCAAATTACTAGAACCAACATTTGGCGGGGTGAATTTAGAAGATATCTCTGCACCGCATTGTTTTGAGATTGAAGAACGCTTGAAACAGTTGTGTCAAATTCCAGTTTTTCACGATGACCAGCACGGGACTGCGATTGTAACGGTTGCCGGACTAATTAACGCTTTAAAATTGGCTGGTAAAAAAATGGGATCTATTCGAGTTGTTGTAAATGGTGCTGGTGCCGCGGGTATGGCTATTGTGAAGTTGTTAATTCATATGGGAATAAAAGATGTTCTTTTATGTGATACAAAAGGAATAATTTATGAAGAACGGCCTTCTGGAATGAATAAATATAAAGAAGAACTTGCACTAATAACAAATAAGGCATGTAAAAAAGGTTCATTGGCGGATGCGCTTGTAGAGGCAGATGTGTTTATCGGTGTATCCGCTGCTGGAATAGTAAGCGAAGAAATGGTTTGTTCTATGAATCAGGATCCGATTATTTTTGCGATGGCTAATCCTATACCGGAAATTATGCCGGATGTGGCTAAACGGGCCGGTGCACTCGTTGTAGGGACTGGACGTTCCGATTTTCCTAATCAAGTTAATAACGTACTTGCCTTTCCGGGTATCTTCCGTGGTGCTTTAGACGTTCAAGCGACAGAAATAAATGAAGAAATGAAAATAGCCGCGGTTTATGCTATTGCAGGATTAATCGATGAGGATGAACTACATAGTGACTATGTGATTCCGAATCCTTTTGACCGTAGGGTAGTTGCATTCGTAGCAGAAGCTGTTGCAAAGGCGGCTATAGAAACTGGTGTTTCACAAAGGATAATAAATCCAACAGAAATAAAATCGCAATTACTGAAGTTAATAGGTAATGATGAAAAAGCACCAGTAGGTAGTAGATGATCTGTTTTTATATTGAATATTCTCATAGATGGAACACAGTGTACATTCAATTGTCCTGTGTTTTTTTTGTTGGTCAGTAAATTATAAAGATCTGCATTGCCGCTAAGATTCAAGTCGATATACCTCTGTTTGTGAAGAATTATCCTTCACTTTTTACCTATCAAAGTCTATTTTGTCAAATATAGATTAAGTTTTTTAAAAAAGGGCTTTGCATTTTTATCTTTGTACGCGTACTTGAAACACTTTCATTGCCAGCATATTCAAGCGTATTATCGGATGAAATGGTCGTCATTGGGTCTTCCCAGAACTGCTCAGAAAACGTATTTTGGAAATTGAAGCTATTAGATACAAAAGTAAATGAGCTTACATTACTCACAACTTTTTTCCCGGCGGTTATTATGCTTGGCTATGATCCGGTTTGATTCTCTATTATTCTATGTATCGTAATAAGCCTTGGCGGCATTACTCTGCCGGTTGGAGTCAATGCCTTTATCGTGACGTATATCATTTCGATTGCGATTCATCAACTGATGAAGAAACACATCGATGCGACATGTGAAGCTTACTCACTTTCACATGTGATTGTAGGAATTGAAACGACTGCACACTACTATGAAGACCTTGTGAGACTATGCATGGGTGCAGGATATATCGTCCGGATATTGAATTCGGCAACGACTGCCATGGAAAGCGAAACCTTATTAAATTATACGAAAACGGACCGTGTAGATTTGATGGCGATTGTCCAGTCATTACTTCATGGACGGGGTGGAACAAGTGTTGAGTCGATGCTTGAGCTAGAATCATTAAAGACATTGACAAGGGCCAGACGAACACTTGTGAACACACAAACGAGGACTATCAATCACCTGCGATTATATATGGACCACATTTTCCGTGAGTTTCAAGGGAAAAACGTAAGGGTCGATTGTGAAAATAAGGTTATTAAAATCCTGGATCAGTTAGTTTCAAAAACGTCCCTATTCTTGATGTGAAACCATCCTCACCCTTCAGATATCTTAACCCTTGGCAAAGTGGGGCTAAGAGAGATGTCAGTCAAAAATAATTTGAAGCTCCGGGACGAAGCGATAGATAGGCTTTTGGATTACGCTGAGAACTCAATTTCCAAACCAAAGTCTATGCTTGAAAGTGAGTTGATTTTACTTCAACTAAAGCTGGATGAATATGAGTTAATTCACCGTCAAATCAAGGAATTAGAGGACGTAATTGAAGGAAAATTACTGGAAACCGATGGAGGGATCCTCTTAAGTAACCCAGGTTTAGGTATCACGACAGCAGCAGAATTGACTGCTGAAATAGGGAATGTCCATGATTTTTCACATGCAGGACAACTCATCAAAATGGCCGGAACAAATCCGATTGTCAGGCAATCCGGAGGAAAACGTCCGAATCATTACCGCATATCGAAGCAAGGTAGAGCAGCTTTCCGAAACGTGGTCTATCAGGTAGGAAAAATGTTTCGGTTCAAAATCTGGAAATGAAAGTACGGTACTTGGCGATGAAGGACAAAGGTAAGCATTGCATTTAGGAATAAACAAAGGCGTTTTCCCGGAACGTAGACCACATTGTTCTAGGTACCTGAGGCTTTATGCGTTATGGGTCTTGTTCCACAAATGCGAATAAAACGTTAAAGAACCTTAGTTTGTATTTAATAGGATGTATCCCTGTGGAATGAAACGCAAGAACTTTCACGTTGCGGAAAAACGCCATTATATCGTTCTGTGATTGTTGAGCTTTAAAAAAATACCATTATGAGGCATTGGTTTCGTGCGTAGATACCTTTCACAATTTACATACATATTTTTTTCTGAAAATTTGATCCTTAAAAATACGGAAGTACTGTCAATTCAACTACTCATAGAAAGAGTAGTAATTGCCGGTACTTTTTTGTGGTTTAGGAAATTATAAAATTTTGGTATGTGAATAACCTTCTAAGCTGACGTGTTCACGTCCAGCTCCGGGCGCTAGCCCCTCGAGTCGCTTCGGTCTTTCAATAAAGGCAGAAAGCGCCTTTATGTGAAAGTCCTTCGATGTTCAGGACGAACTAGCGCCGACGTTGCCACAGGACGTGGCGTCATAAGTCGGCCAGCGCTTGTCGGGGCTGAGCAAGCGCCCTGCGCTTTTATTCTTTATAGGGGGAGCATTCGTATTATTGATTATCAGCAACTAGAAAATCTAATAAAATTTTCTAGTGGAATTGTAAATGTATTTACAAACCTATTGGACTAGCAACTATATAACTTAATTATCAACAAAAAGTTGCGGCAAAAATAGTAAGAATATTCCGCAAGGATTAATGGGGATGATTAGTGATCTTGAGGTATCTCCTCTTATGATTTTGCTCAGTATTCAAATATTCTTGTTAATTTTAGGCTGTTTTATGGATCCTCTCTCGATTAGTATGATCACTTTGCCAGATCTAATTCCGATCTCTCATGAATTACAATGCCCATTACTTTGGTTTGGCGCGATCATGTTGCTAAATATGCAAATAGCAACCATTACACCTCCATTTGGTATGGATTTATTCGCAATGAAAGGGGTTGCTCCACATGTAAAATTGAACCAAATTTACACAGCTGTTATTCCTTTTATTGGAGTAAATTTAGTATGCATGGTTCTAATGATCGTATTTCCAGAGATTACGTTATGGTTACCTAATTTAATGAGTAAATAGTGTATAGGGCTTTACAGAAAAAATTAATACTTCCCATTATACTTTTAGGTACCCGGGTTTATCAATACTTTATACGAGGAGGTATAACAATGGAATTAAAGAAAAAAGAAGCGTTACAAGGAGTTCGTGTCCTTGACTTTACTTGGATTGTTACGGGTGCAACCGCAACAAGGATCCTTTCGTCATTTGGTGCTGAAATCATTAGAGTGGAATGGCCAGAAAAACCAGATCTTATGCGTTTTTCTATGTATCCAAAAGGTGAGGAGCCTGGTTTGGATAACGGGGCTTTTTTTAATAATTTAAATGCCGGAAAAAAAGGGATTACCCTGAATGCGAAGTCAAAGCGGGGGATGGAACTCATTTATGAATTAATAAGGAAGTGTGATATTGTTACTGAAAACTTTAGTGCAGCCGTTCTTGAAAGATGGGGGTTAACTTATGATGTAATGAGGGAAATTAATCCAGGTATTATTTATATGAGCCTCTCAGGCATGGGTCATTCGGGTCGAAACAAATTATATACTACTTGGGGACCGACTGCCCAGGCTCTAAATGGGATGACATTTACATCTGGACTCTCGAACACACATCCAGCGGGTTGGGGTTATTCCTATATGGATGTAATGGCAGGATATGCAGGTGCTTACGCTGTACTTACTGCCCTTTATCATAAGAAGCGAACGGGTAAAGGGCAATATATAGATATTTCTCAAGTGGAGACCGGGTTGGCGCTCACGGGTGCAAATTTACTGGATTTTACTGTAAATAACCGTTCATCACGCAGACCTGGATTTCCACCAGGTAATAGAAGCATTTCTAGCCATGAAACACCTGAAAATAGTTATCGTGGTCGGGAAGGTGCTCCTCACAATAGTTATCGGTGTTTAGGAGGAGGACCAAATGATTGGTGTACAATTGCTGTTTTTTCTGATGATGAGTGGGGACGATTAAAAATGGCAATGGGTTACCCTGAATGGTCTGAAGACTCCAAATACAATGCGGTTGAGGGAAGAATCAGACATCAAGATGAATTAGATGTACATTTGGAAAAGTACTCAATAAAGTTCAATAAACATGAACTGATGCATCATTTGCAATCACATGGAGTGGCATGTGCTGCAGTACAAACAAGCGAAGATTTAATAGAAACGGATCCACAGTTAAAAGAACGAGGGGTCTATATAAAATTAGATCATCCTTTATTAGGTGAAAGACTTTTCGAAGAAATTCCGATTAATATGTCGGAAGCACCTCCATACCTTCATCATTCAGCACCGTTAATGGGGGCAGATAATGAGTATGTTTTTGGAGAAATTTTGGGATATAGTCATTCTGAAATCGAGCAATGGATGAATGAAGATGTTCTTTGGCCAAAAAATATGCCACGTGAATCAATGAAAATCAGACAACCATTATGGTAAAGAGGGAGTGATGAACTTGGTAAAAGGAGCGTTACAAGGTATAAAAGTATTGGAAATTGGAGATGAGCTCACACACCATGCGGGTAAGCTATTAGCGGATATGGGAGCGGAAGTAATTAAAATAGAACCAAGAGAAGGGGCTCAAAGCCGTAAAATTGGTCCATTCTATCAGGATAATCAAGATATAAATAGTAGTTTGTACTTTTGGCATTATAATACTTCGAAAAAGTCGGTCACTCTTGATTTACATTCAGATGAAGATCGAGAGGTTTTCTACAAACTCGTATCGGAGTTTGATGTCATTTTAGAGGATGGGAAGCCGGGTAAAGCGAAAGAACATAAAATCGATAATGAGACATTATCTGAAATAAATCCTGGATTAATTTATTGTTCTGTCACTCCTTTTGGTCAGAATGGACCATGGAAAGACTATCAATCATCTGACCTCATACAACTTTCTCTCGGTGGCATTATGTCCGTTTGCGGGTATGATGACGTACCAACAGCACCGCCGATCGCTCCAACGGGCGGCCAATCAGCACATATAGCTGGACATTTTGCAGTAATCGGTATTATGAATGCGCTACTATACCGTGATTTTGGAGAGGTGAAGGGGCAATATATTGATATCGCAGTGCATGACTGTGTAGCTGTTTCCACTGAGATGTCCTTTTCCTTTTGGGAGTACCATCGGGAGCATGTGAATCGTCAAACATCTCGGCATGCTCTAGTAAATAGAAGTAACCCTTGGAGTTTTCCTTGTAAAGATGGCCGTAATATCCTTGCTCTAAACACCTATTTGGATACTACAAGGTGGAAAGCATTAGTAGATTGGCTTGCCTCTCATGGAATGGAAGAAGATTTGAGAGATGAAAGATACTTTGATGAAGCATTCAGAGCACCTAGGATGAATCATGTAAGTGAGATTTTAGCAAAATTCTTTTTGCAAAATGATTCTGAATACCTTTATCATTATGCGCAGGGCATCAAGCTTCCATGGGCTCCAGTTAGTGCTCCAGAGGAAATGTTAAGTGATAAGCATTTAACAGAAGATCGAAAAGCATTTGTTCAAGTTGATCATCCTGAATTAAAAGCTTCGTTTACTTATCCTGGGGCACCGTATATTCTAAATGAGACTCCTTGGCAAATTTCTTCACGTGCTCCATTATTAGGAGAACATAATGATGAATTATCTAAATGGATTCCTAAAGAGTATTCTTTAAAAGAATAAGTTTTCATTCATACAAATAGCCGTATATCTAATCTACGAGATAATGATATACGGCTATTTGATGTTGGTCCTCGTTTAACTATATCCTTGCATCAGCGGTTCTCCAAGAAATACTGAGCCAGCCCGCCCCGCCACCTTCAACCTTTTCTGCAAATTGAAGTACTAAACTTCAGACAATTTAAATTATGACATTAACTCTATTAGTAGGTCTATATGAAATAGGAAATTTATATGTACATAATATTGTGAATATACAGTAACATTGATAGAGTAAGGATACAAATAGCCTTCTATTAGTTCCTCTGGGAAGCTACATCACTAAAAACAAATCGTGGGAGGTATCATTGTGACTAAAGAAGCATGGGAAAGACCTTGGGAAATGTATTTAAAGTACGGTGAACGTCAGTATATAAAAAAAGGCACTGTATTATACAATCAAGGGGATGTGGAAAGTGGATTTTATTATGTAGAGAAGGGGTTAATAAAAGTTCAAACGGTTACCTATGATGGTGAGGAGAAAAGTCTTGGTTATCATGGTCCGGGTCAATTATTTGGAGAATTAGCCATTATCGAAAGACCGTATTTTTCTACAGCTTCAGCTGTTGAAGATAGTGTGGTTTATTTTTTTAAAGGAAAGCGCTTTAAAGAAATGATTGAGATTTCAGATGAACCACTTCGGCTGTTTCTAGCTTCTCTCATTACAAAGATTACACTTCTTCTTGAACAAGTATTATTGGATTCTCCTCTACAACAAGTAAGTTATGCTCTATTTAAGTTGTCCGAGGTATCAAATAAAAAGGAGATTTTTATCACCCAAGAAGATTTGGCAAAGTTTACCGGCCTGACACGGATGACCGTCTATAAAGTGTTAAAAGATTTAAAGGAAAAAGACATTATAGAAACCCCAAAAAGAAGTATCCATATTTTAGATTCAAGAAAATTAGCAGACTTATCTAAAACTATTTAGGTTTTTGTAAATCTGTTTACAATGTTGTTGCCTAGAAATGATGTATTGTAAAAATAACCCCAGCCTGATCAATAAATTACTGAATATTACGAAAATTAGTTATTTTATTTTATAATTAAGGATCTAAAATATTGAGTTCAAGAAATTGGAAACTCTTAATTGGCTAAGGGGATAACATTAAGATGCAATAAGGAGCATTCCTGTTAGAAGGATTTTCGGGGACTTGAACAAAAAGAACCCTCTTGGTAGGATGTGGCGTGTCAAATCGTAGCGCGAAATGACTCCTAATTTGATAACCAAGGATGACTCCCGATTGATTTTTAAAAAAACCGGAAAATGAATCAAGTCCCCGAAAAAACACAGGTTAGGGGAATCAATATTGCCAAGAAGAAACAGTTCTCTTGCTTTGTGGATGATCGAGGACGAGTGCTACGGAAGTCATTCGCTGTTACTCAGCCTCGAGATGGTTTTGAACTTTTCGATCAACGGGTTCTGACTGAAATGAAAGAACACGGGAAAACAGAAGTCATCGACTCGTCACTTCCCCTATTTTCCGGAAGTGATCGCGTAGTGAACCCATATATTGGAAGGGTTTCACATAGTATCAAAAGTTTGTTAGTAGTCGTGTCAAAAAAAATTTGACACCCCACCAACAGGTCAAATCGTTGATAAATCAATATTTTTAGGAGGAGGAAAAAGTTTTGACTATTAAAATGCAAAATCAAAATTTACTTAATCTTGTGTTGACCGAAATCCGCAACCGGAGGGACGAATTTGAAGCTAAACGGCACGTGCCCCGGGACATGGTAGAGCAACTGAAACAACTTGGTGTCTATCGTGCCCTTGCACCGCGTTGCTTTGGCGGAGATGGACTTTCGCCCTCGGAGTTTCTCAAGTTGATTGAGTCCATCTCAGAAGCAGACGGATCCACCGGATGGGTAGCGAGCTTTGGTTGTTCGCCAATCTACTTAGCAGCTCTGCCGCGCGAAACGGTCGCACAAATGTACGCAGATGGACCGGACGTAGTCTTTGCAGCCGGTATGTTTCCGGTTCAGCCCGCGGAGAGGGTCGAGGGCGGCTGGCGTGTAAACGGGCTTTGGAAATTCGCAAGTGGTTGTATGGGTGCCGACTTCCTTGGCGTCGGTATTGGAACAGGAGAAGGTGGTAAACCGCTTATCGCTGTATTTAAACCTAAGGACGTGGAAATCGTCGATAACTGGGACGTAATCGGGATGCGCGCAACGGGCAGCCATGACTTGCGGGTAAATGATGCCTTTGTTTCTGACGAATGGACTTTTGTCCGTGGCAGTGTGTCTACGATTGATGAACCAATTTTTAAGTATCCATCCATGGCTTATTCAGCACAGGTGCTGGCGGTGGTCAATCTGGGCATAGCACGTGCCGCAATTGATGAAATTACTCAGATGGCAGGTCACCGTTCTGGCTTCACAGGAGCACCGAAGATGGCTGATCGTGCTTACCTGCGAATTTCCTTGGCAAAGGCAGAAGCAAGACTAAGGTCGGCACGCTCCTTTTTCTATGAGGCTACTGATTCAGTGTGGGAATCGATTCTAAAGGGCAACGATGTAACCGCTGAGCAAGCAAGCACACTTCGTCTAGCCGCCGCGCATGCTGCCCGTGAAGGTGCAAATGCTGTGCAGTCAGCCTACCAGCTTGCCGGTATCGCGGCAATCTATAACGGACATCCGTTGGAGCGCCACTTGCGCGACGCAATGGTCGTGCCTCAACACGCATTTCTACATGAAAGCATGTACGAGGGAGCTGGATCGGTAGCGCTAGGCGTTCCACCGATGCGCGGTTTCATCTGAAGGGGCCATGTAGAGTGAAACACTAAAAACCCGGTTTTCTGAATTTTCCTTTGCCGGTTTAGAAGCAACTCCTGGAAAGATTACGAAGGATACGTTGCTTCTTTACGGGGAGGGGTGAAAGATGAACCTAACCAAACTGTGATTCCGAAGTTGAAGGATTTCTTTCAGAAATAATCTATAGTTGTAGATCTTTTTGCATAAATAATTCAGAGGGGTGTTGTAATGAATAAAGTATCTGTTATTGCATCAAACAAGAAGTCCATTCTCTCAATCTTGTTTATTGGGTGGGTTGTCTTGTTCATTGACCGTACGATCATTAGCCTTGCTGTTGTTCAGATTGGAGAAGACTTGTCCCTTACGGCTTCGCAAATCGGCATGGTGCTCAGCAGCTTTTTTCTCGGTTATGCTTTCATGCAAATCCCAGGAGGATATCTTGCTGATCGGTTTGGCTCACGTAAGGTCATTATCGCGGCGGTTATATTATGGTCATTATTTACAGCGTTGACCGGAGTCGCTTGGTCAATAACTTCATTGATACTGCTCCGCGTGCTGTTCGGTATCGGAGAAGGCGCTTATCCAGCCGCTGCTGCGAAGGCGGTTTCGGATTATTTCCCCCGTGAAGAGAGGACAAAAGCGCAATCAACGATGATGTCTTCGAACCCGATTGGCATGGTGCTTGCGCCCCTGATCTGTGCACCGCTTCTGGTGTTGCTCGGCTGGCGCAGTGTCTTTATGCTGGTCTCACTGCTAGGTGTTGTTGTCGTAATATTTGTCTGGAAATTCCTTGGCAACACCGCAGAAAATAACGTAAATAATGAAACAGGTACCCGCAAGGAAAAGGGTGTTTTTAAGGAATTGCTCCGGAATCTGATCGTATGGAAAATGATGGTTATCTTTTTTGGTGTCTGTGTTGCCCAATGGGGCTTGACTGCCTGGATGCCAACCTATCTGTTCCAGGTAAAGAATATTAATCTAACCTCTGCCGGTATGCTTACAGCGATTCCAGCGTTAGTCTTAGCGGTCGTTGCGTTCATGAGTGGCAGATTGATCGACAAGCTCGGGGCTTATACCAAAATGGTTGTCATCGCCAGCCCGCTTACCGTCGCGTTGTTTGTCTACTTTTTAACCAATGCCTCTACGGTTGCCGAAGTCATTTTGTACCAATCACTGGCATCGGTTGGCATAGGGTTTATGCTGTCATTCGCATTTTCCTTGCCGCATCGCTTATTTAATCCTCAGGTGGTCGGTACATCGGTTGGTATGATTAACTTCGGCGGACAGTCAGCTGGCATCTTGGCTCCATTCATTATGGGCTCACTTATCTCTGCTTCCGGAGGATCCTACACGAACGCCTTTCTGTTTGTAGTCGGATGCGCTCTATTAGCTGCCGTCGTTGCCACGACACTCCCGGGTCCAAAACTGGTAAAGGTTCCAGTCGAGCAACTGCCCGTATAGACAAGGGGTCAATATGTTGAAAGTCAGTAGGAAGTTAAATCCGAAATAGAATGCTCCAAGAAGAACTTTGGAGAAAAAAAGCATTCTTAGAATGATGCGATGACTTAAATTTTTTAAGGAGGGATACGGATGAGATTGAAAGATAAAGTGGCAATCATAACAGGGGCTGCATCCGGTATAGGGAAATCTGTTGCAGAAAAATTCAGCGAAGAAGGTGCTACAGTTATTATAGCTGACTTACCTCAAACTGCAGGTGAGGAGGTTGCCAAAGACATTAACAACAAGGGGGGAACAGCTTATTTCATTCCCACAGATGTGACTAGCAAAAATGATATCGACAATCTCGTTAAGGGAACAATCGACAATTTTAAAAGGATAGACATCTTTCATAATAATGCAGGTACCGCTATGCCGATTACTCCAGTGGAACAAGTAAGCGAATCCGATTATCAAAGAATAATGGACATTAATGTAAAAGGAGTATTCTACGGTATAAAGGCGGTTGTTCCCCATATGAAAAAAGCTGAAAAAGGGGTAATCTTATGCACCGGATCAACTTCTGCATCCCGGCCTCGGTCAGGCTTAAGCATATACGGTGCTTCAAAAGGAGCCTTAGTAGCATTGACGAAGTCTATGGCGCTAGAGCTTGCTCCTTTTGGGATTAGAGTGAATTGTATTAATCCAGTTGCAACGGATACAGGAATGATTGATGAAGAACAACGAAAAGAATTCATTAAATCAATTCCACTTGGTCGATTAGCCCAGCCGATTGATGTAGCTAATGCAGCGTTATTTTTAGCCTCAGATGAAGCAGAAATGATTACGGGAATAGATCTTGAAGTCGATGGAGGTAGGTGTGTCTGAGATCTTTTTTATATTTCGGGCTTACCAATAATCTGGGCGACTGGGGGGCGGTTCTACATTTTGGGCTACCTTTTCACAATGAAATTTAATCAACAAAATGAACAAATTCATTAACAGGTTTTCGATAGCCTCTTGGTCGTATTTTATTTTCTACAGATTTACCTAACGTAATAATTTAGACAGGTTGATGGTTCTTTGGAATGTTATAAATTTCTTTTATCTTATCTACATTGTGTACATGCATCGGGCAAGTATCCCATCCTTTATCTCGCGCGGCCAACATGAAGAGCATTGCGGAAAGATAAGCATTTCTTATATTATCTTCTTCTACTAATGTATGGAGCTAGTATAGATGTATGGACACAAGTTAGTTAAGTCTTCTCTATCCTAATGAATAGAGAGGACGTGTCCGGAATGAAACAAAAACGTTATAACCAGGAATTTAAACAAACAATCGTCGAACTCTAGAGATCTAGCACATCTGTAAGTGATCTCAGCCGCGAGTATGGTGTATCTGAAGTAACGATCTATAAATGGATCAAAGTACATTCCCCCGATTGAAAATGGAGGCGGTTTAACACCCGCTGAAATTGCAGAGATTCAAAAGGAAAACCTTCGCCTTCAACAGGAGAAAGAGAACCATCCTATTCAAGTCTTATGTGAAGTACTCGAAGTGCCTAGAAGTACGTATTATCAATCCTTCCATAAAAATCTTCGTACGAAATTGAAAACGAAGCGATTTTAGCACGCATCAAAACCATTCATGCGGAGAGTAAAGGCCGCTACGGTGCACCTAAAATTCATCAATTTCTTAAAAAAGAAGGCTTCACCGTCAGCTTGAAACGAGTCCAGCGCATTATGAAAAAAGAAGGGATCCGATCCAACATCACGAAAAAAATATTGTCCAGCTTCATCGGCTAATCAAATAGAAGAACGCGAGAATCTATTGGATCAGGATTTTGAAACTACTACAATCAACGAAAAATGGGTTGCGGATATTACATATATTCATACACTGAAAAACGGTTGGTGCTACCTAGGGCTGTACTTCCTATATCCAGCGAAAGCTGTCAAGAGCGGACTTTCTCTTGACAGCTTTCGCTGGATATAGGACCATCCATGAATGGATGCCGTTTCTGACAAAAGACTTAACATTTTGTGTCCAAGATATTGACATAGATCCAAATTTCGGTCGAAGTTGCTGACAAGGCTAAGAAGAAGTTACTATCATTAAATATTGATAGCGAAATTTTAGTGATCCATAGAACAATTAATATTAATACACCGAAAAAAAGTAGAGCCATAAAAATTCTGCTTAATATTTTCAATGATTCACCCCTATAAAATAAATCCGTTGTAAATTCCCAATCTCACCTGAAAACCAAATAAGATGATTTTTATTCGATGAAAAAGTTGTTTATTTGTAATTTAAGTTAATTTCACCCACAGTAATTTGGACGAAATTTGTACAACCTATGTATATCAATGTAATTATAATTACGCCCGGAAAAATAAAGGATACAATTGTACACGTTTAATACGTTAGAACATCACTGGTTTGAAGAGTTTTCTCTTTTGGCAAATCCAATGGCACTTTATGCAGCGGCAGCGCAAAGTACG
>NZ_JBYHFP010000030.1:0-16489 GCF_057669885.1 Sporosarcina sp. Y1011 | reverse complement strand
CCAAAAGTTAGATTTTGACTCTAACTTTTGGGGTGCACAACAGTCTGAGCCGTTTTTTATTGTTCAATTCGCAGGCGTACGTACGACTAAAACATCGCATTTAGCTGAACGGACGATTGCTTCAGATACCGAACCAATTATGTAGCGCTCTATTGGCGTATGCCCCGTAGCGCCACAAATAATTAAGTCTGCCTTCACCGTTTTAGCAATCTCTTTTGTTATTACCGTTTTAGGTGACCCATATTCAATAATGGACGTTGCATTTTTAACGCCAGCAACTGCTGCACGTGCTTTGTAGCGATCTAAAATTTCCTGTGATTTATCTTTGACTTGCTCAGCAATATCTTTATCAAGCGCTCCGAAATATTTCGTATCTATAATGTTAACGATGTGTAATTGGGATCCTTGATTTCGATAGGCGATATCAATTGATTTACGAAATGCATAGTCGGCTTCAATTGAACCGTCTATAGCTACTAAAATACTATTGTATTGATTCATCTGCCAAATCCCCCTTTAACAAGTTATTTGAAAGTTGTTCTGTATTTATAAAATGGTTAAGTGTAGATTCGTTGTATTACCGTCAACATACCAATCGGTTTGTTTTAAATATACCAAAAATTTATTCTATAAGCCAACGCTTTTTATCTAGCCTCTTGCGCACCGCCCGAATCCAGCGCGCGACCGCCCAAAACCCCACGCGGACCGCTCGAATTCATCGCGCGACCGCCCGAATCCGGACGCGGACTGCTTGAAACAACCGCGCGACCGCCCAAAACCGCACGCGGACCGCCCGAACCCGCACTCGAACCGCTCGAATCTACCGCGCAACCGCCCGAACCCGCACGCGGACCGCTCGAATCCACCGTGCGACCGCCCGAACCCGCACGCGATCCGCTCGAATCTAGCGTGCAACCGCCCGAACTCGCACGCCGACCGCTCAAATCCACCATGCGACCGCCCGAACCCCGACCTACAAAATCCCCCACACCCACAAAAATTTACATAAAACCAACACTCATTACACTAAACTAACAATCCACCAAAACCTTATTAATCACTTAACATTTCAGAGGTTTAAGAATGGTAACCTTAATAAAAGGACTAAATCAGCCCTTACAATACATAGAACTTTAGGAGGCTATTCAATTGAATTCATATCAAAAAGCATTCGGAGCGACGATGGCTGTAGCGGTAGCAACGGGAACACTTGCAGTAGCTGCACCGGTATATACACAAGCCGAAGAGGTGAAAATCCCTACATTTTCTGATGTAAAAGATATAAAAAGTCATCGATCCTATGACGCAGTTATCAGTTTGGCTTCTAGAGGGATCGTAAAAGGATACAGCGATGGCACTTATAAACCGAATCAGGCCGTAACGCGGGGGCAACTTGCTACCGTTTTAGCGAAATCCCTTGAATTGGATACAAAGAATGTGAAAAACCCGGGATTCAAAGACGTTAAAGTGACTGACACGTATTACGGAGCAATTGCTGCTCTTGTTGAAGCTGGCATTGTAGAAGGGTATAACGATAAGACATTTAAACCTAGCAGCCCACTGACACGTGCGCATATCGCCAAGATGATTAGTATTGGATTTAATCTAGAAGACGTCAAGTTTACGAAGAGCCCATTTACAGATGTCAGAGCTGAAAACTGGTACGCAGATTATGTCCAAGCTTTGATCAATAATAAAATCACAGTTGGAACCACTCCTACTAGATTTGAACCAAATGCTTTCGTTACAAGAGGGCAAATGGCTTCCTTTATTGTTCGAAGTGAATCGGCTTCCACTAGAGGCAATGGAAAAACGTTTAACCTTTCTTTGATGCACGTAAATGATATACATGCGAATACGGACAAAGCACCCAAACTGGTTACAGCAGTAAATGAGGTACGCGCAGCTAAACCGGATGCATTGTTGTTAAATGCAGGAGATGTATTCTCTGGTACTTTGTATTTCAATGAATTCCAAGGATTAGCAGACTTAGCGTTCATGAATTTAATGAAAGTCGATGCTATGACATTCGGTAACCATGAATTTGACCTTGGTTCATCAGCGGAAGGCCATAAAGCATTGGCTGACTTCATTAGAGCGGCAAACTTCCCGTTTGTATCCGCGAATGTAGATTTCTCAAAAGATCCAATGTTTGATGGATTGTTCAATACGAAAATTTCAGCAACACCTGAAGATAGCAATATCTACGCAGGAATTGTCCAAGAAGTAGACGGAGAAAAAGTGGGTATCTTTGGTCTAACAACTGCGGAAACGAAAAATCTTGCGAGTCCAGGAGAAATTACATTCTCTAATTATATTGAGGATGCAGAAAAAATGGTTGCTGAATTCGAAAAAATGGGTGTTAACAAAATCGTAGCACTGACACATATTGGTTTTGATGATAATGCCGCTATGGACAATGACCAAGAACTAGCTGCAAATGTCGACGGGATTGACGTAATTGTAGGTGGACATAGCCATACGCAATTAGACAAACCTGTTGTTGTGGAAAAAGATGAAAAAGGCGCAACGAAAGACAAAACAATTATTGTACAAGCGTATCAGTATTCAGATTACCTCGGTACGTTAGATATTGAATTTGATAAAAACGGTGTCGTAGTAGGACATGCAGGTAAGTTGATTGCGACTAAAGACAAAGAAGAGAATGCTGAGGCAGTTAAGCTCTTAAAACCTTATAAAGATCGAATTGCAGCTGTAAATGAAGAGGAAATTGGCGTAACACTTAAAAATGCACTAATAAGTCCAAGGACATCTGATGAAGGTTATGTACCGGGCACAAGTGTACGAGCGAGTGAAACGATTCTAGGGAACTTAATCACGGATGGCATGCTTGCAAAAGCGAAAGATTATGTAAAAGATAAAAAAGTAATTATGGCATTCCAAAATGGTGGGGGAATTAGATCTGCTATTGACGCCGGTCCAATCACAGTAGGGGACGTAATCACTGTGCTTCCATTTGGTAACACGCTAGCGACGATGGATGTTACTGGTGCAGAAATCAAAGAGGCATTTGAAATTAGT
Organism: Sporosarcina sp. Y1011; assembly: GCF_057669885.1. Taxonomy (NCBI): domain Bacteria; kingdom Bacillati; phylum Bacillota; class Bacilli; order Caryophanales; family Caryophanaceae; genus Sporosarcina; species Sporosarcina sp. Y1011. The sequence continues at coordinate 13,447 of NZ_JBYHFP010000030.1, read as the reverse complement.
TTTAAAGAGTATCCAAAAGAAAACGGCGGTTTCCTCCATGTATCAGGTGCGAAAGTAGAATTCGATTCTTCTAAACCTGCTGGAGAACGTGTCGTTTCAATTGCCTATAAAAACGCAGATGGTACCTACACTAAACTCGAAAACGCAACAACATATACAGTAGCAACAAACGCCTTCACAGCAAAAGGTGGAGACGGCTATGACGTTCTTAAAAAAGCTTATGATGCAGGTCGTGTAACGGATCTTGGGCTTTCAGATTGGGAAAACTTAAGAGAGCACTTAGTATCCCTAGGCGACAAAATCCCAACTGAACGTGAAGGCCGAATTGTAGACGTTAAAGGACAAGTTGTAGCTCCAATCACAAGTTTCTATAACACGAACCCTGAAAAGCTAACAGTCTCTCAAGTTGCCCGCTACGACAGCCTTAAAGGCGAAGGTGGAACAGAGATTTTAGCTTATGATGAAAACATGAAAAAAGCATTCGTCACAAACGGTGCAGTAAAAGGCTTTGATATTGTATCATTTGATAACTTAAAATCGGGTACATTAACAGGCATTACAGAAACGACAAGAGTACTACTATCAAGCTATGGCGTTGAGGGTGTAGCTGATATTACGAGCATTGCTTCACATCCAACAAAAGATTTAATTGCGATTTCTGCAGTGAGCGATCCGAAAACAGAACGAGGCTATATCATCTTCGCAACGAAAGACGGGAAGTTTGTAAAATCTGTTCAAGTCGGCGCATTGCCAGATATGGTGGCATTCACGCCTGACGGGACGAAAGCAATCGTTGCAAATGAAGGAGAACTAGATGATAATGCAGAAAAAACAAGTGATTTAATTGATCCAGAAGGGTCTATTTCCGTCATTGATGTAGCAACTTATACGCATACAGAACTGAAATTTACAGAAGCAATGCTAGACGATAAAGTTCGGATGTCTTATCAAGGCAAAGGAAAATCGTACTTGGCACAATTAGAGCCTGAATATGTAACCGTCTCTGCTGACAGCAAAACAGCTTACGTATCCCTGCAAGAAAACAATGCAATCGCAACTGTTGACCTTGTAGCAGGTAAAATCCTAAGCGTTAAAGGGTTAGGCGTAAAAGATTATTCAGCAGCTGGAAATGAACTAGACGCGCTCAAAGATGGCAAAGTAAAACTGGAGAAACAACCAATCCTTTCATTCTATATGCCAGATGCCATTGAAACGTTCACTGTAGGTGCAGATACGTACATCATCACACCGAACGAAGGGGACGCACGTGACTATGAAGGATTCAGTGAAGATAAAAAAGTAGATAAAATTATTGATAAAGTTAAATTAAAAGCAGAGCATTATGCAGGCTATACACAAGCAGAGCTAGATGCATTTGACTTAACTACACTAAATGATTTTAAAATTACGACTGAAGATGGAAAAAATACAGCCGGAGAATACGAAGCGCTTTATGGATACGGCGGACGTAGCTTCTCTATCTTCAATGCAAAAACAATGGAACTCGTATTTGATAGCGGAAGCGATTTCGAATCAATCATCGCAAATGACCCGAAATTAAAACCATTCTTTAACATAAGTAACGACAATGTAGATGTGGATGATCGCAGTAACAGCAAAGGTCCAGAACCGGAATCGGTAACAACTGGAGAAATCAATGGGAAAACGTATGCATTCATCGCGTTAGAACGCATCAGCGGTATTATGGTTTATGACCTTACAAATCCATCAAGCCCTGAGTATGTGACGTTTGTAACAAGCCGTGACTTCACGAAAGAAGTTGCAGGGGATGTAGCGCCTGAAGGCTTAAGATTCATCCCAGCTTCTAAAAGTCCAACAGGTAACGCATTACTAGCAGCAACACACGAAATGTCAGGAACCGTTGCGGTTTATGAATTTGATGGGGCTAAACTTAAGTAACATCAGCTGTAGATGATTAAGTGTTAGGTAGGCTGTGTGGGATACGAATCGGGTAATTCGCTTAATGGAGACCAGACAATTTGGGGATTGTCTGGTTTTTTGTGTCCAATCAACAAGGAGGTTTTCAACCAACACTTCGAAGTGTCCAACGAAAGCATAAAGAGAAATGGATAGAATCAGAAATCCTGCTAATACCGCTTCGGCGCTTTGTGGATGCCTCCCGCGATAAGCCGGAAAGAAAATCACTTTCAGTCTTATCGCTCCGGCTACCACGAAGTCGCGCCTTCGCTGGATGGTAGGTGTGAGAAAGCATATTTCGTTATTGGGGATTAGATTTGCAACCTATAGTGTGATAAATCGAGTGAATGCATTTAACAACAGAATCTATAGATGGAATGAAACAGAGACCCTGCTAATACCGCTTCGGTGCTTTGTGGATGCCTCCCGCGCTAAGCCGGAAAGAAGTGCACTTTCAGTCTTATCGCTTCGGCTACCACGAAGTCGCGCCTTCGCTGGATGGTCTCTTTAAGAAAGCACATTTCGTTATTGGGGATTAGAACTGCATCCTGTAGTGTGTCTTTCTTCAATGAAATTAGTATCAAATAGTAATCACATTATAATCTCAGTCCATACATCTCAAAATCACTTTCAATAATGAAACACTCCAGCGTACACCCTATAGCATCAATAAGATTTCCACGCCATATTAAATACAAAAAAGCCAGCTATTCACAAAGAATAGCTGGCCATTTACATTAGATTTTCTTTTCAACGTCTGTTTCACTAGCATCTAACTTCGTTTCGTCTTTTTCTTCATCATTGATGATATCTCTAGTAGAAGTTTTAAATTCCTTTAAAGTTTCTCCAACCGCTTTCCCCAATTGAGGTAGTTTGGAAGGACCGAAGATGACGAGAGCTAGTATTAAAATGAGTATTAAACCCGGTAAGCCGATACTTGGCATGGTAATTCCTCCTTATCTAGATGATAGGATGCACGAATACGAGAAAGAGTTTTGCCAAACCATTAAAAATTGAACAATACAATTCCAATCGTAAATGACTCTTTCAATTTGAAGATTAGACTAATTGGTTTTCGCTTTTTCCTTCAACCAACTGACCGCCTTTTTCGAAGAACGCGAGAATCCCTTCGGCAGCACGGTAAGATAATGCACCCACTGTACCTGTTGGATTGTATCCAGCATTTTGCGGGAATGAAGAAGCACCGACAACAAATAGATTGTCTACGTCCCACATCTGAGAATAGTTATTGACCGCAGAAGTTTCAGGATCCGCGCCCATGATTACGCCACCCGTGTTATGAGTAGACTGATATTCAGCAACGTTATATGGGCCAAGCTCTTTACTCGTATCTATATGATCTGCGCCCATTTCTTTTAAGATAGCTTCACATTTCTCTGCTAAGAACTTAGTCAACGCACGGTCTTGGTCTTCAAAGTCAAAGGTAATCCTAACCAGTGGATCACCAAATGAATCTTTATAAGTAGGATCGAGGTCAAGGAAATGCTGTTTGTAAGCCATTGATGCTCCTTCGCCACTAACCGTTAACGACGCATTTGTATATTTTAAAGAAGCTTCTTTAAACTCAGCACCCCAAGTCGGAGTACCCGATGGGATTTGGTTATTGGCAATAGGTCTTTGTCCTGTTTGTCCAAGGATAATCATCCCGCCGTGGATGAAGTCTAAATCAGTGTGGTCGAAATTATCGCCATTGTAATCATCTACAATCATCCCTAAGCCGCCTGCACCTGCAAAGTTATTGAACTTTTGTTCGTCAAAGAATCCAGTTGCGCGTCCTTTTCTGATTTGGTAGGCATAGTTTTTCCCGATTACGCCAGTACCCGTAGTTGCATTGTAAGGTCTGCCAATTTCTGAAAGTAGAAGAAGTCTAACGTTACTAAAGACATAGCCTGTTAATACAACAACATCTGCTGGCTGTTCAAATTCTTCGCCTGTTGTCATATCTGTATAGATTACGCCAGTAGCTTTACCTCCTGTGTGTACAATACGGCGTACTTCTGAATGCGTTCGGATTTCAAAGTTTCCAGTTTCTTTTGCTACTGGTATTACAGTAACGTTAGGGTCTGCTTTTGAACCGTACTCACAACCGAAGCGTTCACAAAATCCACAATATTGACAAGCCACTCTGGAAATTCCATCAGGGTTTGTATAGTTTTCTGATAGATTGGCAGACGGTTGAACATATGGATGAAGTTTTAAATTTTTTGCTGCTTTATCGAACAATTGCATAGCTTGTGTTTTTTTCATCGCAGGAGTTGGGAATGGATTTGAACGTTTCCCGCCTAAAGGATTGTCTTCTCCTGAAATCCCTGCCATTTTTTCGTATTGATCGTAGTAGGGCTCGATTTCATCATATGTAATGCCCCAATCTTGAATGGTCATATCAGCTGGAATTTTACCTTCTCCATATTTTTCAATGGTTTTGCTTCGCAGTTCGAAATCATAAGGAAGAAAACGGAAGTTCTGACCATTCCAGTGTGCTCCTGAACCACCAACACCTACGCCAAGTAAAAACGAACCATATTGTCTCATCGGTAGAGAACGCATTTTGTCATGATTACGGAAAGTGATTGTTTCTTTTGAAAGGTCTTGCATCATTTCATGGCGAACCGCATATCTAAGTTCGTCATGCGCCATGTAATAATCTTCTGTTTTTCGGTCTTTCCCTCTTTCTAAACCAACTACTTTAAGTCCTTTTTTTGTCAGCTCGGAAGCGATAATACCGCCGGACCAACCAACACCAATAATAACTACATCTGTTTTCGGTAATTTTTTCACCATTACTATTTCCTCCTCAATCGTAAAGCTCTAAATGATTACAAATTCCTTATTGGGCTATCTATCTTTGGGTACGTCTGATTAGTGATTATGTTGTGAGTTTAATGCCATCGGTTCTACTACTACAAATTCTTCTTCAATAATATTTAAGAAGCTCATTTGGTGACCAGGGAAGTTTTTCATCTTCCAACCTTCCATACCTGCATTACCGCCGTACAAAGGATCTGAGTATGCACCTTCAATTGTTGCAGACCGTAAAGTGTTGAAAAAGGCAGTAGAAGTTGTTCCTTTTAACTCTACTTTTCCTTCAGCAAATTCAGTAAGAATTGCGTCTTGCTCTTCAGCTGAAAGTCTATCGAAAGCTTTTTCGTATTTTTTTACACTTTGATCCATAAGACCTTTTAGTCCTACTTCAAAAATTTGTTGTCTGTTTTGGCGACCTTGATAACCTTGAGTCGGCTCTCCTGGGTAAAAAGGTCCTGATGTGTATTCTTTTGCGCCCATTCCCCAAGCACCTGCTAATTGATGGTCAATATAATAAGCAACTAATAATTCTTTAGCACCAGGACCGTTTTTGTCTTTAGGGAAAATTCTTTCCGCTGCGGCCTCCGTAGTTCGGTATTGCTCAGGCGTAAAGTACATTAAAGCGACATGTAGGTTTTCTGCCTGCTTGGACGTGCTTGAGTCTTTCACCGCTGTTGTGGTTGTTGTTGAATCGTTGCTCAACAGGGTACCAACAGCACCACCCAAAACCAGTCCGCCTACCGTTAATCCTGAATTCTTTAAAAATGAACGTCTCGAAGACTTTTTACCTTCAAAGGACTTCTTTTCTTTTTCTGACATGATAAAACCTCCAAATTCAAAGTATTAAAACGACAACTAATTATTTACCTAACTAAACAGTGAAACACAAATTATGTACTTTTTCCCAGTCCAAGAGATCATAATAAAGCACCTCTACAAAAAAATAGGTGAAATGTCTGAATCCCCAATTGTAGCCCTTCAATATAGGTAGTCATTACATTCTTCTATATTTTTTACGAGTAAGCGTCGTATTATTTATAAATCAATACTGGCATGTATACTATTCGGGTGGGTCTAAGCGACTCTAATTCTACTACACTTGGTATCTAAATAGTATGAATTCAAGCTTTTTTTGTGAAATAAAACTATAGTTACCATTTTTTGATACCAATTAACCTTAAAAAGGATAGATGGGTGATGAAAAGCGTGAAAGAAAATATACGCTTATCAAACATTTAACGGAGTTGAGAAAACGGCTAAATAGTGTAGCTGTGACCTTCATAGTATCCCTGATAATAGGATTCAATTTTTCTAATTGTTATTCTATTCATCCATTTATTTGAAATCAGCGTTCTTGTATTCAGCAGGTCATAATAAAGAAAGTGAGCAAATGAAGAGGGATTTTTAGCTCACGAGGTGTAAAAAGTGGTATACTGATGTACGTACCTGAATAAAATGCACCACAATTCAAAGGAGGAACAACTCATGCCAAACATCGGTGTACCCGGTTTAATTATAATTTTAGTGATTGCGTTAATCATCTTCGGACCAGCTAAATTGCCTCAATTAGGAAGAGCTGTTGGACAAACACTAAAAGAATTTAAGAATTCAACGAAAGACATCGTCGATGATGTCACTGATGAATTCAAATTAGACGACAAAGAATTAACAGAGAAAAAGAAAATATAATCGCTAATCCAAAAGAGCTAGCATCAAATACAATTTGTATTTGACGCTAGCTCTTTTTTTGATGACAAGGCAAGTTAGAGATTGGTGAGGTGACCAACCAAATCGATGAAGTGTCCAACAAACCGAGAGTTTTATAATCATGCTTTAAGACGGTATTGGACATCAAGGTTTAGTTAAAAGTACAAAAATTCCAGAAATATATCGAATTCCCTTTATAAGGGTTTCTATACAGCTTGAAAGCTGATAATATAGAATTATGGAATAGGAGGTCGTTCGTTTGAAGAAGATACTTACAGCAATACTTACACTCGCAATTGCCATCAGTTTCTCATTTAACGCGTTGCAAGTAGATGCAGCTAGCCCGAAAGCAGTGAGCTACAAAAATTGCACTGAACTGAACAAGGTGTATAAAGGCGGCGTGGCAAGATCAGCCTCTGTTAAAAATGTAGGCGGCAAAACAAAGTACGCTCCATTCGTATCCAAAGCTGTATATGATCTGAACAAAAAAAGTGATCGTGATAAAGATTTGATCGCGTGTGAGCGATAAGAATAACAATAACAACAGCTCCATTCACAGCATCAATTGTGGAATGGAGCTGTTTTTATTCACCACTGTCCATGCCGTGTTCAACAATGAGCTATAAATCTAAAAAAACAATCACTTGATTATTCACTAGATTAAAATAACTACTATCTGCACTTCTAAAATATCTCACAATATGATACGATAGAACTATTAAAACAATTAGGATAAAGTCTACGAAAAACTACAAAATTCGACAATTAGGAGAAGGATATGGAGACAGAAGACTTAGATCTACTGCTTGAAAATGTATTGACTTTAAGGGCTGAGGGCAAGTACAAAGAAACAATCGAGGGGTGCCACCATCTGTTGGAAAATGGGCTGAGACTAAATGAATATAAATTTGTCCTCGCGGCTCATGCGTATTTAGCAGCCGCCTACTACTCAATTGGTGATTTAACCGAAGCCTTTAACAGCATCGAGGCTCATGAAGAACTATGTACTAAATATGGCGATGAAACCGACAAACTGCATTCATATAATACGTATTTTTTACTCCATGCCTATAACAAAGATTACAGCAATGCAAAAGCGACACTCGAAAAAAGCATTCATTTGGGCAAGAAATTAAAACATTATAATATAGTTAGCAACGGATATAGCAATTACAGTCATATATGCATTGTCGAAGAAAACTATTGTGAAGCATTGGAAATGGCTGAAGTCGGACTTGAAATGGCGAAATTACATCAACCGGCAAGCCCAATTCTAGAACTAAGAGTCACATTAAACATGGCAAATGCTTATATTGGACTTGGGGGTTTAACTGAATCGAAACTACTGGTGGATGAGATGATTAATCATCCCATTTTAGACTCGTTTATAAGGGAAAAGGCCCAGTGTTATTATTTACTTGGTAAATGGTTTGCAGCGCAAAAACGATTTAGGGAAGCATTTGATGCATACACCACTGCCAGGGATTTAGCAGCAAGCTATGATGATTATAATTTATTGAAAGATATACAAGAACAAAGATGCGACTTATGCGAGCTCATGGATGACAAATTACTTGGCTATGAAGTTCAAAAAGAATACATCACCGTGCTCAATGAAATTACTAAAAGTGGACTAGCGTTAGCGGCACTTAAGCTTGAAATTAAACATGGCCTTTCCTCCATTGAAAAAAGAGCCAGCACGGACTATTTGACAGGACTATACAATCGCTGTTATTTGGAAAGTACCACGAATGAGTGGCTTAAAAAAGCATCCTCGGACAATGAAAGCATCGTATGTATCGCATTTGATATCGATAACTTTAAGCTCATTAATGATGAATATGGACATCTAGTGGGTGACGCTGTTATGAAGCAGATTAGTCAATATTGCTCAACGGTTTTCAGAGAAACGGACCTAATGAGTCGATTTGGCGGAGACGAATTCGTCGTTATTCTGAAAAACATTTCACTGGAAGACGGGAAGAAGAAAGCCGATCAGCTATCGGAAACGATTAGAAGTATAGAAGTGGAACATGAAGGGAAGTTCGTTTCGATCACCGCAAGTGTTGGGGTGGCTGATAATGAAAAAGGGAAAGTAATAGATTTTAAGGAGTTATTCAATTCTGCAGATATGGCACTCTATCAAGCAAAAGAGAATGGTAAAAACCAAGTTTGCGTTGTGGGATAAAGCATGACTGCTTGTGAAACGAATCTAAAAACAGCCCTCTCCAAAATGCATCTGGAGAAGGCTATTTTTGTCGATTCCATTGATATTATTCCCCGTCAACCGGAACAGTCGCATCATGCAAATGTGTATCAAGGTCAGCACGGAAATCTGCTTTCTGCGCGTCACTCCAACCAAGCTCTTTGCTCATCATTTCAATGACGGGCACTTTCCACTCGTTCACCCATTGAATGTCAAACAGTAATGCGCCTGTACGTCGCCAGAAAAAGTCAACGGGCGTACGGACGAATTCATCTGTGATCGAGTAAAGAACTTGCGTATAGAGGTAGACGGGTAGCCCAGAATCCTGCGCCGCCTGCTCGTTTTTCTGTAATAAATCAAAAAGGATATCTACATTTGAGCCATATTTTTTCACGAGGGACTGCGCTCTTTCCTGATTTAATCCGAGTTGTATGCCTTGTTTGATCTTGCGATACATGAACGTTTCAAAGTTACGGGAACCTCCGACGTGTCCGCCTGAAATGGGCATATTCTTCGTGCTGGACGAAGAATATATTGTTCCTGTATCTGTTTTGAGTTTTGAAGCGACGACATCTACAATCGTTTCCGCCATTTTTCGATAGCCCGTCAGTTTTCCTCCAGCAATGGTGAGTAACCCGGAAGCGGATTCCCAAATTTCATCTTTTCTTGAAACTTCGGATGCCCCTTTACCTTTTTCATTGATCAAAGGCCGTAGCCCAACCCAGCTGGATTCAATATCACTCGCCGCAATGGTTAACTTCGGAAAGATGAGTGCGATGGCGTCCATCAAATAATCGCGGTCGCTTACGGTCATTCGGGGATGAACCATATCCCCTTTGTAGTCAGTGTCTGTCGTCCCAACGTACGTTTTCCCATCCCGTGGGATCGCCAACACCATCCGGCCATCTGGCGTGTCATAGTAAACAATCTGATTCAAAGGAAATACACTTTGGTCAAAAACGAGATGAATGCCCTTCGTCAAACGTATTTCCCTTGAATCCAAGGAGTTGTCTTTCTCCCTCAATGTATCTACCCATGGTCCGGCAGCGTTCACAATTGTTTTTGCGCGTATTTCACTAGTTTTGCCATTTAATTGGTCAACCACGGATACGCCTGTAACTTTTCCTTCATTGTAAATAAAATCAGTCACTTTTGTATAATTGAATACAGTAGCGCCTTGACTGACAGCTTCTTTCATCACTTCAATCGTCAGTCTCGCATCATCCGATCGGTATTCAACGAAACGGCCAGCGCCAAGTAACCCTTCAGCCCTAAGTTTAGGCTCCGCATGCAAAGCTCTTTCTCTGGTCAACATACTCTTTCGTTCTTCTTTTTTCACGCCTGCCAAAAAGTCATAGACGCGCAATCCGATGGAGGTACTGAATTTACCCATGGAGCCGTCCTTATAAATCGGCAAAAGCAGCCACTCGGGCTTCGTCACATGGGGTCCGTTTTCATAGACGACCGCCCGTTCCTTGCCTGTTTCCGCAACGATCTTCACTTCAAGGTTTTTCAGGTATCGCAAGCCGCCATGGATCATTTTTGTAGAACGACTGGACGTCCCAGCAGCAAAATCCTGCATTTCCACAAGCACTGTTTTCATGCCGCGACTGGCTGCGTCCAAGGCAATTCCAGCCCCCGTAATGCCGCCCCCGATGATTAATACATCAAATTCTTCCGCTTGTAATGTTGAAAGTACTTCACTTTTTTGTAACTCATTAGATTGTTCAGTCATTTTAGTTAAAGCCTCCACATATTGTATTCGTTCATTAATTATACTACAATTTTGATAACTGAATCTCTTGATTTACAAAACGTTTAGAAAATGCAATATGTAGTCAGTGTTTTAACTATTTGATGGGTTTCAATTACATAGACAATTAGTAAGAGGCATGCTATAATTTCATATAACATTGTGCGAATCTAATGGTAATTAAAAATAATAAATATACTCTTATCAGGAGCAGGCGGAGGGAAAAGCCCCATGAAGCCCGGCAACCGACTCAATTGAGCACGGTGCTAATTCTTACAGCATTGATGCTGAAAGATAAGAAGTTGTGTGAAAAACCTCTTCTTAACTGAAGGGGTTTTTTTATCATCATAGACAGTACATAAGGAGGAAATAACATGAATACATCAAGTCATCAGGAACTAGCAACCTATGCATTTTTAGAAATCGATGAAATCGTGAAGTATGTTAAAAAGCGTGGCTTCTTTAGTGAACAAGAACAAGTTGTTGTGACGGAAGTAAGTGATGGGAAGATAAATCATGTTTATCGATTAACGGGGGAACAGAAGAGCTTGATACTCAAGCAGGCTGTACCTTATGCGAGGATTGTAGGAGAGTCAATGCCTATCCCGATCGACCGGGTCGTTCTCGAAGCGAAAGTATTACAGGAATACGATAACATCATTCCCGGTTCTGTTCCGAAAGTGCATCTTCTGGATGAAATCATGGCAATTGTTGTGATGGAAGACATGCATCCGATGGAAATGGGGCGCACGGCTTTGAATAATGGGACGGAATCTACCGTATTTGCGAAAGACATAGGTGTATTCAGTGCGAAGACCACTTTTTATACGTCCGATTTCTACCTGGATCCAAAATTAAAGAAAGAGTTGAATGCCTCTTTTACAAATCCGGCTATGCGGGAAATGACGGAAGAGCTCTCTTTCGATTGTCCATACAATTTGCATGACAGCAATTTCTTTGAAGAAGGCTTGAAAAATGATGTATTATTTCTAAGTCAAGACCACCAGTTAAAGCTGGAAGTGGCGAAATTAAAACATAAGTTCATGACGAAAGCGGATGCGCTCATCCATAGCGATTTACATAGTGGTGCCATTTTCATGGGAGAAGACAAAACAGTTGTATTCGATACCGAGTTTGCTTGTTTTGGGCCGTTCGGATTTGACATGGGGCATTTTATCGCGAGCTTGTTGTTAAATGGAATCGGACACCCTGAATTTCAAACGAAGCGCTATGAACAAGCGCGGGAAGCTTGGTATGCGTACGCCGATACATTCGCAAAAGTTTGGAGAGAAGAATCCAATGAACCTTATACACAACTCGACGGCTTCCTGACGCATGTAATGGAAGAGAACTTTACCGATATGCTGGGGTATGCAGGGTGCGAATTGGTCCGTCGCTCCATCGGTATTGCACAAATTGACGATTTAAATTATGAAGAAGATGAAGAAAAACGCATGACCAGAAGGAAAAAAGTGTTGGAGCTCGGGAAGTATTTGATACTTAACCGTCACACAATACGCTCTTTGGAAGAATTGGAGAGCTGGTTCATCGACAGTAGTCACAAGGAGGAATTTTAATGGGAGTTACAGCCACTTATCTATTTCCGACACATCCAGAGCAAGAAAAAATAGCGGAGCAACATGCACTCGGGCTCACAATTGGGTCTTGGACAGATATTCCGCATCTTGAACAGCAGCAATTGAAGCACCATAAAGGTGAAGTCGTTTCTGTGGAAAAAGGGGAAGTGAAGGATACGGTGAAGATCTTTTATCCATCCGCTAACTATTCGGCAGATCTTCCCGCAATTTTCACGACTGTCTACGGCAAGCTTTCTTTTTTTGAAGGCTATGAATTAATCGATTTGGATTTTGGCAAACAATTGCTTGCACAATTTCCGGGGCCACGATTCGGTACAAAAGGGATTCGAGAGCAGTTGAATGTTATGGATCGCCCATTGCTGAAAGCCATCTTCAAAGGGGTCATGGGAAGGGATCTGTCCTTTTTCTCCGCTCAACTAGAAGAACTGCTAGCAGGCGGCGTCGATCTCATCAAAGACGATGAAATTCTTTTTGAGAATGAATTAACACCGTTTTATAAGCGAATTACAACAGCAAAAGACATTATCGATCGGCATTATGATAAAACAGGAAATCGGGCATTGTATGCAGTGAACTTGTCGGGGCGGACGAATGAGCTTCATGATAAGGCAGAACAGGCGGCTGCGCTCGGCGCGAACGCGTTGTTATTCAACGTCCATGCGTATGGGCTAGATGCACTTCAAACGCTGCGTGAAAATAACAATATCGGTTTGCCAATTGTGGCGCATTCCGCATTATCTGGTGTTCTAGCAGGTCAAGCGGGCGGCGGATTCTCTTACTCGTTATTGGTAGGGAAGTTAACGCGGCTCATCGGCGGAGATCTGTCCTTGTTCCCAAGCCCCTATGGCAATGTTGCCATTTCGAAATTTGATGCGTTGGCAATCAATGAAGCGCTGATAGAAGACAATGGCTTCGAAAAAACATTTGCAGTACCATCCGCGGGAATTCACCCAGGCATGGTGCCGCAATTGCTGAAGGATTTCGGAGATAATCTAGTCGTCAATGCTGGGGGCGGAATATTTGGCCATCCAGATGGACCGACGCAAGGTGCCAAGGCATTCCGGGCGGCGATTGACGCAAGTGTCAAACAAATCCCGCTCGAAGAAGCAGCAAAAACGTCAGAATCTCTGAAACGCGCCATCGACCAATGGGGCGTTGTCGAGTCAGTATAAGCACAAAACGAGCCTCCTGGGATAGTCCCGAGAGGCTCGTTTTTTATATAGAATAAACTAGAAATCCTGCTAATACCGCTTCGGCTACCACGAAGACGCGCCTGCGCTGGATGGTAGATGTAAGAAAGCGTATTTCGTTATCGGTGATTGCTACTGCGATTTATATGTGTCCCGATACAATGGATAGAGCTGGAAATCCCACTATTCCCGCTTCGGCGCTTTGTGGATGCCTCCCGCGATAAGCCGGAAA
>NZ_JBYHFP010000029.1:0-20311 GCF_057669885.1 Sporosarcina sp. Y1011 | reverse complement strand
CTCATTGATGTTTTGCTGTTCAGTTTTCAAGGTTCATTTGGTTAGGAATTACGTTTCATTCCTTATTGTTTGGTCTGCCTCACTGGCGACATACATAAGATTACTACGTCTCAACAGATAAGTCAACACTTTATAAAATATTTTTATAAAAGTACTGCAAAAGTGCATAGCGCGGCAATTCCCGGTATCCCTAAAACAGCTAGTAATAACCCAGAAGTAATATTGACCGGAACATAGACACCGATAAACCCTCCAGCTACATTCATTGCAAAAAGAACTAGGAACGCAAGTGCCAATCGGAACCAAAACACAGACAACCGTTCTAACGCTTTGTGAATGTGCTTTTTGTCTACGAGTACTAATAGAAGAAGAACCAAACCAACAACGATAATACTGATAACCTTCACGGGATACACCTCTTTTATAAGAATGGTCCATTGTATGCGGTCCCGTGAAAATATATCAATTACTTCCTAGCCGTCTTGCTTTCGCTTCTTTGTATAAGTAAAAGTGCTTAATTTCCGCTATTTTCCTTCTGGTGATAATTTCTTGATCATATTCATTGAGATACTTTTCAACGTCTCTCGCCTGTTCCCACTCAACTTTTGTTTTAACCATCAATGAATGTAGGCGTTCATCAAACTCTTTTTTTAACTTACTTTTTCGCCCAAACACTATAGAGGACCCCCTATAATTCCCGACGGCCTTCTAGCGCCTTCGATAATGTAACTTCATCTGCGTATTCAAGGTCACCGCCGACAGGTAGTCCATGTGCAATCCTTGTCGTTTTAATTCCAGAAGGTTTCACAAGCCTCGAAATATACATCGCGGTTGCTTCTCCTTCTATTGTAGGGTTCGTTGCCAAAATTAACTCTTCAACCTCTTCATTCTGCAAACGAACCAGTAGTGACGGAACATTGATATCTTCAGGACCAACTCCATCCATTGGAGAGATAGCGCCATGAAGAACATGATACAACCCTTTGAAATCTCTCATTTTCTCCAGGGCAATAACATCTTTCGGGTCTTGTACAACACAAATTAATGAACCATCACGTGTTGTATCCTGACAAATGTGACATGGATCGATGTCAGTAATATGTCCACAGACTGAGCAAAAGCGAAGGTTTCTTTTAGCGTCAACAAGGGCTTTTGCAAAATCAAGCACTGTATCTTCCTTCATACTTAAGACAAAAAACGCCAGTCGACCCGCTGTTTTCGGGCCGATACCTGGCAATTTCATAAAACTATCCATTAGTTTTGAGATTGGTTCAGGGTAATGCATTCGTGTACCTCCTAGAACATCCCGGGCAGGTTCAATCCTTTTGTGAATTGACCCATCGTAGAGTTCGTTAGTTCTTCCGCTTTAGTCATAGCATCATTAGTGGCAATGACAATTAAGTCTTGTAGCATTTCCACATCTTCCGGATCGACGACAGTCGGATCAACGAATACTTCAACAACTCGCTTATCTCCAGATACGATGACTTTCACCATACCTCCACCCGCTGCTCCTTCAAGACGCTTTTCGTTCAGTTCTTCCTGCGCTGTAGCCATTTGTTTTTGCATTTTTTGCATTTGCTTCATCATGCCTTGCATATTTCCCATACCCTTCATGTGTGTTTCCTCCTCTAATTTTTAATCATCATGCACTTCTATGAAATCTTTACCGAAAATCTTTTCCGCTTCAGTTACAATCGGATCGGCATTTTCCTGTTCGGCTTCCTTCACAAAAGAAAGCATTTCTTCTGCTGTCGAATCCTCATCAGTGTTTTCCGATTCTGTCTGTTTCGCAAGCCCGTTTTTCCGTATGAAGTCTCCCCTCACACTCAACCAACCATCTTCAGGAACATAAACGACTTCATACGCTTTCCCGGCACGCGATCGCAAAGCGTCTGATAGACCAGATCGAAGTGAAGGATTTTCAGACGCCATAAGGCAATGGATTTCATATTTGAATTTTAACACAAAAGCATTCTCAGATGCCGCAACCGGTTCTGTTTCTTCGAGAAGTGCAGCATGTGATCGTTGCATCGTTTGCATCATGCCAGCCCATTCTTCCCGAATTGTTTTAATGTCCTGTTTGGTTGCAGCTTTTAAAACCTCATGAATTTTACCTGTTGGAACTTTAAAGCCTTGCGAAGATTTCGATGCGTTTTTACGCGGTTGTGCTTGTTGAGCAACTGGTTGGGTATTCATACCGCCGCTTGACATCTGTTGCTGCAGCCCCATAATTATCCGTTCAAGATCTGCCACTTTCTCTGTAAGCGCGGAATCGACTACTTGGCTACCGCTCCCCTTACTTAGTGGAATTTCAAGATGGATCATTTTCAAAAATGCCGACTCAATATAAACTTTGGCATGGTTGGAAAAACGCATTTCTTGCTGTGTTTTCGCCAGTATGTCAATAAATAAATATAGCGTATCCAACTCAAATCGTTTCGCCATTTCTACAAAACGATCATCGCCAGGTATAAGCTCAAGTAAATCCTTTAAATCTGGTGCTGTTCTAAGAAGTAGAAGGTCTCGAAAAAAAGTGATTAGATCTTCCGCTAGCCTAGAAACATCTTTTCCTTCGGCAATAAGTCGATCTAGCAATGATAGGACCGCTCCAGCATCTTTGCTATGTAATGCATCTGCTAGCTGATGAAAAATATCTTCACCAATCGAACCCGTTACAAGTAGTGCATCATCAGCATTTATTCTTTCTCCACTGAAGGACACTACTTGGTCGAGCATACTGAGCGCATCCCGCATTCCACCCGAAGCCGCCTGTGCAATTACTTTCAAAGCACCTTCATCGGACTCGATTCCTGCATCTGCAAGAACCGTTTTCATGCGGTCCACAATATCATTAGAGGTTATCGGTTTAAAATCAAAGCGTTGACATCGCGAAATAATAGTCAGAGGCAATTTATGCGGTTCTGTAGTCGCTAAGATGAATACAACATGAGACGGTGGCTCTTCTAAAGTTTTCAAAAGGGCATTAAATGCTGAATTTGATAACATATGCACTTCATCGATAATATACACTTTAAAACGGGCATTCGATGGTGCAAATCGTACTTTTTCAATAATGTCCCGCATTTCTTCAACACGCGAGTTCGACGCCGCATCAAATTCGATGACATCTGTATTAGATCCTTCTGTAATACTGAGACATGTCGAGCATTCGTTGCACGGCTCTTTCGCCGGTCCATTTTCACAGTTTAATGCTTTTGCAAAAATTTTCGCCGCACTGGTCTTCCCTGTACCCCGCGGACCTGAGAAAAGATATGCATGTGTCGTTTTATTATGAAGGAGGGCATTCTGAAGTGTCTGTTTCACATGTTGCTGTCCGGACATCTCAACAAAAGATTGAGGCCGATATACACGGTAAAAAGCTTGATACACCAACAGTTTCCTCTCCTTTTGACGCAATGCGCTAGTGTATCTAGTATAGCACAAATACATACGTGAATCTCTTATTCAATCACACCTCGGTATGATTGCGCCCAAACTGTGTATTGAGCTTACTCAATACACTCCATTGTAGACTTTAGACTAACGAGGAGGGATTGAACTATATCTTTCCACAGAAATAGTAATCCGTAATACGAGAGCTTTTTAGCTTTATACGCAACAAAAAACTCGCCCATAGAAATGGACGAGTTGGATTATAAATTTAAAGCCGTGCACCTTCCTTCGACAGCCGCACATAAGCGTTACTCCTGTCGCCAGCTCGGTCTAGGCGACCCCGCGGCACATGAGAAATTCTACTTAATGCTGCTTCCTTCCGGACCTGACATGGTTCATAGGTTCCCATTGCGCGGGACCCAAACGTCAACACTGCGTGCAAGAGGCAGACCCTACAATACGGACAGCCTCGGGAAGGGATTCAGTCTTGCTAGAGCGGATTGCAAGTTACAGGACACCGCTATCTCCCCACCTAGCACGGCATTTCTAAGTATACATCCCATAAGCAAAAAAATCAATTCAAAAACAAATTTGTTCTATTTCGTCGAAAACTGTTGACACTCTAATTCATACATGATAAATTATGAATTGTTGATACGGAGGTATACCCAAGCTCGGCTGAAGGGATCGGTCTTGAAAACCGACAGGGGAGTCAAATCCCGCGGGGGTTCGAATCCCTCTACCTCCTCCATTTTTTCAACAAACTACATATGCTTGAAGTCTAATTCGTTAGCAGATAACGAATTTTTATTTTGCCAATTTTATCAGTTAAACCTCAAGAAGCGAAGCCCTTAAACGGGCCCGCTTCTTTTTTGATATCTATTCAATTAATCACAGCACCTGTAACAGATGGTCTGACAGCAATACAGTTATAGTAAGAAAAATCGCTCGCCAATTGTTTAGCTAGTTCATGCTCTCGACCTTGTTCCACCATTACAAATAACGAGGGACCCGCACCACTGATTGTCATGCCATACGCACCATACTCCCGGCAGCTTTCACGAATTCGTTCAAACTCTGGGAACAATTCCTTCCGATATGGCTCGTGGAAGATGTCCTTTTCCATCATGCGTCCTACAGTCTTCCAATCTCCATGTACAATTGCCGCGGAAAGCACATTTCCAGCTGCACTGCCGAGCACCGCTTCCGAATATGATAACTCTTTTGGCAATAGCCCCCTGGAGGCTTCCGTTAGTAGAGCTTCAGGCGGTACAAGAATTACAGCCCCCATTTGCGGTTCACGAATATGAATAGTGTCTATTTCTACACCATCAAAGTAGGAAATCGTCACTCCTCCTAGAAGTGCAGCCGAAATATTATCCGCATGCCCTTCATACTCACTTCCCAGCAATACCTTTTCCTTGGCTGTAAGATTCAACTTAAGTAGTTGATTTGCAATTTCAATACCTGCCGCAATTGCCGTTGCACTGCTTCCAAGTCCTTTGCCAAGCGGAATGTCCGAACGAACGATTAGCAAACAAGCCGGTGCCTCACGATTATTGCGCTCGGCTATATCTGTAACAGTCTTGACAATCAAATTATCTTCTCCGGTCGGCAAACCCTCAAAACCGTCATCTTCATAGATAACTTTCCAAGTCTCTGCAGGCGTTACATCAATAGTCATATAAAGATCTAGTGCAAGCCCGATACTGTCAAAGCCCGGACCAAGGTTTGCCGTCGATGAAGGAACTACGACGGAAAAACTGGATCCATCCATTATGCTTTCCCCGCTTTCAACCCATTAAGAAACGCATCAAATTGTTCACGAGTCATCATTGGCTTTTCTTTATTCACTTCAATCGCTGTCTCCGGATCTTTTAAACCATTACCCGTCAATATCGCGACTACAGTTGAACCTTTCTTCAGCAAGCCATTTTCTACTTGCTTTTTAACACCCGCAATTGAAGCACATGAACCGGGTTCTGCAAATATACCTTCTGAAGAGGCAATTAAACTGTATGCTTCCAAGATTTCCTCATCCGTTACAGCGAGAACAGTTCCATTTGATTCTGATAATGCAGCATTGGCCAGTTCCCAACTCGCCGGATTACCAATCCGAATAGCAGTCGCAACCGTTTCAGGATTTTCGAATACGCGATTATAAACAATCGGTGCGGCTCCATCGGCTTGTACACCAAGAAGAACCGGCTTCGCAGTTCCTTTCTTATCTGCATATTCTTTAAATCCTTTCCACGCCGCAGAAATATTACCTGCATTTCCAACCGGAAGCGCAAAAATATCCGGTACTTTCCCAAGTTGCTCTATCGTTTCAAACGCAATGGTTTTTTGACCTTCTAAACGATAAGGATTAACCGAGTTTACCAGTGCAACGTCTCCCTCACCTGCCGCACGGACCATATTAAGCGCATCATCAAAGTTCCCTTCGATTTCTACAATCTCTGCTCCATACATTTTTGCCTGTGCAAGTTTACCAAGAGCGATTCTACCTTCTGGAATAACAACAATTGTCCGCATTCCAGCACGCGCGCCGTATGCCGCCGCCGATGCAGATGTATTGCCTGTCGATGCACAAATTAGAACCTTTTTACCTTCTTCTTTCGCTTTTGCGACTGCCATGACCATACCGCGATCTTTAAAAGAACCTGTTGGATTCGTCCCTTCCGTTTTCACGTAAAGGTTAATTCCCCATTGTTCGGATAAATTCTTCATATGAATGAGAGGAGTATTTCCTTCTTGCAACGTCAGCTCAGGCGTATTCTCCGTCACCGGTAACCATTCTTTATACTCTGCGATTAATCCATTCCATCTTTTCATCATTCTTCCCCCTCTACCCGGTAATGGCTCATTACGCCGATCACATTAGGTGTTTCATTCAATTCGTTTACAATATCAAGATGTTGTTGGCGCGAAATTTGGTGTGTGATGAAGATAAGGTTTGCGTTCGCTTCTTTTTTGTCAGAATGCTGAACGACTGTCGCTAAACTCGCACCATGCTTGCTGTATATAGACGTCAAATTGGTCAGAACACCTATTTCGTCTTTCACAAGAATACGATGGAAGTAACGTGCGAATTTAGCACTGTCGCTTTTCACTTGTCGTTCATACTGTGGTGCGTGCAACCTTTTGCCATTTACACCTAAGAGTAAATTTCGGCACGCTGCGATAATATCTCCTGTTACAGAAGTTGCAGTCGGCAAAGACCCTGCGCCAGGTCCGTAAAACATCGTCTCTCCAACCGCGTCCCCGTATACATATACCGCATTGAATTCATTGTTTACCGATGCCAAGGGATGCGAATTTGGGAAAAACACGGGTTCAACCGCTATTTCAACACCGTCTTCATTCTTTTTGGCTGATCCCGCTAGTTTAACTGTATAGCCGAACTGCTCCGCGAGTTCTAAATCGCCTTCTCTGATTTCCTTCAGCCCTCGGACAAATACATCTTCCAACCGGACATCTGTAGAGAATGACAGCGACGCCAAAATGACCATTTTACGCGCCGCATCAATTCCATCTACATCCGCTGATGGATCCGCTTCTGCAAAACCAAGTGCCGTCGCCTCTGCCAATGCATCTTCATACGACATTTTTTCATGCTTCATTTTCGTCAATATGAAGTTTGTAGTCCCGTTCACAATACCCGTCAATGCACGTATCCGATCTGAAGCTAGCCCGTCCTCGAGAGTACGGATTAACGGAATCCCACCGCCGACACTTGCTTCGTAAAATAAGTCACACTTATTTTCATCAGCCAACTTCAATAACTCAAGTCCCGATTCAGCCATGACATCTTTGTTTGCCGTTACAACACCTTTTCCACCCCGGAGAGAGCGTTCAATCGCCTCTTTCGCTTCAAAGGTGCCGCCCATCACTTCAACTATTATATCAATAGAGGGATCACCGATTACTTCATCCAGATCTGAAGTAAATACATCTGAAGAGAGCATCGTATCCCTTTCTTTAAATAAGTTTTTCACGAGAACTTTCTTAATTTTCACAGTTACGCCGAGTTTATGTTGCAAGTCTTTTTGATGCCCCAGCAAAATTTTAGCCACTCCGCTCCCTACAACTCCGAATCCTAATAGTCCAATGTTAATTTCATTTTTCATTTGACGATTCCCCTAACTGTATGTACACTATGAAAAAACAATTGTTCTTTACATAAGGACATTATAGTGAAATATTCGGACATTAACAACCCATTTATGATAAAGTCACTAAATTGATAGAATTAACCCATTATATAATAGATTGGATTTGATGAATATGAAAGTCTGTAAATTTGGTGGAACGTCAGTTGCGTCTGCCGACCAAATAAAAAAAGTCGCACAAATCGTTTCTGCTGATCCGTCCCGGAAAATCATTGTTGTCTCAGCACCGGGCAAACGCTTCAGCACAGATGAAAAAGTAACAGACTTGCTTATTCAACTTGCTGAAAAGGCTCTTAAGGAAGAAGACACACAGAATGAACTGGCAGAAGTAGTAGAACGCTACGAACAGATTGCCACTGGACTAGGTCTTTCAATGGAAATTATCTCTGTCATCGAAAATGACTTGCGGGAACGTCTAAATAACGATAAAAATGACACTAACCTATTCATGGATTGCTTGAAAGCATCAGGAGAAGATAACAATGCGAAGCTGATTGCAGCCTATTTTGCACATATTGGATTGGATGCACACTATGTTTGTCCAAAAGATGCCGGTCTACTTGTGAACGAACGGCCTGAGCGGGTACGTGCGCTGCCAGAAGGCGATGATTGTCTAGTACAATTACGAGATAAACCAGGCATTATTGTTTTCCCAGGCTTTTTTGGCTACACAAAAGAAGGCACACTCCGTACTTTCAACAGAGGCGGGTCGGATATTACAGGGTCCTTATTAGCGGCCGCGACACAAGCCGAGCTGTATGAAAATTTTACGGACGTCGATTCAGTCTTTGCAGCCAACCCGAACGTCGTAGATAACCCTGTCGGCATCGAAAAAATGACTTACCGCGAAATGCGGGAATTGGCCTATGCCGGATTCTCTGTTTTCCACGATGAAGCGCTTATGCCCGCATTCAACCGCTCCGTTCCTGTATGCATTAAAAACACCAATAACCCAGAAGCTCCCGGTACACTTATTGTCAATGAGAGAAACTACTTTGCGAAGCCAGTCATCGGCATTGCCGCAGACAGTGGATTCTCAACACTCTTCGTTGATAAGTATTTAATGAACCAAGAGATTGGTTTCGGACGGAAGTTACTGCAAATTCTAGAGGAAGAAGAAATTCCGTTTGAACATACACCATCGGGTATCGACAACTTGTCGGTCATCATTCGTAGTAAATTTCTCAACGCGGCTAAAGAAGAACGGATTGTACGTCGAGTGAAAGAGGAACTGAAAGCAGATCATGTACATATGCATTCCAATTACTCTATGATTGTCCTTGTGGGAGAAGGAATGCGACATTCCACTGGACTTGCTGCCCGTGCCGCCTCCGCAATCGCACGTACAGGTGCCAGTATTCAAATGATCAACCAAGGTTCTTCTGAAGTCAGCCTTGTCTTTGGCGTTCATAAAGCAGACGAGACGAAGATATTAAAAGAACTGTATGCTGAATTTTTTCTGAAGTCTGCAATATTGTCAATTTAATGGTTGGCGCATCATCTAATATAGATGATGCGCCCTTTTTTTCAAAATTGATATGGAGATTTTTTAACAATGGAGCTTGTAAGATTATAAAAGCGAAAGAAACCCGAAGTCTAGTCAAAAAAAACAGCCTATGTAAAAGGCTGTTTCGTTACAATATTGTTCATTTCTTCAAAAGTGCTGTCTGCTCAAGTGCATGACCGATTCGTTCTATAATTGTCTCCACTTCTAGTGGATTAGCAACAAGGTCATAATCATTAATATCAAGGCGCAATACGGGACAAGCGTTGAACGAATTTATCCAATTCTCGTAACGCCCGTACATTTCCTCCCAGTATGCAATTGGCGTCTGCTGTTCCATTTGGCGTCCTCGCTCTTTGACTCGCGCAATAATGCCATCCAATGGCCCTTCCAGGTAAATGAGCAAATCAGGGTGTGGGAAGTAAGGCGTCATGACCATCGCTTCAAACAAATTGGTGTACGTATCATAATCGACTGGATTCATCGTCCCTTTTTCCATATGCATCTTCGCAAAAATTCCTGTATCTTCATAAATTGAACGGTCTTGGATAAAGCCACCGCCGTATTCAAAAATCCGTTTCTGTTCTTTAAAACGTTCTGCCAGGAAATAAATTTGTAGATGGAAGCTCCACTTTTCAAAGTCATTGTAAAAAAGGTCGAGATATGGATTCTGATCGACATTTTCAAATGATGTTCTGAATTTGAGCGCATCTGCAAGTGCCTGTGTCATTGTAGATTTTCCAACGCCAACTGTCCCTGCGATTGTAATAACAGCGTTTTGAGGGATGCCGTACTTTTCACGTAAGTTCATTCAACTTAACTCCTTTTCCTATCGTTGCATCGACAGTGTCTAATATGAATTGCAAATCTTTTTCATTATTAACGAAATCTAGATTATCCCCATTGAACCTAAGAACGGGAATTTTAGGATGAGCTATTTCAAAATATGTGATAAACGCTTCGTAATCTTCAGCGAGCTGCTGTAAATAAGCCGGATCCATATTTTTCTCGAAATCGCGGCCACGCAGTGAAATCCGTTTTATCAGTGTTTCTAGACTCGCGTGTAAATAAACGATGATGTTCGGAGGAGGCATGTCCTTCGTCAAAATCATATAAATTTCCTCGTACTTCACATACTCTTCAACACTTAGTGTTCGTTTCGCAAAGATCAAGTTTTTAAAAATATGATAATCAGCGACAACTGGCTTCTGTTCAATCAATAGTTCTTTTTTTGTATCACTGAGCTGCTTGTATCGATTACATAGAAAAAACATTTCAGTCTGGAAACTCCATTCCTCGATGTTATCGTAGAATTTATTTAAAAATGGATTCTCATCCACAATTTCTTTAAGTTGATGAAATTGTTGCGTATCAGCGATGGCTTTGGAAAGTGATGTTTTCCCAACTCCAATCGGACCTTCGACCGCTATGAACGGAACAGACATCTGAAGTCCTCCTTACGTCGTCATTATGTAATGCTCTTCATTTTATCACACGGGTGAATTGAAATATATATTGCACAATTATCTTAATTGCCCAACAAAATTATTCCACGTGGAACAATTGAAAAGCGTAAGCGGCCGTTTTGACGCGACAGGCATAAGACGGAACAGCGAAGCGTTGCCTTTTACCGCGCAGCCGGGCCGACTTATGACCCGAGCATCTGGCTGCTGAAGCTAGACAATCGAAATGCGGAAGCGGCTGTTTAGAAAGCCAACCTATATTCACCTATAAAATGCTACAATGTTTTCAAGGAGAGATGACTTTGACTACCTTTAAAAAAGACCAGCTATACATGCAGATGGCAATTGACGAAGCGATGAAAGCACAAGCGCTTGGTGAAGTGCCTATCGGCGCAATCATCGTTCATGACGACAAAGTGATTGCACGGGCACATAATTTACGGGAAACCACCCAAAACGCCGTCACGCACGCGGAGTTGTCCGCCATTCAGGACGCATGTAGCGAAATCGGCAGTTGGCGGCTTGAAGATACAACGTTGTACGTGACACTCGAGCCATGCCCTATGTGTGCAGGTGCTATTCTACAATCCCGAATCCCGCGCGTTGTCTACGGTGCCCGTGATCCGAAAGGTGGTTGCGTTGACTCGTTATATCGCTTATTGAACGACCCTCGATTTAATCATGAATGTGATGTGGTTGAAGGCGTACTTGCGGATGAGTGTGGGGAGATGCTGACGGCATTTTTCAGGGCTATTCGTGAACGGAAAAAGAGAACGAAAAAAGAAATCGTGCAGGACGTCGAATGACGCCTTGCACGATTTTTACTTTTACAATGTAATGACTTCTTTTCCGCCCATATAGGGACGTAGAACTTCAGGAATAACGACAGAACCATCTTCTTGTTGATAGTTTTCAAGAATGGCCGCCACAGTACGTCCTATTGCAAGACCACTGCCATTCAATGTGTGAAGGTATTCTGGTTTCGCACCCACTTCACGACGGAAACGAATATTTGCACGTCGCGCTTGGAAATCTTCAAAGTTAGAACAAGATGAGATTTCACGGTACAAGTTTTGTGTAGGAATCCATACTTCTAAGTCATACTTTTTAGCAGCTGTAAATCCTAGATCGGCTGTACACATTTTCAAGGCACGATACGGCAATTTCAACAATTGTAATACTTTTTCTGCGTGCCCCGTCAGCTTTTCAAGTTCATCATAAGAATCTTCCGGTTTCACAAAACGAACAAGCTCAACCTTGTTGAACTGATGCTGACGGATTAAACCGCGTGTATCTCGACCAGCTGATCCCGCTTCTGAACGGAAGTTTGTGCTATATGCAGCAAATGCGACTGGTAATTGAGCTGCATTTAGAATTTCATCACGGTGGAAGTTCGTGACAGGTACTTCAGAAGTCGGAATGAGGAAGTAATCCTCTTCATTGACCAAAAACGCGTCTTCTTCAAATTTGGGTAGCTGTCCAGTACCCGTTAAGCTCGTACGGTTTACCAAATAAGGAGGTAGCATTTCTTCATAACCATGTTCTTCGATATGGAGGTCAAGCATGAAGTTAATCAATGCGCGCTCTAGACGTGCTCCCAACCCACGATAGAAAACGAAACGGCTTCCCGTTACTTTTGCAGCACGTTCAAAGTCGAGAAGATTTAAATCCGTTCCTAGTTCCCAGTGGGGCTTCGGCTCGAATTTGAAGTCAGGTTTTTCACCCCACGTACGCACTTCTACGTTATCGTCTTCGCTATCGCCAACAGGTACGCTGTCATGCGGGATATTAGGAATACGCATCATGATGTAATCCAATTCTTCTTCTACACCGTGTAGTTCTTCATCGAGTTTTTTGATTTCATCCCCGACTTCACGCGTGCGCGTAATAACGTCATCTGCATTTTCTTTATTGCGCTTCATTTCAGCTACCTTTTTCGATACTTCATTGCGCTCTGCTTTCAAAGTTTCAACATTTGCAATCAGTTTTCTACGTTTTTCATCGAGATCTTGAAATTTATCAAGCTGGGAAATATCTTCCCCGCGTTTAGATAGCTTCTCTTTCACTTCATCGAAATTTGCTCGTACTTTTTTAATATCTAACATGGCTATTTCCTCCTTTTTTTTCAGACGAGGATGGTAGGTAGGTGACGAAAACAGCGTGTTCACCTGGAGTCTTGGAGCCAGACAACAAAAAAAGCCCTCGAATCCCTATAAAAGGGACGAGAACTACCCGCGTTACCACCCAAATTGACTGGACAAAAGTCCAATCCACTCCATTGAAATAACGGCTCAATTGCCGGCTCAGGCCTACTAAATGGTTCAGCCCGGCTACTCAGGGACGGATTCACAAGTGTCTATACCGGCTTGCACCAACCGCCGGCTCTCTGCAAAAGAACATTCTTGTTATTAATTCCCATCATCGTCTCGTGTTTGAAATTATAACAACTTTACTACATGGCTGATTTTTTGGCAAGTCATTCAGATAAGGATGTATTCACTGTCTTCTTTAATCACACAAGGAATAATGCAACTTGCTCAAAATAGCTGGTTTCATGGGGGACAAAATCATTCAGACTGATTACTACCGACGTCCCGTCATGGATATTACTGCAGTTCACTGCCGTGACTTCTGACAAGAATAGTTGAATCAAGGCTCGCCTCTCCACGACATGGATACTTTCAACTTCTTCCAATTGCAAAGAAAAATCGCTTGCCCTCAAGGTGGGTTTATACAGAAAGATGTTCGTAAACTCATGATCAATAAAGTTTGACAGTTCGATGCGATCTTGAACGACGCCTTTTGAATGCAGCTTCGATAAATCAACATCAATGCCCAGTTCCTCTTCCACTTCCCGGACACCGTCTGCCACTGTTTCGGTTGAAAGGATATGCCCTGCGGCAGTAATGTCAAACAAACCAGGAAAATCCTTTTTCACGTTACTCCTTTTTTGAATATAAACAAACTTTTCGTCCAGTAGCCAGCAATGGAACGTTTCATGCCATAAACCATCGCGATGAATATTATCTCTACTTTCATCTCTCAAGTAAATATAGTTTTCATCAAAAACTTTTAAGCGTTCCATTCTAATCATTCCTTTCAAGTATAACCAGACCGTCCCCTTTTAACGAAGATGGTTATAAAACGATCCTATCAGACGCAAGTTATTGAAATCGGTCGCAAAAATACTCTTGAAAATAAATTGAAGAGGGTAATATGCTCATATACTGAACATATTACCCTCTTCAATTTACAATACAGTTTTATTTATTACCAACCACGCTCAGACATACGCTCTTCTGCTTGAAGCGTACCAATTTCCAAACCTTTCATCGGTTCGCCGATGTCTTTGGATAGTTCACCAATCAGTTTGTAGTCTTTAAAGTTTTCAGTTGCTTTTACAATGGCACGTGCAAATTTCTCAGGGTTCTCTGACTTAAAGATACCCGAACCTACGAATACGCCGTCTGCGCCAAGCTCCATCATGAGTGCAGCATCCGCTGGTGTCGCCACACCACCAGCAGCATAGTTTGTCACAGGAAGACGTCCGTGCTTTTTAATCGCAAGTAGAATTTCATACGGTGCACCAAGATTGCGAGCTTCCGTCATGACTTCATCTTCGTTCATATGAACGAGTCTCGTCACTTGTGCATGGACCATACGAAGGTGACGTACTGCCTCAACGATATTTCCTGTTCCCGGTTCGCCTTTCGTACGAAGCATTTTAGCGCCTTCTCCAAGTCGCCGTGCCGCTTCTCCTAAATCACGTGCTCCGCAGACGAATGGTACGTTGTAAGCACTCTTCAACAAGTGGAATTCTTCATCAGCTGGCGTAAGTACTTCACTTTCGTCAATGTAATCAACACCCAATGCTTCAAGAACACGTGCTTCTGAAATATGTCCGATACGTGCCTTCGCCATGACCGGAATCGAAACAGCGCCTTGTACGTCCGTGATGATACGCGGATCCGCCATGCGCGCAACACCGCCCGCTTTTCTAATATCGGAAGGGACACGTTCAAGTGCCATTACTGCGATTGCACCCGCTGCCTCTGCTATTTTTGCCTGCTCTGCATTAATGACGTCCATTATGACGCCGCCGTATTTAAAGTTCATGTTCATTTCCCCTTTTTTTTATTGTCGCCACTTATCAGGCGCAACTTCTTTTCTTATTGTCTAGTTTCCAGCGCCTAGAGGCTCGGGTCATAAGCCGTGCCGACTATACGGTAAAGAACACCGTTCCGTCAGCACGTCTTATGCCTGTCGCCTCTGGACAGGCGCAACTTCTTTTCTTATTGTTCAGTATAATGTAATATGACCTTATTGAAACCCCCAGTCTCAAACAAATTAGAGGGGTCAGTTGGAGTGATTGTTGTGGAAATGTTATTAATCAAATTAGAGAAAAGTACGGAAACCCCGTTATATGAACAAATTTATAATCAGATTCGACAGGACATAACAGATGGTAAATTACCGGTCGGCATGAAACTTCCTTCCAAACGTAAGCTTGGTGATTTTCTATCTGTAAGTCAGACAACGATTGAACTTGCCTATGCACAGCTCGCAGCGGAAGGGTTTATTTCATCAAAACCTCGAAAAGGCTTTTATGTACAGGAAATTGAAGAGCTTGCTTACGTCCAACCGGTTCAGCCTTCAGAGGAAGCACTTGCCAAGAAGATTGAAGATGTAACTTTTGACTTTTCTCCAGGTAAAATCGACACGGGGTCATTCCCTTTTTCACAGTGGAGGAAGTACGCAAAAGATGTTATCGATGCATCGTCCAGTGATCTCCTTCTTCTTGGGCACCCTCACGGAGATTTGGAACTTCGACAAGAGATTGCACGCTATTTGTATCATTCGCGCGGTGTTGACTGCACTGCAGCGCAAATCATCATCGGATCCGGGACAGAACAGCTCATGCCGCTTGTTATTCGAATCCTTGGGACAGAAGCGACGTACGCAATTGAAGATCCCGGCTATCCGTTGACCCACCATGTTTTTTTCCACAACTACCGAGAAGCAATTCCAATTGCAGTTGATGAAGAAGGGATGGATGTAGGGTCCCTGCAGGACTCAGGAGCGTCCATAGCATATGTCACTCCCTCACATCAATTCCCTACAGGTATTGTCCTCTCAGCGGCACGTAGGACAGCCTTGCTGAACTGGGCTTCATCGGATGACAACCATTTTATTATTGAAGATGATTATGACAGTGAGTTCCGATATACGGGACGACCAATCCCTTCTTTGCAAGGTATGGATAAAGGCGGCAACGTCATCTATTTGAGCACGTTTTCAAAATCACTGATGCCTTCTCTGCGGATTGCTTATATGGTGCTTCCCCCGCTGTTACTCAATCGATATGAAAAAGCATTTATTCACTACTCCGCTACTGTACCGCGGCTTGATCAGCATATCCTCGCCCGTTTCATGGCTGGTGGACACTTTTCACGTCATCTGAACCGGATGCGCAAAATATATAGACGTAAACTTTCAGGATTAACGGAAGCGCTTCTTCCCTATGCTCCTTACGTTTCATTTTCAGGCGATGAAGCAGGCATGCATATCATCCTTACCGTTCATATGTCCAAAGATGAAAAGGCTTTATCAGAAATAGCCCTAGAAAATAGTATCCGGGTGTATGGTTTAAATGACTACAGGACAGCACCAGTGGCAGGTGAACCTTCCTTTCTCCTCGGATTCGGTGGTCTTTCAACGGATGCCATCAAACTAGGAATCGAAAACCTCATGCGTGCATGGTCCATTAAAAAAGGCGAGGAATCCAATTAAGGATTCCCCGCCTGATCTTTTATTTAAATAAACCTTTTATAAATCCGATTGCACCATCCCATATACTTACAAAGAAATCGCCAATCGCACTCATTGTAAGCGAGAACCAGCCGGCCTTCTCAACAGCGTCTTTCGTCACAACTTCAGCTGCTGGATTTTCAGAATCTATGAAACCATAATCAGTGCCTTCTGTTTTCACAAGATTCACATGACCGACAACTGTTCCTTTTTTGATTGGTGCTTGGAGTGCACCGTCCTTCATTTTGGACTCATCGATTACCAATTCAGGTACAAACAAATCTTTTTCACTTGTTTTCACCATCATGCTGATGGGTTCCTTTACCTCGATGGCAACGGTCTTTTCTTTCCCTTTGATGACGTCAAGTGTTTTTGCATCTTTGAATTGATAGCCTGCAGGAACAAATTCCACTTCAGAGAATTGGCCAAAACCATAATCAAACAGCGCACGCGTCGCATCGAATCTTGCTTTGTACGAACCTTCTCCCTTTGCATCCACCGCTTTCATAACAACTGCAATCACTCGTTTACCGTCACGTGTTGCCGTACCAGTGAAATTGTGACCTGCAAAGTCGGTCGTACCTGTCTTCAAACCATCGACGCCTTCATATTCATAGACAAACCCTGGAAGCATGAAGTTCCAGTTGTCCATTTTAGTTGCATCGGACGTACCTTCACGGAATACTTTCGAATTGATTTTCGTCGTCTCCAAAACTTTCGGGAAGTCTTTTAGCAGTTGATAGGCAAGCTTTGCAACCGACTTTGCGGGCATGACGTTTTCATCCTCTTTGCCCGTCCCTTGTGGATGCATCCCTTGAAGGTCTTTATTATTTAAGCCTGTCGAATTGACAAATTTATAATCTTTCAAACCCATTTCTTCAGCTTTTGCATTCATCAGCTTCAGAAATTCAGTTTCTGTGCCCGCAATCGTTTCAGCAATTGCAATTGTTGCTGCATTCGCGGAATAAATCGCTAACGCTTCATACAGCTCTCGAATTGTATATGTGCCGTCTCTCCGCAACGGTACATTACTGAGACGGAGGTCCTGTGAAACGGCATATGTATAATCGTTCACTTTGTATTCCTGATCCCAACTTATTGTACCTTCCTTGATTGCTTCAAAAAGAATATACTCAGTCATCATCTTTGTCATACTTGCAATACCAAGTGGCGTATCTGCATTTTCTTCATAAAGTATTTTACCACTTTCCGCATCAATTAGAATTGCGCCGTCGACATAAATGCCAAGTGCTGATTCTGCCTGAGCTGGAGCTGTACCGAGTGTCGTTAGTAGCAGTAGCGGCATTAACATGAATGCCACCAATTGTCTCATTTTTCGTTTCACCATAATACCTCCGTCGTTGCTATTTCCCCAAAACCATTTTATCATATTTATGCTACTCCATGGGAACTAAACCGAAAAAGCACCTTTCCGCTCATATGTAGACGCAGGAAAGGTGCTGAAGTTCCTTCATTTGTACTCAAAACTCAAAGTGAATAGTTTGGAGCTTCTTTTGTAATTTGTACTTGGTGTGGATGGCTTTCACGTAAGCCTGCACCCGTCATACGGATAAACTGTGCTTTTTCACGCAAATCACGCAAATCTTTTGTACCGCAATAACCCATGCCTGCACGAATCCCACCAACTAACTGATGAATTGTATCTGAAAGTGAACCCTTATAAGGCATGCGTCCTTCGATTCCTTCCGGTACAAGTTTTTTCGCATCATCTTGGAAGTATCGGTCTTTTGATCCCTTTTCCATCGCGGCGATCGACCCCATTCCACGGTACACTTTAAAACGGCGTCCTTGGAAAATTTCAGTTTCTCCCGGACTTTCTGTCGTACCGGCAAGAAGACTTCCAAGCATAACAGCATGTCCTCCTGCTGCTAGTGCTTTAACGATATCGCCTGAATACTTAATCCCGCCATCAGCAATAATCGTCTTTCCTTGCCTCCGTGCTTCTGAAGCACATTCATAGATGGCTGTGATTTGTGGAACTCCGACACCGGCAACAACACGTGTCGTACAAATCGACCCTGGGCCGATACCAACTTTTACAACATCAGCACCCGCTTCATAGAGCGCGCGTGTAGCTTCCACTGTTGCAACGTTTCCAGCGATAATATCAAGTTCCGGGAACTCTAACCTAATCTGAGCAACTACATCCAGAACACCTTTGGAATGTCCGTGTGCTGTATCAATAACGATTACGTCAACTTCAGCATTCACAAGTTTTTCAACACGTTGCATTGTGTCAGTCGTAACGCCAACTGCAGCACCTACCAGAAGCCTACCCTGCTTGTCTTTCGCTGCATTTGGGAATTCAATTACTTTTTCAATATCCTTAATTGTAATCAAACCTTTGAGGATACCATTTTCATCAACAATCGGAAGCTTTTCAATTTTGTATTTTTGCAAAATCTTTTCAGCATCTTCCAATGTAGTGCCCACAGGAGCCGTCACAAGATTCTCTTTCGTCATTACATCATCAATGACAAGCGAGTAGTCTTGGATAAAACGTAGATCGCGGTTTGTCAGTATGCCGACAAGCTTTAATTCTTCGGTATTGTTTACAATCGGAACCCCAGAAATACGATATTTGCTCATGAGATGTTCAGCGTCGAAAACCTGGTGTTCAGGTGACAGGAAAAATGGATTTGTAATTACACCATTTTCAGATCGTTTTACCGTGACTACCTGTTCAGCCTGTTCTTCAATGCTCATGTTTTTATGAATGATACCTAGTCCGCCTTGACGGGCCATGGAAATTGCCATCTTAGACTCCGTTACTGTATCCATTCCCGCACTGATAACTGGAATATTTAACTTTACTTTATCGGTTAGACTAACGGAAAGTGATACATCTTTGGGCAATACGTCTGAAGGTCCCGGTATTAGCAACACATCGTCGAATGTCAGCCCTTCACGTGCAAATTTTGTTTCCCACATACCAACAAACCTCCTATTAGTTTCAATTGAATATTATTAAAATGTTATCAGCGGTCGCAATGACTGTCAAGGTAGTGGTGATAAGTAAAAGTATTGCTATTATTCACTAAATAATTTTTTCAATGGACTTCTTCATTTTTAGCGGTGAAGTTTGCGGTGCAAACCTTTCCACTACATTCCCCTCACTGTCAATAAGAAACTTCGTAAAATTCCACTTGATGCCCTCTGATAACAATCCCTTTTTTTGAGAAGTCAAAAATGTAAATAGTGGTTCAGCATGTTCACCCTTCACATCTATTTTAGCAAACATTGGAAAGTTTACGCCGAA
This sequence comes from Sporosarcina sp. Y1011, assembly GCF_057669885.1. Lineage (NCBI taxonomy): Bacteria > Bacillati > Bacillota > Bacilli > Caryophanales > Caryophanaceae > Sporosarcina > Sporosarcina sp. Y1011. The sequence goes on along the minus strand of NZ_JBYHFP010000029.1, from coordinate 688 downwards.
GTTGATTTCACAAAACTCCATCGTCTTCTCGATATCATCGAATTCTTGATCATTGAAGTTATCCGATGGAAAGCCAAGTATGACGAGACCTTGGTCTTTGTTTTCCTCATATATCTCCTGTAACTCTTTGAACTGGTTGGCAAACCCACATTTGCTCGCTGTGTTTACAATAATTAAAGGTTTTCCTCTAAAGTCTTCCAACGCTTGAATTTCACCATTCGTTTTTTTCACTGAAAAGTTATAGACTGAATCCATAGATTCATACCCCCTTTTTGGATTGTGTTTAAAGAGTAAGCTGAACTAGACATAATTACAAGGATTCAGGATTGAGAAGTTATATAAAACAGATACTCAATTTATTAAGTCTACGGTACAGAATTTCTAGTACGATATTTCAACTGGCTTATAGAATTTGTTTACCAGAACTAACTATTATCTATTTCACTTTCATTAGGATTATAAACTGACAATCTAATATAAAAATAAAAAGCCATTAACCGAAGGCAATGACTTTACTTTGAGACCGGCATCGTCCGGTTCTCACGTATCTCATAGGCTCTGATCCCCCTACCTTCGCTTCCTCGAACTCTACTGTCCCTCCCCTTTCTCACATTCCATTGAATTACTTCAATATAACCTTCGGTCAAAATCTATATAAACATAAAAAAAGCCATTACCCGAAGGCAAT
>NZ_JBYHFP010000028.1:0-27891 GCF_057669885.1 Sporosarcina sp. Y1011 | reverse complement strand
TTAAATTGTATGGATACCCCAACAAATATTATAGAACCATTAAAACAGCCGCTATATGAATAGCGACTGCTTCACTTTTACTCCATCAATAAATTTTACGTTCCCAATGCCTGTGTGCAGCGACCGCCGCGATGAACTCGCTGTTGAAATCTGCTACTCCTGCCAGAACGATACCTGGACCTTCTTCAGCATCTGACGCCTCGAAAAATGGCCTACCGGTTGTGGCGATACCAATCGGTTTATAATGCTGAAAAGCTTCATTGATAAAATTGACGATATCTTTCTTAAGTTTTCTTGGATTGTCCGCCTCGCCTCCGACGACGTATAGTCCATCATACAAAACGGAATGGACAGTGAGGAAAGTCTCTGTCACTTCAACCGCCAATTTATCTTCACCATAAACCAAACCGAACTTCTCTCCGACGATATCCACAGTCATCCCTGCATCCAAACAGGCTTTGACAACCGTTTCAACCTCGCCTCCATTGAATTTTTCACCAATGAGAAGGGCGATTTTACGTGTAGCCGGTAATTTAGTCGTTAGTTCCTGGCTTAGAGCTGGTGACGATTCAGTGACATCCGATTCCACGCCCTCGGGATGATTGACGCCCACCGCTTCAGCAATAGCGGTTGCCAATCCTTTATCAACATTGACAAACATTTCTACAACTTGCTGTTTGATACTCTTATCTTTCACTTTACCAACTTCAAAACTAAATGCATCGACGATGTGCTTTTTTTCGGGCAATGTCATACTGTTCCAGAAAAGACGTGCTTGTGAGAAGTGATCACTGAACGATTCACTGCGCGCTTGAATTTTACGTCCCTCTACTTTCTCCTGGTAATGAACGAAACCGCCTTCATCCTCAGTGGAAGTCGTCGGTGTATTGTCTGCCAAAGAGTTTTTATGATAACTGACCTGCCCCACATTAATTGTCTGCCTGCTATAGCCATCACGTTGATTGTTATGGATTGGACACACTGGACGGTTAATCGGCAACTCATGGAAATTCGGTCCGCCGAGGCGGATGAGCTGCGTATCCGTATAAGAAAATAAGCGGCCCTGCAACATAGGATCATTTGAAAAATCGATTCCCGGCACGATATTTCCCGGATGGAATGCAACTTGTTCCGTTTCGGCAAATACATTATCGACATTGCGGTTCAATGTCATCTTCCCGATAATCTTGACGGGCACTCTCTCTTCGGGCCATAGCTTGGTCGGATCCAGGATATCAAAATCGAACATGAATTCATCTTTTTCCTCAATCAATTGGACGCCAAATTCAAACTCGACGAAGTCTCCATTTTCAATGGACTCCCAAAGGTCTCGGCGATGGAAATCTGGATCTTTCCCGCTAATTTTCTGCGCTTCATCCCATACGAGGGAGTGAACGCCAAGTTTTGGTTTCCAGTGGAATTTAACAAAATGCGCTTTTCCTTCAGCATTCACCAATCGATATGTATTCACCCCGAATCCTTCCATCATCCTGAAACTCCGCGGAATCGCACGATCGGACATATGCCACATGATCATATGTGCGGATTCCTGATTGCTTACGATGAAATCCCAAAACGTATCGTGTGCAGAAGCCGCCTGTGGCATTTCGTTATGGGGTTCTGGTTTGACTGCATGGATGAGATCTGGAAATTTAATGGCATCCTGGATGAAGAACACCGGTATATTATTACCGACTAAGTCATAATTCCCTTCTTCGGTATAAAATTTCACTGCAAACCCGCGTACATCCCGTACCGTTTCTGCCGAACCTTTGCTTCCAGCAACGGTGGAAAACCGTGTGAATAACGGTGTTTTCGAACCCGGCTCCTGAAGAAATGCAGCTTTCGTATAGTCTTTCATCGATTCATATAATTCAAATTCACCGTGGGCCGCGTAACCTCTTGCATGCACGACTCTTTCAGGAATACGTTCATGGTCAAAATGGGTCATCTTCTCACGGAAATGGAAGTCCTCCATCAATGTAGGACCGCGCAATCCCACTTTCAGAGAATGTTCGTCCTCTGATACTTTAAGTCCTTGGTTCGTCGTCATCTTTTTGCCCGCATCTAGTGAACGAAAAGTCTCCAACTGTTTATTCTTATCATCATTGTGGTTGTTGTCCATTGTCGTTTCCTCCATTCGGAATTTTAGTAGTCTTCTACTTTCTACTACTCTATTCCCCAATAGACTTAACTCAAACGGGTAAAATTAGTAAACGCTACTTCCTGCCGAGTAGCCTAGAAATGCTAGGCCGATTCCCGAAATGTATATAATAAGCAAGTATAGTACCGCATTCCTTTTCCTGTCTAGTTTCCACATGTTGAGTAACTCTTTATTCATCGTAGAAAATGTCGTCAATGCCCCTGCAAAACCAGAGGCAAACAGTAATGTCGCCCATAAAGGCAATTCCAGTCCGAAAACAATACCAATCAACAGCGAACCAGCCAGGTTAACAAGCAATGTCCCTGCTGGAAATCCATCCTGCTTATTCATCTTTACTGAAATGGAATACCGGGCGGCAGCTCCGAAAAACCCTCCGATACCAATCATTAATAATTCTATGAATGTCATGAACGTACCCTCTTCCTGCCTATACAAAAGCCTAGAGCCCCGGCAGAAAGTCCTCCGATTACACTACAGATGATATACAGTCCAGCCAATATAATTTGGCCTTCTTCCACAAGTAAAACCGTCTCAATACTTATAGCTGAAAACGTTGTGAATGAACCAAGAAAACCCGTTGTCACAATATCTTGCAAATCCTCATGCATTGCCAGTCTACGAACAGCGCCTGAAACAATGAAACATAACAACAACGTTCCGATACTATTTACGGCTAGCGTTGAATAGGGAAAGCCCGAATCAGTTGAAATGACATTGCTAATTGCCACCCGCATGATTGCTCCTGAAGCTCCGGCTAAACCGAACCACAACAGCTTTTTCATGTGGCAACTTTCTCAAGAAGCCTTAGAGATATCACAGTATCAAGGTCAAGCCTTTTCTCTGTTTCACCGAATTGAATATGGATTTCTTCACCCTCACGACGGATGATTTCACCATATCCGAAGACTCTGTGCTTAACCGCTATTCCGACTTTGAGTTCATCACTATCCTGTATACCGTCAGGGTTAAGTTCAATCTCTGCTTTTGTAATTTTCAAAGGTTTCTGGTCTTTTTTCGCTTCTCCCGGTTTCAATAGGAGGCTCCGTACTTCATTCAGAAACCTTGAATCTTCTTTTGGTTTTCCTTCGTCCTGCCCGTATGAAAGCAATTCAAGACGATTTTTAGCACGTGTCATGCCGACATAGAACAGCCTACGCGCTTCCTCAAGCATTGCCCCGTCCCCTTCGTCCTCCTCTGATGGGATAATACCTTTTAGTAAATCAATCATGAATACACGTCTGAACTCAAGCCCTTTTGCGCTATGAAACGTTGATAATGTCACTGCATTTTCTGGGGCATTGAATTTGGCATTTTGTACAGCTTGTTCTAGTTCTTTCAAACGCGTTGCAAATTCCACCATCGTTCGGAGTTGTGATGCAATTCCTTCAAGCGTATCCAAAATGCGTAGGAGACTATCGAATCGGTATCCGAATTTTTCAGCCCTACTTTTTAGTCCTGCCTCATAACCAAAATCGTTGCGAATTAGCTGAATCACTCGTTCAGGGCGCATGTCAGGAATCACAGCATAACCTTTTTTATAGTCTACTAACTTTTTAACTTGGCTGTCTTTCAACTCAACCGTTTGAATAAATGCATCAAATACATTCCCCGTTGTTTCGGTATTTTCAAACGTAGTAAGCATGTTTCGTGAGATAAATAAATTCATTTTCATAATGATTTTTGCGAACACATCTTTCCGTTCCACATTAAAACTAAGACGCATGAAGTTCAGAATATCTTCAACAATCCAATGCGAGAAAAATTTATCGTCTGCATCCTTCATATAAAATGGAATCCCCCGCCTGTGCAACTCGCTTACGAACATCGTCGACGATGAGTTATTTCTGAACAATATGGCGATCTCATTCAAATTCTTTTCACCCAGCAGTTCGTACGTCACGTATTCCAACTGCTGTTTCGGGTTGTTCAGTTGTTTAATATAAATGGGTCCTAACTTGTCGTTTTCAGTGTGCATTTCTTTTGGATAGCGTGTTTTATTGCGTTTTATGAACTTCGATGACATCTCCACTATCTCTTTTGACGAACGGTAGTTGCGCTCCATCATCAGCACTTGGGCGTCCGGATAGACACGTTTAAAATCCAGCAGATAATCCGGCTCAGCGCCCCGCCACGTATAGATCGACTGGTCATCATCTGCAACAACACAAAGATTGCCATGATGCGCAACCAGATGCTCAACAATCTTGTGCTGAACAAGGGATGTATCTTGGCTCTCATCTGTCAGAAGGTAATCATAAAGGTTTCGAAAATGTTCACTTAGCTCTTCGTCTTCCCGAAGTGCCTGTTCTGCAGTCGTCAGCATATCGTCGAAATCCAAAAGTAAGTGACCCTTTGTACGCATCTTATATTGTTCATACTTCTTTGCAATACGGCCCGCCTTTTCGACAGGTCCTTTTAGATCGTCCCATTTCCCAATAGGAATTAGCCGGTTTTTAATGGAACTGATGAATGTGGAAAGTGAGGCCAATTCGTCATCGGTGCAATCCTCTTTTAATACTTCTTTATAAATCCCTTTTAATAAAAAAGTTTTGTTGACTGACTGACGTCCTTTACCGCTTCCTTCAATCAGTTCATAAGTTGTACCTATTTTTTCTAAATACGTACGTGCAATGTTGAATGCCAAACTATGTATTGTCGAAAAGTCGACTCTGGAACTCAGTGGGAAAAACCGTGTAAAACGCTCTGTCATATCGCGCGCAGATGCCCGGCTGAATGTAATCGCTTTTATGCGTTTTGGGTTAATCTTCTTTTCTTCAATCAAATAGCCAATGCGCATAATCATCGTCGTCGTTTTCCCAGAACCCGGGCATGCCAATAGAAGAAGCGGGCCTTCCGTCTGCATGACCGCTTTCTTCTGTACGGCGTTCAAATCTATATTTAGTTCTTTCTTTTTTCGTTCAAAAAAGTCATTCATGGTATGTAACTCCTTTTACTTCAGCTGTACTTAATTTACCATAAGAATGCTTAATTGTAGAGGAATCCAGTGCTATATAAACAAAAGGCCTTTGCACAATGAATGTGCAAAGGCCTTTTGTTTATCTTAAAATCCGCCCGTTTCGAGTCGGTCATTTTTCAAATCCTTTTTTCCTTCTCCGCCGCCTGTGTACTCAGTCGAAGCGACTTCGTTTGTATGACGCTCTTCATCTGAAAATTCTTTGCCAGTCATTTCAGTTTGGTTCAAGCCCCCCGTCTTTTTATCGGACATCGGCTTTTTTTCGTCTTGTGGCAATGTTCTTCACTCCTCTTTTCGAGATTCGTCAGTAAAAATATACCCTCATCGGAGTGTTCTTATTCATTTAACAGACCCATCGGTATGAATTCGAGAAAACATTAGCGCATCGTGCGAATGCCCATTTTGAAATAAATAACTACGCAACTTCCCTTCTTCTATGAACCCATTTTTCTTCAAAAGTCCGATAGATGCATCGTTTGCTAGAAATGTAACTGCGCCTATCCTATGAAGGCCGAGTTCTGTGAATGAATAATGCAGAACTTCTAGCAGTGCCTCAGACGTAATGCCGCATCTCCAAAAATCTGGATGTATTTCGAATCCTACTTCGGCTTTTTTCATACCTAGTGCTAAATTATTTAATCCAATTGTGCCCACGAACTGATTTTTGTCTTACATCATAATTGCCCAGCGGATTCCTTTTCTAGTTTCAAAATTGGTCTTAAAATGCTGTATAATTTTGTCTGCCTGAGCCTGCTCGTACATCAAGTCCATTCCATAATACTTAATAATTTCTGGATTTGAAAAAATCTCAAATAGCGCTTGTGCATGATCTCGCGTGACTTCCGTCAATAGAAGGCGTGAGGTTTTTAAAAGTGGAAATGTCATTTGAAACTCCCTTTCACGTTGTATCGAATTTCATCTGCTAGCGTATGCGGATTACACATTTGTAAATACACTTCTTCGGCAGGAAAATACCGTCTTTCATACTTTAACTTTATTTCTTCCGTACTACCGATATATGTATCCCTTTCCAAGACTCGCTTTAATCTCTTCTCTCTATCCACATCTAGATAGATGACCTTATTAAAGTACAGTCTCAGTTCCGGACGCTGTAAGAAAACACCTTCAATGATAACAGTAGTTCCTGCCGGTACTTCAACTTGCCTTAGCACATAGCTGTCCGTTTCTTTGTCATAAAACTCAAGCGTATCATTTAAACTGCAACCACTTTTTAATGGTTGCAGTAATTTTCGCATTAAATAATCGTACCGCCATTGCAAATGATAATAACAATACCACTCTTCGTAATTCTCATTATATCTGTCTTCCTTTTTTCGAATGAAGTCATCAAGGTGAAAGACCATTGAACCTTCTAACTGTTGCTGCAATGTTAGAGCATACGTAGTTTTCCCTGATCCACTACCACCGTCAATTCCAAGGATGAAAGAATGATTGGATTGATGCATCACTTAGGAACTCCGATTTCTTGGAATGGATAGAACCTGAATTTCACTGAACCCACAACCGACTTTTCATCAATGAAGCCAATGATTCTGCTATCTGTACTGTTTCTCCGATTATCGCCGAGGACATACAAATAACCTTCCGGCACTTCTACCTTCAAATCCTGCGTTAATTTTTGTCCTTTGAAAATATTTTCTTTCATGTCTCGGAGATAGACCTCTTCATATTCTTCACCGTTTATGTAAAGTACGTCGTCTTTCATGACAACTACGTCGCCCGGCAGACCGATTACTCGCTTGATGAAATCATCGTCAGAATTGGGAGCATGAAAAACAATCGTGTCAAAGCGATCAATCTTATATACCTTTGAAATGACGACTTTATTATCATTTTCAAAAGTTGGCTGCATCGATTGACCGGAAACAACTACCGGTGTAAAGAGAAATTGTCGTACGGAAATTGCAATAATGAAGACTATTGCTAATGATTGAATCCATGAAATAAGATCTCTTTTTTCTCCTTCTTTCATCTCATACCCTCCAACTCTTATCGTTGTTTTATTTCCATACAAAACGAGACTACTCTCTTCTCAACTACCTATGCTCTATATTCTATTCTTAATCCATTTTTCCTGCTAAACGTCAAAGTTCTTTTCTAAATTGATAAAGCACTGTCCGAAGACAGTGCTTAGTTCAGTTATGAATGCTATTTTCAGATTTTGAAATGACTGATTGCTTTATAAAGGTCGTCACTTAACTCCGACAAAGTGTCCGCGGCTTGTGCCACCTCTTGGATTGCTCGAAGCTGTTCGTCTGTCGACGCACTAATCTCTTCACTTGCAGCCGCTGTTTCTTCAGCGGTTGCCGCCATTGTTTCAATTGTCTGCATGACCATTTCTTTATGCTCAACTACCTTATTGACCTCATCGTAGACACTACTAATTGACTGCTCTAACTTATTCATCAGTTCGGATATATCACCGAACGTCACTTGTGTAGCTTCTACCACTTTACCTTGTTCCTCGAATGTCGCTCCCGTTTCTCTCATTTGCATGGAAACTTGACGAGAACCATTTTGAAGCTCCATAACAGTTGCTTTCACTTCCTCTGTAGCACGAGCAGATTGTTCTGCAAGTTTACGCACTTCATTCGCTACCACAGCAAAGCCTTTACCATGTTCGCCCGCCCGTGCGGCTTCAATGCTCGCATTAAGTGCCAGCAAGTTCGTCTGCGTAGAAATTTGAGTAATCGTTTCCATCACTACTCCGATTGCTCCGACTTTTGTTTCCAATTCACCAACGACATCCGCCATCGACTGTAGGTTGTTCTTCCAGCCATCGAACGATGATTGTAGTTGATTGACTTGACTAAGTCCGCTCTTATTGACTACCTCGGCTTCCTTGGCAATCCCCGTCATAATGCTGGCTTTTTCTTGAATTTCAACGATTTGATTACCTAAGTGGTCGACCGTTTTTGTAACGTCTTCAGAATCATGCGCAGACTTTGTTGCACCAGACGCAATATCATCAATCGCTCCAGCCATCTGCTCACTTACGGCATTCGTCTCTTCCGCGGATGCACTTAAGCTTTCTGCAGCGAGACGAACTTCATTGACGGAGCTGTTAACGAGCGTAATTAAATCTCGAATTTTAGAACCCATTGTATTAAAATTGGTTGCCAGTTGACCAAATTCATCTTTCGAGTTCACTTCGGCATGTGCATTTAAATCCCCATCAGCCATTTTGTCCATTGCCGATTGTAACGTATAAAGAGGTCTGATAAGCCGTGATATAAGTATCCACAAAACAACAATGACGGCCAATTCAGTAATAAGCGCTATGATTAAAATTAGATTGCGCGCCTCAGTTATGGATCCTTTTATGGCACCTACATCATAAACCGTTCCAATTTTCCAGTCAAAACCATCCACTGTCTCATAAACGCCAATCTTTTTTCTACCATTTTCAGTAAACTCGATTACTCCGTCTGTTTTCCCATCTGTATACAGTGAGGCAACATGTTTCTCTTCGATGCTGCTCTCTCCTTGCGTAACAGGATGAACGACAGCTACGCCTGTTGCATCATAAATGAACTGATAACCATCGAAGCCAGGATCCGTTTTGCCGATTCTGTCAGATAGAGATGTTAATAGAAGATCGACCCCAATTGCTCCGACAAATTCGCCATCTTTCATTATTCCTTTTGTTACCGTTATGACGTAGCCGCCCGTAAATGCGTCAATATAAGGATCTGTCCAAATGACTTCGTTAGGACTTTTCTTTGCCAATTGATACCATCCTCGTGAAGTCGGGTCATATCCTTCCGGCGGAGGAGTGTCCCCAGAAAGTTTTGTATGTTTATTTTCAAATCCAAAAAAGATTGCTTCAGTTTCAGATAAATTATTTCGATAAGTTAGGAAAGCAACATCTATCCCTTTGTCTAGCGTAGCCGTTACATTTTCTTTTCCAGTTTGTGTATCGATATAATCAATAACGTTACTGTTTTCTGACACCATTCCTAAAGCATATTCATATTGCATCAGAAAGTTATGTATTGAATAATTCATTTCTTTAATAGTGACTTGACTGTTATTCAATACATTTGCGGTAGCATTTTTCTCCATCTGCGTACTGACAACGCCATAAATGAATAAAACCGAAACAAAAAATAGTAAAAAAACGCCAGCTACAATTTTTGTGCGAATTGATTTCATCCTATTTCCCCTTTTCATTATTCCTTTTAGTTCAAGTATAGTCTAAAAGACTCTAAGACTGAAGCATTATTTTATTATTTGATCTATTCCAGAATTGCATCGCCTCAACGGTTCAGATAGTATTTTTCCTCAAAAAAAATAACGCCATTAGCTGGCGCTTTGTTAATCAACCATTTGTAAATGCTTCGTACAATTAAATAATTCGCACATGTTTCTTTCTTCTCGAAGCTCAATGATTGTAAGTGAAGTATTTTCAAGATTATCTCTCAAGTCTTTATGGGGAACTAGTTCGTTGATCAAACGGCCGAGAAATCCACCGTGACTAACAACTAGGATTCTTTTTCCAGGATATGCCGCGTTCATTTCCTTAACAAATTCCAAACCGCGTGAGACAATTTCCTCTTGCGGTTCGAACCCTAGTTCAAGCTTTCTCCACGAATGACCCCATTTTGCAACGCGCTCTGTTTCCGTCATTCCTTCAATTAAGCCACCCCCTGATTCACGCAGACGGTTGTCAGCTATCAGAGGAATTCCAATACTACTTTCAGCAATGATTTCTGCTGTTTTTGCTGCCCGCATTAAGGGACTTGTGTAAATGAAATCCCATTGTTCGCTCGAAAGCCTTTTTGCCACTCGGTTAGCCATTTCAATTCCTTCTTCGTCAAGCGGGATATCAGTACTCCCTTGAGCACGTCCTTCTTTATTCCACGTAGTGACTCCATGCCTCACAAATCCAAAAGTCGTAATATTAAACACCCCTTTGCTAGAAAAATTTACTGCTGTTCTCACACGACGTATCCAACAGATCTCAGTACATTATTCATAAATGACTCCGTATATAAGTAAACTTCTTCTCGTTCTGGTTCCTGATAAATATCATGGTACAAATGCTTCCATTGCTTGTACTGTAATTCAGATAGATTTTGCCTAATGAGCCACTTCTTCACAGTGGAGGTATCCGTAATTTTATCTTCCTCTGCAATGTGCATTAAAACTGGAGTATCATGCATGTTTCCTTCGTGCTGTACCACCAATTTCATGAATGCCTGTAACTCTTTGTACCAAGATACCGTGCTTTCAGTGCCATAATTCTCATCTGACCGTATTTCTTCATATAACTCACTGTTACGAGTCAACATTTCAACATCGATTTCATGATCCAGCTTAGTAGAAGATGAAAGTTTAGTCAGTACGTTCGAAAATTTCGGCGGTTGGTGACGCAGCGCCAACCAAGGCGAGCTGAATACAACTCCTGCACACTCAATTTTCTTTCTTTGCAAAAGACGCATGACGAACGTCGCACCCATTCCATGTCCTATAATAAAAAAAGGTAGATTATCACCGAGACCGACCTCTATTAACTTTTCCACATATTTAGTGTATGTATCAACCTGTTCGTTGTGGATTTTCCCTTGACTTTCTACTCCGTGTCCAGGTAAATCACCTGCCACGACATGGAAACCACTATTACGAAGCTTCTGAATTAGCCAAGCATTTCTACTATGATGTTCGTACACATTATGAACGATCGCCACGACAGCTTTAGGCTGTCCTTCCGCTTCCCATTTCCACACGGTCATCTTCCCCTTACCTATTACATTATTTTCTTTCTATTGTTTAACTCTTAACCTTCTATAAAATCCTAATCTTTGTTACGATAATTATACACTACATAAAGAAATGAGGAGAGTTGAATGATTTATCCCTACAAAGATAAAACACCCGTAATCGATCCATCCGTATTCATTGCAGATTATACAACAATTTCTGGAGATGTAACAATTGGTGCCGAATCGTCAATCTGGTTCAATACTGTGATTCGCGGTGATGTCTCAGCTACAATTATTGGACGTAAAGTGAACGTGCAAGACTTGTGCTGCCTACATCAAAGCCCACACTCTCCACTAATCCTTGAGGACGAAGTGTCGATTGGACACCAAGTTACTCTACATAGCTGCACAGTAAGAAAAGGAGCGCTGATTGGCATGGGCTCCATCATTCTAGATGGGGCTGAAATCGGCGAGGGGGCATTTATTGGAGCGGGCAGTCTAGTACCGCCCGGTAAGAAGATTCCACCGAATATGTTAGCACTCGGTTCACCGGCAAAAGTTGTTCGAGAACTGAATGAAGACGACCGTGCAGATATGGAAAGAATTGTTCGTGAATACGCGGAAAAAGGGCAATATTATAAGAGTCTACAAAAGTGATGTATTGCCGCCATTGATTGGCGGCTTTTTTTATTGAAGGATAATAACACACGATAAAAAATGCCGGAAGCTAAGGATGAGTCCTTGCTTCCGGCATTTTCAATAATTATTTCCCTGTTAATTCTTTCAATGTTGCAGCTTTATCCGTTTGTTCCCATGGCAGATCAACATCCGTGCGGCCGAAGTGACCATACGCTGCCGTCTGCTTGTAGATAGGACGACGGAGATTAAGCATTTTAATGATACCTGCTGGACGAAGGTCAAAGAGTTCACGTGTCAGTTCCACGAGTTTACTCTCCTCAACGGTACCTGTTCCGAATGTATCAATGGAAATCGATACAGGTTGAGCTACACCGATTGCATAAGCCAACTGGACTTCACAGCGGTCTGCAAGTTCTGCTGCAACGATGTTTTTTGCAACATAACGAGCCGCGTATGAAGCTGAGCGGTCCACTTTTGTAGGATCTTTCCCCGAAAATGCCCCACCGCCATGACGTGCATAACCGCCATACGTATCAACAATGATTTTACGGCCAGTCAGACCCGCATCTCCTTGAGGTCCACCTATTACAAATCGGCCAGTCGGATTGATGTAGTACTTTGTTTCTCCATCAATTAAATTAGTTGGTACAACTGGATTAATAACGAATTCCTTAATATCACTTTGAATCTGCTCAAGTGTCACTTCAGGATGATGTTGTGCTGAAATAACAATCGTATCAATTCTAACCGGTATATTATTTTCATCATATTCTACAGTCACTTGCGTTTTCCCATCCGGTCTTAGGTACGAAAGTGTTTCATCTTTACGTACTTGTGCAAGTTTAAAGGATAGTTTATGGGCTAAGCTGATTGGTAATGGCATCAGTTCTGGTGTCTCATTACAAGCATAACCAAACATCAAACCTTGGTCGCCTGCTCCAATATCTTCAAGTTCGTCATCTGTCATTAATCCTTCACGCGCTTCAAGTGCTTGGTCAACACCCGCAGCAATATCGGCTGATTGTTCATCGATCGCAGTGAGAACTGCAGACGTTTCCCAATCAAATCCGTATTTCGCTCGAACGTAACCAATTCCTTTAACAGTTTCGCGCACAACTTTTGGAATATCGACATATGTAGTCGTCGTGATTTCACCTGCTACGAGTACCAGTCCTGTAGTGATTGTCGTTTCACATGCTACGCGTGCATTTGGATCTTCCTCCAAAATAGCATCAAGGATAGCATCTGAAATTTGGTCGCACATTTTGTCTGGATGTCCTTCAGTTACCGATTCTGAAGTAAACAGTCGGCGGTTAGTCATGTCTTTTCCTCCTTATATCCTACGAGATTGATACGGTACTCATATGTCCCATGTAGAGTCCTCCCGGATTCAGGAAAGACTACAAGCCACTGCGAGCTCTATACACGAGGATAAAGGGCTAAACAAATTAAAAAGCCCTTCGCTCACGTACTAATACATGAGGAAAGGCATGATTTTAAAAGCACCTTTCACTCTTATCATACAAGGACTGTGCCTTGCTACAGGTTTGGCACCTTTGCGCAGACAATTAAGTCATTGCAGGTTGCCGGGTTTCATTGGGCCTGACCCCTCCACCAGCTCGGGATAAGAGTATCCGTTCAACTATATATGCTACGAAAAAACTTGTTCCCTGTCAAATTTCTTTGCCGATTTTACATCTAATTGCTTGAGATTTTGATTAATATAGATTATTATTCTTAATGTGTTATACTATTTAAGAAATGTGATGACATGACACCCAATTATATGGGACTATGAGTAAAGGACGGTACATAATTATGATTACAGCAAAGATTAGCGACGATCTAAATAACCTTCTTTCCGGTGAAAATATAAAAATTCAACTTTCAGTACCACAACTTGTTGAAAAAGCGATATCACGTGGAGAAGCTCAACTGACTTCCGATGGAGCAGTCACGGCTCGAACAGGGAAGTATACAGGTCGTTCCCCTAAAGATAAATATATTGTCGAGGAAGCGTCCTCCAAAGACAAAATCGATTGGGGCAGCGTAAACCGTCCGATTTCATCTGATGTATTTGACTTATTATATAATAAAATGCTTACTCACTTAAAAGTTAAAGACGAACTGTTCGTCTTCAAAGGATTCGCTGGTGCAGATCCAGCTTCACGTCTATCCATTCAAGTCGTGAATGAATTTGCTTGGCATAACCTATTCGTCCATCAATTATTTATTCGCCCGACTGAAGTAGAGCTCTTGGAACACGAAGCGCAATTTACTATCATTTCAGCCCCTTCTTTTAAAGCGGATCCTGCAGTTGACGGCACGAATTCCGAGACGTTCATTATTGTGTCAATGGAAAAACGTATCGTTCTCATTGGTGGTACTGAATATGCTGGTGAAATGAAAAAAGCAATCTTCTCTGTCATGAACTACTTCCTACCTGAAAATGGCATCATGCCGATGCACTGTTCTGCTAACGTCGGCGAAGATGGCGATGTTGCTTTGTTCTTCGGTCTTTCAGGAACAGGCAAAACAACACTTTCAGCTGACGCGAACCGCAAATTAATCGGCGACGATGAACACGGTTGGTCTGACACTGGTGTCTTTAACATCGAAGGTGGTTGCTACGCGAAATGTATCAATTTATCTCAAGAAAAAGAACCTGAAATTTTCGGTGCAATTCGTTTCGGGTCAGTTCTTGAAAACGTTGTTATCGACCCAGTAACAAACATTCCTAATTACGATGATGGATCTTTGACTGAAAATACACGTGCAGCATATCCAATTCAAGCAATCGATAACATCGTTGACCCTTCAGTTGCAGGTCATCCGAAAACAATTATTTTCTTGACTGCAGACGCTTTCGGCGTACTGCCTCCTATTTCTAAATTAACGAAAGAGCAAGCAATGTACCACTTCCTAAGTGGTTTCACTTCGAAACTTGCTGGAACTGAACGTGGTATCACATCACCTGAAGCAACATTCTCGACATGCTTCGGATCACCTTTCCTTCCGCTTCCAGCGACAGTATATGCTGAAATGCTTGGGAAAAAGATTGATGAACATGACGCGCAAGTATTCCTAGTGAATACAGGTTGGACTGGTGGCGTATATGGTGTTGGTAAGCGTATGGATCTTAAGTATACACGCGCAATGGTTCGTGCAGCACTCGCTGGTCAACTAAACAATGTTGAAACAGAAATAAACAGCATTTTCGGTCTTGCAATGCCTACAGCGATTGAAGGCGTTCCAACAGAAGTGTTAAACCCACGCAATGCATGGTCTGATGGAAATGCTTACGATTTTAAAGCAAAAGAACTAGCATCTATGTTCCGTGAAAACTTTAAGAAATTCGGTTCGGTTTCAGAAGAGATTACGTATAAAGGCGGACCAATCGCATAAGAAGAATGCTCTTAGTCTATATCCGATAGACTAGAGCGGCTCCATCCACTAGGAATGGAGTAAAGACAATCAAATCTAAACAGGGTAGCACATTTATTGTGCTACCCTGTTTTTTTATCATTATAATCAGTATCTATAATGATCTACTCACTGTCTCTTCATCCAACTCGTCAAATCTCTAACAAGCTGTGCATTCATGCCCGGTGGAATGAAATGCGTGTATTCTGGGAAGTACCATGTCTCGTATACTTTATTATGTTCACACAATGCGTTCTCCAATAACACAGCCTGTTGAAATGAGACGTTCTCATCAATCATGCCATGAATGATAAGAACAGGTGCAGTAATTTCATCTACGCGAAACAGCGCTGTCCTTTTTCTGTATTCATCAGGCACGCTGTTCGGCGTTCCACCGATAACTCGCTTCATCATCCGCCGCA
Organism: Sporosarcina sp. Y1011; assembly: GCF_057669885.1. NCBI lineage: Bacteria > Bacillati > Bacillota > Bacilli > Caryophanales > Caryophanaceae > Sporosarcina > Sporosarcina sp. Y1011. Next base: position 12,543 of record NZ_JBYHFP010000028.1, on the reverse strand, counting down.
TGTCTTTCCGTTCTTTGTATGTAAAAATGACATCGGAAACACCCGACCACGTAACAACCGAAGTAATATCCTCACGAAAAATAGCGGTCCACAGAGCCATAATGCCACCTCGTGAAAACGCGAATAAGTGAATCCTCTCGACGTTTGTCATAGGATTTTGTTTCAGCACGTCTACGGCATTCAACGCATCCTGACGATCGGCACCTGCGAATTCATCCCGACCTTCCCCTCCACGGTTCCCACGGTAGTAAGGAGCGAATACAACGAACCCTTGCGCAGCAAACTGGGCAATTCGAGCTGGACGAACCATTCCTATATGTTGCATGCCGCCTCTTAAATAAAGGATACCTTCATAGGTTCCATGCGTAAGCGGTTGCGCCATAAGCCCTTTCACTCTCAACCCATCCGAAAAATAAGTGATTTCTTCAAGATAAACGTTTGGGTTTGGCGAAGGATAGGCTTTCCGATGAATAATAGTGCCATCATAACTCACGTGCTTCCACCCACTTTCTTAAAGCTTCCATTCCCGTACCTTTCATATGAAAACTTAACTCATCACACGCGTCCAGTTCCTCACTTGTCATCCATGTAGCGCCATTCGTTTCGTAAAGTGTTGGATTTTCATCAATTTCTACAACGCTTCCCGTGAATACGGCTTTACAGAATGTGATATTGCTTCGAACGACATATTCCGCAAAGTTTTGCACATCCGTAATTCTAACGCCGGTTTCTTCAATCGTTTCACGAATGGCCGCTTCTTCGATTGATTCCCCTTCTTCTGCTTTGCCACCTGGAAACTCGACACCACGCTCCAAATGACGAGTTAGAAGCCACTTTTCTTTATATTTCAATACAACAAGAACATGCCGAGCAGGCATACTAAATCGATTCTTTCCAAATGACAGCTCGACACGGCCACCGTTTACATCATTAAATGTCAGCATTAAAATCCCGTCCTTTCGTTCATTTTAACGAAGGACAGGATGAGTATCAACGAAAATAAGGAAGTTCTTCGATGAATCGCTTCGATGGCTCATCGGTGAACTCATGGATAAGTGCATAAATCCTCATCGTACGTTGATCGACCTTTTCATTATTCCGGCCATAATAATACGGTAAAAACGGTAGATGCGACCTAATAAAGTTCCGAATTTCAAGTTCATCTATCTGTGAAAATAAACGATTGAAAACGGGAATATGTTCTTCTGTGATTTTAACTTCATACTCCCACGGTGAATCATCCGGGTGATGATATATTTGCTGATGTACAACCGAAACGTACATATTGTATTTTTCCATGCCAACCCATCCTTTTTTCTTTTTAGCATGGCTTAAAATGAACAAAAGCATGCATTCCCTTTACGGGAATACATGCTTTTTCGCAAATCAAGTTTGAACGTCGACCGAAGCACCTTTATGAGGATGCGTTGCAGCAGTCTGATCAGCTAAACTTTTCAGCATTTCTGTTGCAGCTGCCGTATTCATTGAAAGTGTGTTGTTTAGAACACTCAACCGGACAGTCGATTGCAAACTATTCAATTGACTAGCCATGATGGAACTCATATTCATTTACACCATTCTCCTCACAAGCTTACTATCGGCAAATAGCTGACTTTTTTAATGAAAATTGATTATTTGTTATCTTCCCCAAGGAACGCATTGAGCATCCACTGGTGTTTCTCAATGCTCTGATAAGTTGCATTCAGTAAATCTTCCGTCATGTCATCGCCATCTTTTGCAGCTAATTCCATACCTTTTTTCAACGATTTCATAATTTTACCAAAATCATCGACGACGTTCTTGACCATATCGTCTTCTTTTTCTTTTCCTGTAGCTTCTTTCACCACAGACATTTCAAGATGTTCTTTTAATGAAGCTACCGGATCTCCACCCAGCGTCAACACACGTTCAGCGATTTCGTCCATATGAAGCGTAGCCTCATTATAAAGTTCTTCAAATTTGGCATGCAATGTGAAGAAATGAGGCCCTTTTATGTACCAATGGTAATTATGAAGTTTTGCATACATCACCGACCATGTTGATACTTGCACGTTCAATTCTTCAATAAGTTCTTTTGACATATTAATCTCTCCCTTTGTTATTATATAGTTCGTCCTTCTTTTAATTTACCACTAAAGCCACTACAATAAACATATAGGTACGAATAGGGAGAAATGAAATGAAAAAAATTGTAATAGGCATTATCAAAATCTATCAAAAAGTTATCTCGCCTTTAACTCCTCCGTCTTGTCGTTTCTACCCAACTTGCTCCCATTATGGAATTGAAGCAGTGGAAAAGCATGGTGCATTAAAGGGTTCTTGGTTGGCGGTTCGAAGAATTTCAAAATGTCATCCATTTCATGAAGGTGGATTTGATCCAGTTCCTGAGAAAGACTCAAAAACAAAATAATTCCTAGGATAAGACAGGTAGGCAAAACTGCCGAACTGTCTTTTTTTGATGATAATAAAACCACTTATTTAGTTGCCAAAATAGAAAAGCTCTTGTATGATAAAAAAGTCAGTTCTCTAAATCGGAATGATTACTATTAAATAAATGGAGGTTTTTGCATGAAACGGAAACTGCTAATCATCTTTTCTTTACTCATAATTATAGTACTTTCTGGATGTGGTAATAAGGTGAAGAACACAGAGAATAGTGAATCTGAAAAACTCACAATTTATACTACAGTTTATCCACTACAATACTTTACTGAACGTATTGGTGCTGATCATGTTGAAGTTAAGTCCGTCTATCCCGCTGGAACGGACGAGCACACTTTTGAACCGACACAAAAAGATATGATGTCACTTGCGGAAGCGGATTTGTTTTTCTATATCGGAATGGGCCTTGAAGGATTTGTCGAAAATGCTGAAAAAACATTAAAAAATGAAAATGTCAAAATGATTGCAACAGCAGAAGCTATAACCGAAGAGTCGCTAGAGGAAGCACATGGCCATGATGCAGAACAGGATGAACACGAAGAGCATAATCATGGCAGCATTGATCCGCACGTATGGATTTCGCCAAAACTAAGTATTGAACTTGCATCTTCTATTAAAGACGCATTAATTGTATCAAAGCCTGAAATGGAAATTGAATTTGAAGAGAACTATGAACAATTGAAACTAGAACTTGATGAACTCGATGATAAATTTAAAGAAATGGCTCTGAATGCGCCTTCGAAGACATTCTTTGTTTCTCATGCTTCTTTTGGTTATATTGCAAATTCATATGGCCTTGAACAAATAGCAATTGCGGGATTGAATTCGCAAAGCGAACCTTCACAAAAACAATTAACTAAAATTGTTAAAGCAGCGAAGGAGCAGAATGTTCAGTATGTATTATTCGAGCAGAATGTTTCTTCAAAATTGACTGATGTCGTAAGGAATGAAATTGGAGCAGAGTCACTCATGCTTCATAATCTAGGCGTATTAACCGTCGATGATATAAAAAACAATGAAACCTATTTCACTTTGATGAATAAAAATATTGAGACGCTTAAGAAAGCGTTAAATACGAAGTAAATGCGAAAAGGCTATCATGTAATCCAGATTATATCCGGGTTGCTTGATAGCCTATTTTGTTGCTAAATATGTTGAAATAAAGAATCCTACTAACCGTTGATTTCCGTTCCGAGCGGACGCTTTCCGCGGGCACGGCTTCAATCTCCTCGTCACTACGTTCCTGCGGGGCTTTTAGCCAAGGAAGAGTGTACTTTCTCTTCCTAACCGCTTTTCCCGCTGGAGTCGCCGCTCTACACTCCAATCAACTGGAAAGTAGAAAGAATCATAAGTTCAACCTATATAGAAAGTTTAAAACTTAGACTTGTCAATAACCTGCTAGAAACGGTACTCCGAGTGAGGGTGCAGGCTTTGCCTACTTGAGACGACTCCTTATTCAGTATCCATCCAACTCTTTCAATTTACGACGCATTAGCTTATTAGACCCATTACGCGGGAGCTTTTCGACAAAATTGAACGACTTCGGTACTTTATAGCGAGCCAATCGCTCTTCGCAAAATAATGTTAACTCTTCAGCCGTTACTGTTCCTGAAACGACAACAAATGCAATGGGGACACTTCCCCACTCTGAATGTTCTTTAGCACAAACGCCTGCCTCACGGACACTTGGATGCGCAACTAACACATTTTCAATTTCAGCCGGATAGACATTTTCGCCACCTGAAATGATTAAATCGGATCTTCTGTCAACGATGTATAAATAGCCTTCATCATCCAAGTAGCCGATATCACCTGTAGGGAACCATCCATCCTCCAAAGGATCTACCCCTCCGAAACGACCGATGTATCCTGGTGTGACGTGCGATCCACGTATTAGAACTTCACCTTTTTCTAATGGTGTTTCAGTATTTTTGATTTTGATTTGATTTAAAAACAAAGGTTTGCCGGCAGAACCCATCTTACGGATGGCATCGTTTGCCGCCAAAGTTGTTGTTTGAGAACTTGTTTCCGTTAACCCATATGTTTGAAGAACTGGAACTCCAAGCGCTTTTGCTCGATTCAAATAATCGATTGGAAGAGATCCACCTCCGGCTAGCATTGCTTTGAATGTAGGATGAGCAACCTTATTCCTCTCTTCCATTTCACGCAAGACTTTATCAAGCATAAGTGATACGACGGACATATATGTGACTAACCCATTCTCCACTGCACCGGCAGATTTAACTGCATCGAACTTCTCCTGCAATACGACTTCCATTCCATAAAGAACAGAACGGACTAGAATCGAAAATCCACTAATATGGAAAAGTGGCATAGCACATAGCCACACATCCCGTTCGTTAAGCCCCAGATTTAGGACGGATGAAAGTGCACTCGAAACATGATTCCCAGCGGTTTGACGGACACCTTTCGGAAATCCTGTCGTACCTGATGTATACATAATTGTAATGGTTCTGTCGGTTTTCCAACTATCCTGAATAATAAATGCCCATTCAGGGCTCGCGTAAATTGCAGAAAAGTATAACTTCTGTACTGTCATGTCAGCAACCATGCCATGTAAATCATCCGCCACAATTAGCGTGGTAGCACTTGAGTCGTCGAATTGGTACTCAATCTCCTTTTTCGTCAACCGGCTATTCAACATCACAATTTCTAGTCCCAATAGCATACAGGCATGAATGACAAATACCATTTCAGCATTGGAAGCCCCAAGTAGTGCAATTCGATCCCCTTCATTTAAACCATTGGCTTTCATTTTCTGCGCAAGAGTCATTGCACGATTTTTTAATTGTATAAATGTCCACTTTTCATCCTTAAATGAAAAAGCTGTTTTATCGGGCGTTAAATATGCCCGCTGTATTAACCAATTTGGAATCATCCAATCACCATCCATTCAGAAAAAGCCACCCGATTAAAGGCAGCTCTTTAAGTATTCATGCAGTTTAATTAAGGGAATCGAGGAAACTGTCCGAATTCCGGTTTACGTTTTTCTTTGAACGCATCGCGGCCTTCTTTCGCCTCATCCGTTGTGTAATAAAGAAGTGTTGCATCACCAGCTAATTGTTGAAGTCCAGCAAGTCCGTCCGTATCTGCGTTCATTGCTGCTTTTACGAAACGAAGTGCAGTTGGGCTCATGCCAAGCATCTCTTCACACCACTGGACAGTCTCGTCTTCCAATTGTTCATAAGGAACCACAGTGTTAACTAACCCCATGTCGAGTGCTTCCTGTGCGTTGTATTGACGGCATAAGAACCAGATTTCACGCGCTTTCTTATGACCGACGATTCGTGCCAAGTATCCTGAACCGTAACCTGCGTCGAATGAACCGACTTTAGGTCCTGTTTGTCCGAAAACTGCATTTTCTGCAGCAATCGTCAAATCACAGACAACATGCAGAACGTGTCCGCCGCCGATTGCATATCCTGCAACCATGGCCACAACCGGTTTTGGAATAACCCGGATTAGGCGCTGTAAGTCCAGAACGTTAAGACGCGGTATTTCATCTTCACCGACATAGCCGCCGTGACCACGCACTGATTGGTCTCCGCCTGAACAGAATGCTTTCTCGCCTTCCCCTGTTAATACGATGACTCCAATGCTTTGGTCGTCCCGTGCGCGTGAAAATGCGTCGATTAACTCTGATACCGTTTTAGGTCGGAATGCATTACGCACTTCCGGACGGTTGATTGTTACTTTTGCAATCCCGCCATACTGTTCGTATTTGATGTCTTCGTATGTACGTATCGTTTCCCATTGACGTGTCATAGTGACCCTCCTCGATTTTTCAACTCTGAAACATGCTGCTCTACCATTGTAGCAAATGTACCCGGTTTTTCCACATGAATTGCATGCCCAACGTGTTTTATCGTTTCATGGCGGACATTGTGAAATTTACCATGCATTTCCCGGGAAATATTTACGAACTTAGTGTCGAGTTCTCCCGTTATTAGCAAAACAGGCAGATTGATCGTCTCAAGACATTCCCAATAGGACTGTTGGCTGCCTGTGCCAATGCCGAGTAGGCTGTTGGCTAGTCCATTGCCCCTTTGACCTAGCCGCTCATTTCTGATTTCTATCTGTTTTTCTTTAGGTAAAATTTTCTGTGTTGCAAATAACTGAACGTTTTCCCAAAAGTCGACGAATGAAGGTAACCCATCTTTCAATATTCTTTCTGCCAAACGTTTATCCGCTGCTTTTCTTTCATTTCTTTCATTTTCTGTCTTTAAACCTGGAGAAGAGCTTTCTAGAATTAATGATGAAATCCGATCCGGATAATTAATTGTATAAGCCAGAGAGATACGCCCACCCATGGAATAACCAATCAATATGAATTGATCAAGTGATAACGCAGTAAATAATTCCTCGAGATCGGCTAATTGCTGTTCCATCGTGTATCTGTTTACATCATCTGGAATACTCGATTTCCCGTGTCCAGTCAAATCGACAGCTATTGTTCTGTATTTACCTTTGAATAATTCAACTATTTCACGCCATGAAGCAGTGCTACCTGTGAATCCATGTAGTAGAACGACAGAGGGTAACTGTTCTTCACCCGAAATTTCTACATTTATATCTATGCCCCGAATGCGAATCGTCTTGTTACTCATCCTGCTCAATCCTATCGGTAATTTGTTTCCATAGGTCACGGTGTGCAACGACGTTTGCCTGTCGATTTGTAAATACTTCTATGATGCGCACTGGTTTGTTTTTCACTCTAGCTAACTCTATCCCAAACTCTTCTGGGGTTGTTATCGCTGCATACTGAGCGTCATACATAGCTGCTATGTGACCAAACGTTAACCCTGTAGGTGTACCAAATAATTCTTCAAAATGACGGCCTGCTTCAGCTTGTGGAAGGTATGAGAATATACCACCACCGTCATTATTGATAATTACAATAGTCAAGTCAACCTCATGAAAACGAGTTACAATAAGCCCATTGACGTCATGTAAGAACGACAGATCGCCTATTAATAGCCACGCCGGTCTCTTTCTATTGGTCTGGACACCAAAGGCTGTCGAGACAACGCCATCAATTCCATTCGTCCCACGGTTGGCAAAAATCTCTATATCTTTAGTCGTTTTCCTAAAAAACGTATCAACATCACGGATTGGCATACTGCTACCAGTAATTAAGTCGCTGCCGGAGGGAAGATGCTCAAAAAGCAACTTTGCAAAAATTCCTTCATCTCCGTCAACTCCCGTGTATTCATCGGTGATTGCAGATGCAGCATCATTCGCTAGTGTCCACGACTCCGAAAAAGATGTCTTTTGTTTTTCGACCAATATTCTTAATACCGTTTCAGGTGAAGCCTGGATATGATGGGTAACAATACCAAGTGAATCTCGGAATTCCGGTGATTCATCAACCGTGATAACGTTCGCTGGTCGCATTGCTTTCAAATATAGTGAAAGTGGTTTCGAAACCGGTTGTGTACCGAATCGAATCACAGTATCAGGTACAGATTTCCCTTTGAATAACTCACTCTTTAATATTGCATCATAATGATCAATACATAGTGAACGGCATTGCTCTGGTATTTCCGTACGAAGATTTGATATCGGATCGCACAATACCGGCCATTCCAGCGCTTTTGCAAAGCTCCAGAAAAGCTCTTTATTTAATCCTACTGGCATTTCCCCAGCAATAATTATTCCCTTTTCTGAACGAGCAAGTAACAAGGTAATTTGTTGAATCGTTTCTAGATCCAGACTATCTACACTTTGAATCCTTTTCTGGAAAGTCATTTTGGGTATCTCACGATCAAAATCAATGAGTAGCGGTTCACGGAACGGAACATTTAAATGGACCGGTCCGCGTGGAGCTGTAGTTGCTACCGATAATGCTCGACTTATATGTCTATCGATAAAGTCATCAATGTCTGTATTTTTTTCTGCAAGTGGGAAGTCTACACTATGTTTCACATGCTTACCGTACATTCGAATTTGATCGATTGCCTGTGGTGCTCCAACTTCTCTTAGTTCGTGTGGGCGATCCGCAGTAATAACAATTAGTGGGATTCGCGCATAGTACGCTTCTGTTATCGCAGGATGATAGTTGGACGCCGCTGTACCTGATGTACATAGGAGAACGACAGGATCAGAAGAGGCCTTTGCCATTCCAAGTGCAAAATAGGCTGCTGAGCGTTCGTCTACTTGCATATACACATCAAGCTCATCTGTTGAGGCAAATGCATATGCGAGTGGTGTCGAACGAGAGCCCGGACTAATGACCACAGTTTTCACACCGGCCATCATCAAAGCACTGGTCATTCGTCGAACATAATCAGTCAAAACTATTCGATTATCCATTCAATTTACCCCCAAGTGCACGTATGACCGGTCTGAATTTCACCCATGTTTCGTCGTATTCCTTATCAGGTTCAGAATCCGCTACAATACCGCCCCCCGCATACAAATATGCACTATCCCCATCGAGTAGTGCAGAGCGAATAGCCACAGCAAATTCACCATTTCCTGCTGTATCCGTCCAGCCGATTGGTGCTGCATAATATCCTCGATCCATGTTTTCCTCAGTGCGAATCAGTTCCATCGATTTTTCTGTCGGAACACCGCCAAGTGCCGGAGTTGGATGGAGAGCCTGAACCATGCTAAAAATATCAGTCCCACGTTCAACTTTCCCCTCAACTGGTGTTAACAGATGCTGTATATCACGAACTTTCATTAATTTCGGTACTTTTGAAACTTTGACATCTGTACAATAAGTTTCAAATACTTGTGAAATCATATTTACAACGTATTGATGCTCTTCTCTATTTTTACGATCTTCAAGAAGTTGATCACCAAATTTCCGGTCTTCAGCCGCTGATTTACCGCGTTTGATAGACCCTGCTACACATGCAGAGTACGCCCGTCCGTTTGATATTTCTATAAGCCGCTCTGGAGTAGCACCGAAAAATAGTTGACCTTCTTTTTGCAAACCGAAGTGGTAACTTTCTTGTTGCTCGTTCGTAATATGGTGAAGTGCCGTGACAGCAGGTACTTTATCTTTAAAGTTTAATTTTATCGCTCTTGCAATTACAACCTTCTCCGCTTCACCATTATTAATTCGTTCTGTAATATCAACTAACGTTTCCATATAATGATTTTTCGCTAGCTCCTCAATAGATACAACTTCTGGCTTGGTATGAAGAGCGAATTCTTCCACTTGTGCAATATGGATAAGACGATCTCTTTCCTCGCGCAACTTTTCAAACTGCTCCGCAGCATCATTGCTTTTCGTAACTAGGTTTATGGAGATGGCAGTCTTGCCATTTGTAATTGATAGTTGGAAAGCAGGCACAACAAAATGAGCAGATGGAAATGCATCCCACTCTGTTCCCTTATTACTTTTAGGATCAAATGAGAAACCTCCGAAAAGAACAGGCTCCCGATCATTTTCTTCCTTTATAAGCGCCGCACACAAGTTTTTCCAGCTTTCTGAAATAACCTCAAAACGATTCTCCGTTTCTTCACTGGTCAATACAGTAGCATGTCCAATTCCAACAAGTGTTAATGTTTTATCTGCATTTTGCCAATAAAACCGTTCATCTTTATAACATGAATCCCCTGCCTCAAAAAATGCAAGTGGTGATATTCGATCCGCATCAACAGTTTCTGTGAAAAAGCGCAATTCATGCTGACTAACTTTTAATTTAGATTCGCGGGTAGTGGTCAACTTCCGATTCATTATTTTCCCTCCGCACATTCATACGTCAAATTTTGAGCTTATTCCTTTATTCTATTATACCGAATCTGTAGCGTTTCGGCACATAATATGCAGTCTCTCTGTTCACTCCACCAATTATGGAGTACAATGGATGAGGTCATTATGAACCTCCTACGACTGAAATCATGGGTGTTCTTGGCTTAATCACAAATGTAGGGAGAGAATCATAATGCAACAGAAAATAGAAGCGGATTCAGGTTGGCGAATTTGGTGGCAGCTAACCCGACCTCATACACTCACTGCAGCTTTTGCACCTGTTTTCCTCGGTACAATGATTGCGTTGACATATGGGGACATTCATTTTCCTCTATTTTTCGCTATGCTTATTGCAAGTATATTCATTCAAATGGCGACAAATATGTTCAATGAATACTATGATTTCAAAAGAGGTCTCGATACAGAACAATCCATAGGTATCGGAGGTACAATTGTCCGGAATGGCGTCAAACCGAAAACGGTGTTGAACCTTGCCTTTATGCTTTACGGAATCTCCATTCTAATAGGAGTATACATATGCATGGAAACGTCGTGGATGCTTGCAGTGGTCGGTGGCATATCCATGATAATTGGTTATTTTTATACAGGCGGTCCATATCCAATCGCATACACGCCTTTTGGGGAACTCTTTTCCGGAGTTGTCATGGGAATGCTACTTATCCTCATTGCATTCTATATTCAGACAGGAACGATCACCACAGAAGCAGTACTTCTATCCATACCAAGTATGTTGCTTGTCGCGGGTATTATGATGGCAAACAATATACGTGATTTGGAAGGAGATAAGGAAGGCGGACGGAAGACGCTTGCGATTCTAGTTGGCCGTTCTAATGCAATTACCATCCTAATGCTATTTTTTATCGTATCTTATGGTTGGGTTGTGGCACTGATTCTCTTTGGACATCTCACTCCATGGGCGTTAATCATATTCTTAAGTCTAAAAAAACCGGCATCTGCAATCGTCGTATTCCGAAATAACCACCTACCCATACATGTGAACCCTGCCATGAAAAACACTGCAATCACAAACACGCTGTTTGGATTACTATTAGGCATTGGAATCCTCATTGGACATCTTCTTTTTTAATATTTAATCAAAAAAAAGTCTGAACCATCACTCTGATGGCTCGGACTTTTTTTGTTCGAATGTTTATAAAGGACTTCAAGAAGGAAAGTAAAAAGAATAGACAACAATCCATTCCATGCTCATTAAGCAAGTTATTAATGAGCATACTGATACTATTACTGAAAAGGACGTGGCAAAACATGTTAGATGCGAAACAAACAGAGACATTAAAAAAAGAGTTACATGAAATGATGGATCATTTAACCAAAACAGAAAAAGAAACGGATATTAAAGATAGTCCGTTAGAAGAAGTCGGAGAACTTTCTATGTATGACAATCATCCTGCTGACATGGGTACTGAACTGTTTGAGAGAGAGAAAGACGTAGCACTGAACGTGCATGCAGGCTCTGAGCTTAATAAAGTAGAAAACGCCTTACAAGCAATGGAGGATGGTTCTTATGGAAAATGCGAAGTATGTCAAACGGATATACCATTTGAGCGGCTTGAGGCAGTTCCTTATACCACTCTTTGCATTGAACATGCGACAGAGCAAGAAGTACCTCGAGACAGACCTGTAGAAGAAGATACTCTTACCATGGCCAACCCTAACTCATTCGCCGATAGAAAGTTGGGAACAACTCGGGACGGTGAAGATAGCTTTCAGGAAATTGCAAAATCCGGAACATCTGAAACCCCTTCAGATTTTAGTGGGGATCACGCCAGCTACAATACGCTATACGACACCGAGATTTCAGACGGTGCAGCTGAAGAAATTGAAGAATTCACTGGCACCGATATAAATGGTCAATCAAGGGGTTTTGTACGATCCGATGCTTCTGACAAATACGAAGATGAACTGGATAACGAAGGAATTGAATCCCCACTTGGTGACATTCCATATCATGAAAGCGATGGTTATGTTGACGGCAAAAGAAAATGAATTAATTTGTTAATTGAGTCAATTGGAATAGGTTTTTAATTTACGGTGCTAGATACAATGGAAGTAGATTCCATTGTATCTAGCATTTGTTGAGTACAAAACCAAGTCGAAAAAGTATATTCAGGTTTACAATACACTAGATAATTTAGAGAATCTACAGATTCATAGTAGTAGGAAAAGACTTGTCCCCACAAGCAGTAAACGGCGAGTCCAGACATGAATTCCAATCATTAAAATTATCTTTCTAAACAATAAAAAAGCAGTAATGCAAGTTTAATAAAAAACTTGTATTACTGCTTTTATTATGACCCCTACGGGATTCGAACCCGTGATACCGCCGTGAAAGG
>NZ_JBYHFP010000027.1:0-28341 GCF_057669885.1 Sporosarcina sp. Y1011 | reverse complement strand
AATAAGGTCAACCAGTAAAAACTGGTTAACCTTATAATACGAAGCACCCGTTAGTTGAACAACCTCGATAATTATTAAATCATAAATTTTGTAAACCATGCTACATATTTAGCACCAGGTATAAATAATACCTGTGCAAGTAAAGTTCCAAATAGTCTTGAAGCAATCATCATTAAAGAAATGCTCTTTAGTGTAAGGTAGCTTCCCCTTTGATTAACTACATCGTCAGCAAGAACAGAAATTTTTGGGTCAATAAATATTACAAGAAGAATAGTGGCAACACCATTTATAAGTCCAGATGCCATAATGGCTGTTGAAGCTCTATCCGGTTCCAATAATGATGCGTACAAGGCAGATAGTACCCCGATTGTATATATTGCAGTGATTATCATATTTACAAAAAATAATTTAAGAGGAATTTCTTTTATCCTAATATCTTTCAAATAACTTAGCTTAGGTAAACTAAAATGCTTTATTCCACGCCTTATATATTCAATGGATATTCCCTTTTTAACTAAACTAGGAATTGAACCTCTTTCTTCTGATAAATGGATTATAGCTCTTGAAAATAATGCAATAAAAGTGGGTAGTAAAAGGATACCAACTAATGTCCCAAATGTTGAAGCGCTTATAAGAATTCTATATTGGCTTTCTACAAATTCTAAAGCATTTTCAGTAGGTGCCGTATCAATTAGGCTTCCAGTAAAAGGCTGCTGCATCATATTAGCTAGTCTTGAAATGATAACCATTAAATTAAATAGGGATAGAGCAGAAGCTATCAATCTCACCCTTGCACCCGATAACCTAACAGCATAAGCGAGGGTTTCTATTGAGTGAATTACAAAAATATAAACAATAATTTTTCCGATATAAATTCCAAATAAATTCCCCTACTTTAGCTTTTTGTAATTACCTAATAATACCACATAATTTAATGCTGTCGTGTTCAACTAAACTGCCTCTTTAGTTGAATAAGAAAAGGGTGCTTAACCCCTAATTGATGTAATGCACCCGTTACTGGAGTAACAATTTTAAATTATTTCAACGAAAAAATAAAGCGATACTTTTAAGTATTTTGCTCAATTGTTTCTTCTACGTAAGTAAGAAATTTACTGTATTCGGAGTTCCCTTTCAAAAATCGTGATACCACATTCAAAGGCAATATCACTATATCGCTCTTTTTAGAATAAAGAACACACTGTGTTTTGGTATTACTATACGCTTCATCAAAATTGGGAGAATAATTGTATACAGAATCAGACTCATACCAGTAAAGGTCTTGCCTAATATTATTTTTGATAACCTCACCAATATATGCACCTATACGAATCGCTAAATTGTCAAAGTGCTTATTTAAGTGTTCATTACCAAACTCCGTATTCATTAATCTTTTTGTATACATATCAATATAACGAACGCTCTCAATAGTGAAGTCTAAATTTCTTTTAGTAAGGTTCTCTTTATCCCAGGAATCATCCGAAACATCCTGATACATTAATTTTGCAATGCCTTTTAAATCTTCCTTTTTTAATTTTGCTCTATTTAAGAAACCAAACATAAGATGGGATTTCTCCTTTATCAATTGTCTATGAGTACAGCTATGCTAATTATATCTCTTATTGAACTAAACTGCCCCTTTAGTGAAAGATCATCTCCGCTAATACAGAGGAGTAAAAGGTTGCATTTATGTGGGTATTCGATGAAAAAAGATAGAGCAAGCAGCATAAGCCACCTACTCTATCCTAAGAATTATTTAATTTGAATTTTTAAGTCGCCAACTTGAATATACCATTTGCCTTCAGCAAATTTCGCTTTAGATACTTCATATACATCAACAGCAGTTACACTGATATCTGGATTCAAATCAGACATGACTTTAGAGTTGTCAATCTCTTTTTCAGTCATGATAACAATCTTCTCATTTTCATCAGAGATATCATCATTCCCCTTTTCATTATCTGATTTAATCATCTTAAATACATTCCAATCCTCATTCACAGCTGCAGATGCATTCATAATCAATGCCTTCCTATCTGCATCATTCATCATTCATCATTCATCATTCAATCATTTCCTTTTAATTTGTTAAGCATCATCGCAAATTTCATCATTTCAAGTCCACTATCACCATACGTTTCTTTCATTTCATTAAGAGTGTCTCCCGTATCACACTCAATGCCGATTAGATTTTTCTCCATGTCTTCAAATCCGACAATCATAGGCTTCAATATATCTCGATTAAAATCATTCATTGTCATTAATCCATTTCCCACCATTAAATTTTCCAGATTATCAATTCTCGTAACAACCGCATCCAATATCTCTTTCATTTCTACCTTTTTTATGTTTACTGTCATTATTAATAATCCCCTTTTAGTTTTATAGTTTTTACTACTCCGCATGTTTGAACTGAGTATCAGTTATTTTGCAATCTCTTTTAAGAGTAATATTTTCCAGCAAATAAAAGGATGTTTAATTACAATCCGGTAACAAACTGGTAACAAATCGCCTATAATGTATACTAATTTAATTATTGATGAGACAATTCCTTTAGAACAAGTCATTGTTCATGCCATAAATTGGAGGTGACTGATGTTTGTAATCATACGAAACAATGATGGTGAAACAGAGATCTTAAAGGACTCCAGCACCGAGTCGAACAAAACCTTTGCTGATTTCTGCACAGCAGATTTGTTAAAGCAACAACTGAATCAAAATGTAATTCCTTCCAAACATTGGACTGTTTCTGAAACTACAATAAGTAGTAACAAGCGCTTAGCTACTTTGCGTTAATCTTGGATGTTTATTGACCGGATCATTCGCTAATACTGTTGCTATATCACAAGGTGACTGTGATAAAGACTGCTGTTTTTTTTAATCAGTGGTCTTTTTTTGTTATCTCCTTCGTCGTTTGTGTCTACTATTTCATACTCCCATCCCATCTTCCACACGGAACAACAACCGCATCCTGTGTCAGTGGCTTTTATCACATCATCACACCAATAGCTCTATATACAGCAACGACAGCCACAATCATGCCACTCATCAGCCATCGATCCCCAAAACGTTTTCCGCTATCAGCCTTAAATCGCTCATATACTTCTTCCAATTCGATTTCCATTTTTGCTACTTTCATTTGTTAGTTTCTGTTTAATTGTTCAATCTCATATAGGATGCTTCCTAAGTCTTCTTCAAATCCATACATAAAGCGTTTTGCTAAGCCGTTAAACAATGATGACGTAGCTTTAATAGCAGCTACATATGATGCTCGATATACAATGCCTTCTAATTCCTTTTCAGTCAAAACTACAATGCAATCATTCTTTTCACTCATCATCTCAGCCCCATTTGTTTTTGATCCAGATTAGAAATTTGTAATACCGGATAGCGCATTCAAGATAAAGCATCCTTGTCCTCATTGTTTATTTACCCTCTTCTCGTTGCCATAAAGCTTCCATTTCTGTAATTCACAATTAATATTCACGAATTTTCTGTTCTGGTGTCAGCTCATAGTTTTTCGTTGTCAATCTCCCTTTTTGTAATTATCGTTATCTTTCGCTATCAGGGACAATCTCCCATACACTTCCAGTCGTTGTCATTCGTAGAGATGTATGTTTCTTAGGTTCCGCATCCTTTCTCTTCTTCCTCTTTGGATGTCTGACTGACTGTATAGCTCGATATTCGTCCACACTAACAATTTTTCCGTTTGTCTTATACTCTTCTTCTTTCCTGTGATACTCTTTGACTTCAGTATTAAACCTTTTCAAATCAATTAGCTTGCCTTCTATTACTCCAATTATCTTGTTTAATGTCTGACTCTTGATAGTTCCAGTCTTGAGTCCATCATTTATATTCATCGTGTCAAAACCAGTCAAATGATTGCTTATTAAATCAAAAAGGAATGGGCTGCCTAATCTTCTTAAAATATAAACGGAAACTATCTCATTCAAGACACTCGGATTTGTTTCATCTTTATTAACTACTGCCATTATTTTAGTTAAAAGTTACAACTTAGTACCAATGATAGTTCATACACACCAGACGTAACTCCACAAAAGGCAATTCACATTTTTATTCACTCAATATAAGCACTAGTAGACATAATTACAGTTCACGGCAGTAGTTAACTCCATTACTCAATAAGAAAAAACTGCCCTGTAAAGGCAGCCGATTGTTCAACTAAAGCATCCGTTTTGAGATTTTAAATGTATTTCAGTTCTAAGAAGGTTTTACCCAAACGTTATCTCTATTATCCATTGCGATTTCTGTAACAACTCTGAATTCCTTCATCTCAGCAAGTCTCAAAGCTAAAGAATAAGCTATTTTATAATCTGGTGTGTTATAACCGTCATATAGTCTTGCATAAATTTCATTTCCTATTGAATCAGCCCATATATCTGCTTCGTATAAGCTATCGAATATAATATTCTCTCTTTTCCATCTAAGAGTCATCTTTTAACCTCCTTATATGGAAATTTTATCTTACTCTACATGTAAAACTAACAGAAGTACTATTACTAATAGTACCAAGCACCCGTTTGTTGTTTTTTGATTTCATTCTACTTTTTCTACTGTGAGGGTATTTACTTGGGCTGGAGCTGACTCCATAATCATTCCGTCATAACCTATCCTTACCTTATCGCCTATTTGAAATGTTTCATTCGGGTTTACTGCGAGATCAATGCTTATTTGTCCAAGCGTTTTTCCGTCTTCTTCGGCTGCATCAATTATTGCACTATCTCCAGTAATTCCTTGAATCGTTCCCACGAAAGTTGCTTTAACGTCTTTCTCCAGATTCTCAGAACCGCAGGCAAACAGTAGACTAGCAACTACGGTGAAACAGAATAAAATAATCTTATTTCTCATTGCCGTATTCCTCCTTTAAAACTCAGACGAGTATTTTTGAAGCAATGTTACATTTTTCGTCTTAGAAAATGGCCCGATTGTTGAACACAAGTTAAACAACACTCTTCAACTAACCCCGTTACTTTAAGAAGAAAAATACATTAATCCTTATTGAAGTAGTCGAGTAGAAGGGAACCTCTCTACCTTGCGGTAGATTGTGTTCCTCCCCCCTCACAGAACCGCGCTTGCGCTATTTACGCACACGGCTCTTCCTAGTCACCATTCACAAAATATAGCTAATCTCTTTCGCTCAGATTTTGCTAATTCTGCTATCCTTACTAGTTTTGTTTCCATTTAGTATACCTACCTCTGTGTGTAGTAAATGTGTCCCTAGTAAGGGTGATAACTTGGTAACAGCCTTTCCTCCATCGGCATTACCCAACTTCATTGGTACTACGCTGCTATCCGACTCCCTACAACGGCATTTGGTTTCCTTGCTTATTATCGCTTGTACACCATACTCTTCTATATTAAGAAAAGACCGGTAGGGTCTCCCGAGTTGCCGTATCATATCAATGTGTGACGTGCCAAGGTCTCTGACTCCAGAGAGGTTTTATCCTTCTTGCCTTTAACGATGGATAAAATGTAGCTTTCTGCTGTGCTTAAGGCATCAGCCCTCTCGATTTACTAACATTATGGAGCTCAATCCCTTCAACTAGTTGGCTTTCGGCCCGCCATCTAACTGTCTACGCTTAAAGGCTAATGTTACCATTAGCCCTCCAAGACTCGCCACGAGTGAATGGCTAGTTCTTTCTCGACGGGAATCCCACCCGCTATATGATACAACCTAGGCTCGGCCGCACAAGCACCTCGTTAGTTTAATAAGAGTCTTCGTTATTATCACTCACTTCATCCTTAATGTTCAGATAATTCATATATGGGCTACCATATATATGTTACACTTAATGGAATAGAGTACAATTTTTGGAAACCTTTAGACTTTCCTTAGTCTTCTTCCACTATTAGGGAGGAGACACTAAAATGTCAAAAGAAAGTCTAATAAAAATGTTTAAAACTCTTTGTCAGTACAACGATGTTGAGATTACACATACATTTAGTTCTAATAAACAACCAATAATGACAGTACGATGCTTAAAACATACAAGGATTATAGAGATAACCAATCTTAAAAATAATACGGTCAGGTTATCTGACAATCTTGAAGAATCAGCAGAAGCCCTACAACTTTTAATAAATGAAAATGCAATTGTTTAAACCTCTTACTTTTAAGAGGTTTTTTGTTAGTCGTTTTTTGTCAAATGCCACAAAAAAGTTCTGATACTCATCTTCAACTAAACTGCCCCGTTAGTTCAATAAATTCAACAAAAAAGGCGTACCACATTATAGAACGCCTTTCTTTTAGAATGTATTATATTAGTATGCCAATTCTATGATTTTTTTGATATGGTCTTCATTTTCTTCGATATTAACTTGCTTACTCAGATATTTATTCAGTCTAAGAATTTCTGGAACCATACTGACCATCGTTTTCATGATTTGATTAGTATTACGACCACAATCCCAATTTTCCAAAAGAGATAACTGCCAATGATTTAATTTACTTCTTTTCCCTTCAATTTTTGACCAAACACCGTATGGGCTATCTAAATGTTGTTCCATCTCCATATACCAACCAGAAACAACTAGCCATCGGACTCTATCTAAATTAGATATAGCATAATATATTTCTTCCCGCATAACTGCTCGGTAAGTTTCGTGTATAAAAGCAAGAAGTTTTCCTCTCCAAAAAACAACTTCGTCCGATGACGGTTTATAAACCTCATATGATGATTCCTTTATGACCTTGCTAATAATGTTATTTGGGTCGTAAAGAACTTTATTTCCTTTTAACCAGATTGAAGGTACAACTTCTTCAGGTGAATGATACCAGCTATCTACTTTTATAAAGGAATCATAATGGGTAACTACAACAGGTGAAGAAGGATTAAAGTCTTCGTAAAATAATACCTCTCCCCATTTTCTTGCTCTATTGCGTTTGTTTTTAATATAATCACCTTTCTTATCAGGAGTAACAATAGTATGTAAATCAATATCGGAGTAATTGTCAAAGTTCCCTCTAGCTAATGAACCCCCTTGGTAAATAGCTAAAACATTAGAATCTGATGTTAAATCTTTTAATGCATTTTCCAAGAGATTGTCACGATGTTTTGGCAATGATAAATCTCTTTCTAAATGTCTACTTACAAATCCCAACACACTAACCAACTCCTTATCTTCTTTAGAAAACCTAACAAATTAAAATATTCTATATAAGGAGATAAAAATCCTTCTTCTTAAACTAACCTGTCCCGTTAGTTGAACAAGGAATTCGATCGCTGAACGGGTTTGTATGCTACATGCACCTTAGGTAAATTAATATATTAGAATTATACAGACCTCCCCCCTTTCGCCTTAGGTCTATAACTCTATCTTTTTTTACATAAATAATATATTAAATTAATATACGTTTAATACCTGTAACTTATAATTTAACTACGTACTTAAGAAAGGAGTGTTTTTTATGAAATTAAAATCATTAACCGGAATGATCATCATTGCATTTGCTGTAATTTCAATTACAACTAGCTTCACCAATTCCTCCGTTCAAGGGAAGGCCAATGAGAATGAAAAGCTGCAATTCAACTCTGATGGTAAGTATAAGATTGTGCAGTTTAACGATATCCAGGATGACGAGGATATCGACCCCCGCACGATAGAATTGATGAACACGGTGCTTGATGAGCAGAACCCAGATTTAGCCATTTTAAATGGTGACATGCTTACTGCTGAGATTGATACAGCCGAAGAGGTGAAGCAAGCCTTGGATACCATTGCACAACCAATGGAAGATAGAGGCATCCAATGGGCAGTTACTTTCGGTAATCATGATGAAGACCATACACCGAAGACCGGAATGAACGAAGCGGATATGCTCGAAATTTATATGTCTTATGAACACAATGTAAACAAGCCGGGACCTAAGGATATTACTGGAACTGGTAACACAAATCTAGTTATCAATAACTCCAAGAATACAGATCCTGCCTTTAACATTTGGCTATTTGATAGTGGCAGATATGCCCCAGATGAAATTGCAGGACAGAATTTTGAAGGATACCAAACATGGGATTGGCTCCGCCACGATCAAGTCGAGTGGTATTATGAAACGTCAGAAAAACTGGAGCAAACAACCGGACATAAAGTTCCATCACTGGCATTCATGCATATTCCTCTACCTGAATTCGAAAATATGTGGTATGCAAGTCCATCCGACAGAACAGAAGAAAGTCATCAGAAAGCAGTAGAGAAACATAATATCGTAGGTGAAAAGAATGAATGTGTATGCACAGGTCCTTTTAACAGCGGTATGTTTGCAGCTATGCTGGAAAGAGGCGACGTGAAAGGTGTCTTCTCTGGTCATGACCATATCAATACATTTGTTGGTGACTATTATGGAATCAAATTGGGCTACGCAGGAAGTGTTGGGTTTGGATCCTATGGCCTTGGCGGCGAGGAAAACGACAGGCTGCGCGGTGCACGGGTATTCAACCTAGATGAAAATGTGGAAGATGTACTTATTGACACAAAAATGATTTTCGCTGAGGACTATGGGATACAATAAACTGTCAATTGCTTGGTAGAAAAATATTATTAGCTAAGCCACCTTTTATAAATTTGGGTGGTTTTTTATATGCTTCCCTCTAATAAAGTGACAGACATCCTGACTATAAAGACTAACATGCGGCTTCAGCATTCCTTATTCCACTAAACTTCCCCGTTAGTTCAATAAAAAAAAGAGTTCCCTAAGAAGCTCCTGTTGTTCGACTAAAGCTACCCGTTAGTTGAAGAAGAAAAGTAAAGTTTATTCAATTCAAGCCCCCTTTGAATCCTTGAATGTCTTTTGGGTAAAATACAGTTGTATTCTCATTGAGGATAGACAGACAAAACTTTGGAGGGATTTAGTATGAAACATTTTACAGAAGAAGAAAAAATAAAGATTTTATCTGAAATTATAGCGATTAAATCTATTAATGAAAACGAAATCGAAGTGGCAAATTACTTGAAAGACTTATTTGCTGAATACGGCATTGTATCTAAAATTGTTCCAGTTACAGACACTCGAGTTAACTTAGTGGCTGAAATTGGAAGCGGGAGTCCAGTCATTGGTGTTTCTGGTCATATGGATGTCGTTTCTCCTGGTGATGAAAGCGAGTGGACTTCAGATCCGTTCACATTGACAGAAAGAGACGGAAAATTATACGGACGTGGAACAAATGACATGAAAGCAGGTTTAGTAAACCTAGCTTTAGTGATGATTGAACTCAAAGAAAATAATGAACAAAAAAATGGTACTGTCCGTTTTATGGCAACGACTGGTGAAGAAGTCGGTGGCGCAGGTTCTAAGAAATTATACGAGGAAGGCTATATGGATGATGTAGATTACCTATGGGTAGCTGAACCTTCTCATGACACGATTATTTACTCTCACAAAGGATCACTTAACTTGCGAGTAACGTCTATTGGTGAAGCAGCGCACAGTTCTATGCCTGACCAAGGTTATAACGCGATTAATCCATTGATGGAATATCTATTAGAAGTAGACAAAAAGTTGAATGGTGATGATCGTAAAAATGAAGTTCTAGATAAATTGGTTATGAGTACAACTATTTTTAATGCTGGGAACCAAGTAAACTCAGTTCCAGAAAAAGCAGTAGCTGAAATAAACGTGCGTACTATTCCAGAATTTGATAACGATGAAGTGATTGACTTATTCAACGCAACAGCTAACAAATACAATAAAGAAGGCTCTGATATTGATGTTGAAGTGACGATGTCATTACCAAGTGTTTTCACTTCAGGACACTCTGAAATGGTTGATCTTGCTAAAGAACTCGGTAAAAAACATTTAGGCTTAGAAATTTCTGTTAAAGGTTCGCCAGGGGTGACGGATGCATCAAACTTATTACGAGGGAAAGATGAAAACTTCCCATTCATGATGTTTGGTCCAGGCGAAACAAAAATGGCACACAAAACGGATGAATATGTCTACAAAGACTACTACTTTGCATTCTTTGATATCTATAAAGAGTTAATTTTAGGATTATCGAAATAAAAAGAGATTTTTTAAACAATAAAGAGGTGACTACCATTTTTGGTGGTCATCTCTTTTTGCTTTGTTTTTTATTTAACACTCAAGATGAACATAAATAATTAAATCTAGGTGTTGTTCAACAATCTGGCCCGATTAATTGAACACAAGTTAAACAACACTCTTCAACTAAACTGTCCCTTTAGTTGAACAAGAAAAAAAGCTGTCTACACAGCTCATCGATCTTCAAGTAAAGCATCCTTTAGTGTGAATTTACTAATCCATTTTGATTACATAGGAAGTTATTTCTTTTACTTTGTTTTTTCCTGCACTTACAAAAGTGTACACGTTACAAAAAGAGTAAATATTATTGTCTTCTAATTTAAATATACCATTCACTGATGCCGTTTTACCATGTGTAATGATATTTAATATTTCTATTTCAAATATTCTTGAAGTAGTTCTATTTTCTAATACTTTAATTACTTCTTCGTGACTTTGAACCGAAATTTCATTTACTATATCCCAATATATATCCTCAGTAGTATATTTAGATAAAAAAAGAAATTCATTTGTGGCAAATGCCCTTATAAGATCCTTAAGAAACTTTTTTCTGGGTGCATTTTCACAATCCGCGGGACTAACTATTTTTATACCTTGGTCCTCAGAAAATATTTTCCCCATACTCCTCCACCCTTTTATACATGTTAATGTTTTTTTATTTTAACACTTTTCTTCTTCTACTGACCATTATCTTTAGCAAAATAAGCGAGATGTTGCCTAAAACTCTTCTTTCGTTAAAGCACCCGTTAGTGATTGAAATAAATATAAAAAACTAGAATAAATAATGTTAACCCTAATGCCTTAACCATTCTAATCATACTACCGGACTTCCAGTATCCAATACTATCGTAAACAAAGCCGACGATAACTAAAATGATTGCTATATTACCTAACAGTAAATTATCAAAAATCACTACACCAATTACAAAAAATATTAGTCCAATCAAAGAAAAAGATTCAAAAATCAGCTTTATAGGCTGTTTCTTTTGTTCATCTGTTAGCTTTTTATAATCTTTTATGAAAGCGATGAGGGTTCCAATACTTAGAAATCCCACGAAGATTATTTTCACAATTAACTCCACAATAAAATTTCCCTCTTCTCAAAGTAATCTGCTACTTTAGTTGAACAAGAAAAGAGCTGTCTGAGCAGCTCAACGATCTTCAAGTAAAGCACCCGTTAGTGGAATAAGAATATCTAATTACTGTTAATAATTCTAACTCCATTGGGGTCAACAATGTTCGATGATAAGAATCCATTAAATACAGCTTCTTTAATTGTAACTTCATCACCAACTTCTGAAATTATATTATTAACCGTTTTACTAAACAAAATGGAAAGGTCATTATCTAATCCTTTCTTATTAATTTCCAACTTAAATTCTTTTATTTTTATGTTCTCAGTCATAGAGTCTACAACGTCTGTGTTGGTTTGGAGTTCTATCCTAAATTTATAAGGTGTAGTAATAAAGGTTCTTCTTTCTCCTCTATTAACTTCCCAATTCATTCTTTTTGCGTTTTCACATATCTTATTTTGTTCTTTTTCTGATACCAAAAAACCAATATGGTCAAACTTAATTTTCTTACCGTAACCGAAAGTAATATTTATATTCCCTTTTCTTACTTCTACAATTCGAAAAAGAATATTTTTCTCTCGAAAGTCATTCCACGTTAATGGTGGACTAAACGTTTGAAAATCCCCATCGTATTTTCCTACTCGTTGAAATATACGAAAGCCATTATCCTCATAAAATTTTTCTGTTTCTTCAACATTAGGAGTCCAAAAATGATAATGAAAAAGCATTAAATTCACCTCTTAATTAAAGTATTATATATAATCTTTTCGATACAAAAATGAATTCCTACTCCGATTAAACCACCTCTCTGTTACTTAAATAACTCCACATAATATTAACCGCTTCGACGACCTTTCAAATATACCTGCTTCTTGAACTAACCTGCCCCGTTAGTTCAATAAGAATAATTAAAATTGCACACTAAATCCTTTGAATTTATGAATTCCAGTTCCGAATCTTACCCGATCTTTTTCTTTAAGCTCTTCAACTGCATTTTCCACTTCTTGTAAAACGCTTGCATCAAGACCTATTGTATTATGTCCGCCATAAATCTTCGTTACATTGGGAATGTTGGATATTTCCTTTAACGATTGCACTAAATCCACAGGATTGGTAGTTGGGAAAAAAGCATACACGGGAGTCCCATCATAAAGCAAATCACCTGTAAATAAATAACCTTTACTATTATCTAAAATTGAAATATGACCCGGAGAATGTCCTGGAGTATGGTAGATAGTTAACTTTCTATTGCCTATCTCTATTTCATCACCATCATTTAACAATCCTGTAGGCATACCCTGAAAGGGTTTATAGGTGTCTGGATTAAACGTTTCTGGCGTGGGTATTGTAATATCACGACTTACATCTTTTCTGATTTGTTCGATAGAAAGTTTCTTAATACCATTGACTAGCCAGTCTTCTTCATCTTTATGTACGTAAATATTCTTAAATTCACCGTGACTTCCAATATGGTCCCAATGGACGTGTGTTGTTAGAACAATAATCGGTAAGTTTGTCAGCTGGTCTGTAATCCTTTTTATGTTATCGATCCCAAGACCTGTATCAATTAATGCAGCTTTCTCCTCGCCAATTAATAAATAAGAGTGAACTTTTTCCCAATGTCCATACTCACTAATAGCGAAAGTTGTATTGTCTATTTGATTTACTGTAAACCATGAGTCTTTAATTTCAACCACTTATTAAATTCCCCTTTCTAAACTCTCATATTAGTAGTATTCTCCATTAATTTACTTAAAACCTTCTACTATCACTCTTCAACTAAACTCCCTCTATAAACATTGATGTATCAACGGCTTGCACTACTTCATGATGTAGAATAAATATTTTTTCACGTATTTCATAAACAGAGTCTTGATTTTTTTCTTTCAAGACCCCGAACATCCTTCAAACAGGAATGCTGCCCCGTAAAAGTACAACGGGGGGTATTATGAAGTTTTGGTGTTAATCAGTACCTTCACCTTGACATAAATAGTTCATATTTTTATCATTGATAAGAAGGCAAACAAAAAGGGAGAAAGAATTATGAACTCACTTAACAACATTTCTAATCATCTTCTCAGTAATAATGAATCATTGGCTATTGAAATTGTTAACGGTGTTCTTAATTCTCTGAATCAGGATATTCCTAAATGGGAACAAGATCAAGCTGTTACAATGTATATTGAGTTTGTAAGTTTTATAGGTGAATACATAATTAGTGAAGAAGAAAAAACACCTGAATTACTATTAGTTTGGAGTAAAAAGAATGCAGCTATGGTTTCACTTGATGGGAATCTTTCTACTCTTGTAGTTAGGTATTTGCCAACGAGGGATGTTATTACTGATATATTAACTGAATTGGGATTGGAATATAATCTTAGCTTGAAAGAACTAAGTAAGCTTATAAAGCAAGTAAATCATATGTTAGATATAAGCCTTAATGAAACTGTTTCTAATTATGAATTTCTTGTGAACGAGTATCAAAAGATGGCGCAGATTGAATTAGCAGAAGTATCTACCCCAATTGTTCCTGTTAAGGACGGCATAATTGTCCTGCCATTGGTAGGAAACATCGACTCATACCGGATACAATATATGATGGAAAATCTACTTCCTAAAATGTCTGATTTAGGGGTAAATTGTGTTATCGCTGATTTTTCAGGTGTTTATAAATTAGACAAAGGAAACGTCAAATATCTTAACCAAATTGGACAAATGCTTCGTTTAATGGGAATAGACATTATATCAACTGGAATTAGTCCCAAATTGGCTCAATTGGCTATTAATGAAGGAATAGATTTATCTGGCAGCAAAATTTATTCTAACTTAAAAATAGCATTGGAAAGTTTTGAATAACACTTAGGGTTTTTTATATATTCATGCACATTATTCAGAAAAAATTTAGATCAATTCAATAAGCTTTACTGGAAGCAAATAGAACGCTCTAAGAGTCACAATACCTTCAGTAGAATGGAACATTTAGAATTTCTAGGTTATAAAGTTGAATACTTGTGATGAAATAAGGAGTCATCAACGACATCCCTTTATTATGTAGAAAATAGAACGGTGTGCACAACAATAGCAGGGGTAGGAAAAAATCATTTCATATTTAAGCTTACCTAACGCACAACAAATAAAAAGTAGAAACAACATGATTGTAGTGGCATCTTTGGTCGTATGAGTTTTTGCGAATATATATCAAGTCTTATTTTTGCTATCCCATGTATAAGATACTATTAGACTAGGAAAGTATTACTGCATACAAATTTCATCAGTTGTCTTTCAGTGACACGTACTACCTATCGCCAAACAAATTACTCTTAGTGATAGGTAGTACTTGTGACTTTAGCATTAAACACTTCGATAAGTAAAAGGAAAACAGAAGAGTTGATAGAATATCTGCTGCGTTTGCGGCAATTACATACAACTAAGAACTTAAAAAAGGAATAAACGCTAAATCCAGCGTTCCTTCCTTTTTTATTCGGAATTTTCCGATTACTTTTGCATACGGAAACGCCAACAGAGCGTGCTTCCTTTAACATCTTTTTAATAAAACCCTTTGATATCGCAATTAATTATTTGTATATAGTCTACTTTAACTGCTCATTTGAGTATTAAATGAAAGAAATGATGATCCACATGTGGATTATGGTCTACAAGTGAAGGTTTATGAGTCGTATTTGTGTAATTTAAATGTTTAATATTGGCCACTTGTGGTCCACTTTCTTAGATGGCAAAAGAAGAAACTCAAACGCATAGGAAGTAATCGGATGATGCATTCTTAAATTCCTTGTTAGACTAAACTGCCACTTTAGTTATAGTACATTTCTTCACGACCTCCATTTTTCTTTCTAAATAATATGATCCTGCACATAAACACAGGAATTTTAATCAAACTTTATAGACTTTTTTATATATTAACAAACTTATTTTCATTGCCAAATTGGTCGCTCAACTTTTTTACTTTATAAAATATTTGATAGTCTTTGTCGATTTATTCTACCAACTTTACCTTTCAATTTTACTTCGTAAATGTCTCGTCTTTTTTAAGTATCCTGACCTAATCAATTTGTGCAAATCTCCCGTAGGTTTACTTTTGATAATGTTCGATATATCTTCTTTCTCAAAAGGTCGACTGCCGTTCGAATAACCCATTTCATTTACTCTTGCTGCGACCTTTTCAACACTACCTATGTATGCGTACTCCTTGATGATTTGATCTTCCAGTGTCTCTGGCTGAAAGGATTCGACCAAATCAACAAACTGTTTTAATTTCGCAATTTCATCTTTTGCTTGATCTACGGTTTTCAAGTTCTTCATCATCTCTCCCCCTTATTCGGATTATTCTATATTCGACACTAAAAACCCCCTTATTAAGGATGACAAAGGTTCTTTACGATGAAAGTTAATGAAATATTAGAATCTCTTAATTAATAAAAAACTAAAAGCACTACCCTAAGGCAGTGCGAAAATGTACAGTTTTATTTTTCAGATTTCAAACGCAGTAAAACTTCCCTTATCATCGAAATCCTTAACTTGGACAACTTTATCGGAAAACTGTGTCACCGTATTTGTACTACTACCTATTACAAGGGAAAGTACATTGAAGGCTTTCTCTTTTTTCTCCTTATTGAATGCTTCTAAAAATGAATCCCTTAATCTGTCTTCACCATCCGTAACAAACACAACATCTGCTTGTTTAAAACAACTTTCGTTTATGACATTCATCGCCTTATCAAGAGGCAGTGCAAAGTTCGTACCACCGCCTAAAAAGGTTTGTGCAAGATTAACCATATCTGAGCCTTTAATTTTCCCTTTCTCATATTTAAAGATTAACATCATATCCAGAAGCCCAACATGACCCTCTGATTTAGTTATTTGACTACGCACACTCGTTCCCTCCTTTTACTTCGGGGTATGTTTTTGATTCAAGACTGCACAACAAACAAGGACGCTTTTTTTTGCTCTCCTTCCCAGCTGTTGTTGTTTATGCTTTTTTTCAAATAGGAGAAGTAAACATTAAAACAGATGATGGAAACGATTCAAAAAAGAGTGTTATTTGAATGACTTCGCTATTATATCCGATTGGCTAATTAATGCAATATCGTCTTTGGAAATTTCTCCAGTGACTTCATTCGCCGGGATACAGGATACTCTAGAAAAATCATATTGACCTTCTTCAACACGATCAAGTGTGTATTTTGCTTTTCCCATTATCGTTCACACGCCCATCCGTCTTTGTCTCGGTCCATTTTCGATTGATATGCCGGGTGATTTTTGAACACCGCTTGTATATACCGTACGTAAGTCTGTACAGTTTTTAAAGTTAGTCCGTGTCGATGGTTTTGGTTTAGCCACTGGTTTAAACACATCTTAATCCTGGGTATAATTGAATAGAGCGAATTCATTTTATTATTGTTTTCATCGCTAAATGAATATAAAATATACTTTTGTAGCCCTATGATTTGCGGATGAGATAGGAACTTATATAATGAATAAAAAGTTTTATTGGAGGTTTATTATGAATTACAAAATCATTAACAAACAAGTATTTGAACAGGCACAGCTACGTTCGGTTTCAGACGTACCGTTCACTCAAGAAGAACTTCAAATCGGTATGAAGATAGCTGTCTCTAAGGAGGATAATACCCTTGCACTGTATTTAGTGGATGTAAACGGTCAGAAGAAATTCGATGTCCGTTGGGATGATTCATCCGAGCATTTCAAAGGCTGGCAATCCGCTTGGGAAAATTTCTCTTGGTGCCTAAATATTGTTAGTAATTAACATATTAGTTTTTAGTTAATTCGGATTTTTACCGACAAATTATTTGATTTTGGAGTATCAATGTCTTAATTGCGCTAGTATTGACATAGTATCGGTAAAGAAGGACGGATTTAGAATTGACAATTGGTGCCTCCTCGATATATTTTCTTATACAGAAAATGTATCGAGACCTTTCCTTTCCAATCCTGATTCAACATATCTTCAAAAAACGCCTCAAACCCTTACACTAAAGGATTTGGAGCGTTTTTTATATGTATTCCTGGATCCATGTTATCGCCCAGTCAAATAAGAAGACCTTCCCACATATTGATCGGCCGGCATCATTTTTAGAAGTTGGATTTCACCTTCCATTTTTGGTTGAAAATAAAAGACTAGCAATCGAGCTTGCAAAAGCTCTAAAGCCTATCTACAACAATATTTATTATGATGAAGCTAATTACATGTCATCGGAGTTCAGAATACTTTTTCAGCGGTATTGTATCGTACTTTTAGAATCTCTCTAGAAGATAAATGGATATTATTAAGAGCCTAATCTGCTCTTTTTAATTCATTATCATTTTGGTATGGAAACTATCTAACAGTGAATCTCATACCACGCCCTTACCATCTCACTCCGGATGAAAATAAAAAAACGTCCCTGTAGAGGACGTTCTTGCCTATTACTTTTCAAGTTTATTAATAAGATTTTCCCTCTGTTCTCTTGA
Source organism: Sporosarcina sp. Y1011 (assembly GCF_057669885.1). Lineage (NCBI taxonomy): Bacteria > Bacillati > Bacillota > Bacilli > Caryophanales > Caryophanaceae > Sporosarcina > Sporosarcina sp. Y1011. The sequence goes on along the minus strand of NZ_JBYHFP010000027.1, from coordinate 10,722 downwards.
CAATCCGTGGATGCTGTTTAACCATTCATCTACCACTTTGTACATTCCTTCGGAAGTCAAACCGACTTTTTGGATATAATCTTGTTCAATACCGATATCAACTTTACCGTTAGTTGCTATATTGAACCATGGCGATTTTTCTGAATTATATTGCGATAAATCCTCTTGACCGAAAATCATAAAATCCCCCCCCTCTATCTTCCAATATTCGACGGAAGGAAGAGGACTCCTCTAAGTAGTTTAGTCCTGCTGCAATCTTCCTGATTCATATAATACAAAAAATGCGCCTCTACTTGTTATAGAAACGCACCCTGGGAATTTGGTTAAATCACTTCTGCTGGCAATGGTTTACTGTAGAAGAATCCTTAATCCTTGCACCATCACATCCATGTTCATTTAAAAATTGGTACTTTTTATTATCTTCTACTCCCTCGGTAATCACTGTCAACCCATAAGAAAGGAGGTGAGAAAACAAAAAAATGATTTTATATTCCAGAGCGATGTTGTCCAGTATTTCCTTCTCCGCGACTCCCTTCCCTTCTGACGCCAGAGGTTTTAGAAAGAGTTATTTTAAAAAATAGAAATGCAAATGAACTGCTACTGGATCTTGCATTAGGATACAGTTCGATGAACTATTTGACGAAGTTCGCCCTTGAAAATCGACTATTTATGTAGAAAAAAGAGAAGAATACTCTCTTCTCTTCTTTATTGCTCTAACGGAGGCAAGTGTTCATTCGGCTCACTGTGCACTCTCATAATCCCCCACATGCCTTGCTCGATGTCCCATTGAATATTTCCTGATCGGTACATATAATCTCCCGGGAAATTCCCGTAAGCACCAGCCCCGCCCAGCAGCTCTATGTTCCGTGCAGCCCCTGCTACGTTGAATCCAGTAAATGATTCTGTTCGAGTATTAATATCCTTGGTATCAAAACGCCAGCGGTGACCATGAAGATGGAACGTATGCGCCCTTCGTCTTTCTGCTGGCGTGACTAATCGAATTGTCACTGGATCCCCTGCGTAGGATTCGAACAATGGAGTAGCTGGATCACCGAACACACGTGAACTAAATAAATCGAGCAACACCGGATGTTTTTGATAACGATTAATTAACCGTTCGCTTCGATAATTAAAGCCCCTCGATCCTTGATCATACGTATCGACATCATCTTCTTCAGCATCCGGAGACGGCAAAAGAATTCCAGCAATCGGGTCGACAATGACCTGACCTTGTTTGTCCAGCAGCCTCACACCATCATGCATGACCATGACAAATTCCCTCATATCCGGTAAAAAAGGATTGCGTAAAATGACATTCGCTCCAGTTCGTACCGGCTTTAGTGTATATGGATCCAAATATTCCGTTCCCCTCGGTTCTGCAATAAATGCCCCGAAGGCACCTTGAGATTTGTGGTTGCGAATGTCCGCCATATCCCACATGCCGCAAGCTCCTACTTGAGAATCGACCCACCAGCGATACGTTCGCTTCTCACCCGGTCCGACGGTTTGATCCCCATTGAATCCGACAGTTTCGCCTGCCGAGGTTTTCACATCATACTCAATTAATTGAGGATGCAGCGAGATACGTAAAGACGGTGGATAAAAGGCTTGCTCTTTCACCTCTGGGTAAGGATATATACCATCTTTGAAGGGAAATAAATCAAGCTTTAATTGACTTGTCAACTTCACTTCTACTGTATCTCCGACATTGGCCCGTATGATTAACGGCTCTGGCTTTTTTGTGCCTTTTAAAATAGCATCCATATCTTCCTTGAGTGCAAAGATGATTCCATTCGGATCGTGATCACCGAAATCATTGTAAATAATCGGAAGTTGGAAAGCGACAATATCAAAATAGCGAATCGGTCCCTTTTCGACAGGAACTAACGTGGGGTCTTCCGCTTGCGGCGGCTTTGTTCCTGTACATTCAGGCAGCGGTTTTGTTCGCTTTAACGGCTCTGGTCGGTCCGGTAAAGGAATTAAATCCGGCACCTTTTCGTCAAATGCCCGAATTAGACCCCAAAGTCCGTTCCATAAATCTTCTTCTGTCTCAAACGCCCACAAATAATCTCCAGCTCGCGGAATAAAAGTTTCCATTGTAAAAGATTCTGAAATACCGATATGTTGCTGCTCATCCATATTAGAATTCAGACTGCCGCGCTCCCTCATCCATTTCAATCCATGAACATTAAAGCTATGGGATTCCTCTTGGGCTCCTTGGAGGAGGCGAAAGCGAATCGAATCCCCCTCGTAAGCCCTTAGTATTGGGGTAATAGGATCACCATTCACAAAGGAACTGAACGTAAAAGCAGGGTCGCAATCCGGACCTAAACGAAATTGCAGTGGTTCATTTTTATAATTTACACCGAATAATCCGGGGTCATCTTCAGAACCTGGAAATTCTGGCGGTTGGAGCGGTTTTCCATTTTTATCAAATAACAAGGAAAAGTCCTGAACAAATAACACAAAATCACGGTAATCAGGAATTAATGGATTAGTCGCAGTAATTTGTGTGCCATGAACGACTTCCTCTCCTGATGTTGAGTCGAGAAATTTCGTAAAGCGAGGATGAATAACACCCGACCCAAATGCACCATGCTGTTGATGAGCATTTGGAAATAAATGATCATGGAAGAAAAATGCTTTTAATTCGGAATCTGCGTAATAGGAGTACCGTATTGTTTCACCCGGCAAAACGGAGGAATCATAATTCCATCCAACATTCGCACCGTCACTCACAAGAACATCAAATTTGACAAAGTGGGTATGAAAGCTAGTTTCGTACGTTCTTGTGACGAGTTGGAATGCATCACCATCGAGAATATGAGGCAATCGATTCGTAAAATTAACTTGAATGCAAGTATTTTCCGGGGCATGGAATACGAGAGGCTCCGGTTCTTTTTTACCTGAACAAACATCTTCTAAATCTTTATCGAGAACAAATATCCGTCCTTTTGGATCATGCCAACCTTGTTTGTTGTACGTGATTGGCAACTCAATTAACGAGATGTTAAATTCATTCTCTGGCGCATCTTCAGGACAAGGATCAACAAATACCGCCCCAGGTCTCGGCTTTTCAATCGCCGCTTGACGCTCCAGTTCAGTCAATCCCCGCCCGCCTTTTATACCGAGCGGTGGACGCGGCGCCTTGTGTCCAACTTTACCAGGAATAAAATTCGGGAATCCCGGTTTTAATTTTGTCGGCTTTGGCGGCGCTTTCCGGTCCGGCAATGGCTGTAGCGAGTTAATGGGAACACCATTAGGATAACACTGGCTTCCATCTTGAAGCGTATTAAAAACCCGGTTCATCCCCCACATTCCAACCGCAAAGTGTGGATAAAGATGGCAGTGAATAATTGAATCACCAAAAGAACCTTGCAAACTACCTAAACCATATAGCGGTTCAACCGTGTAATGAGACTGTGGACTGGTCGCTTGCGCATCAAAAATTTCAGATTCGAGGTCTTGCGGATCGCTCAACCATTGATGAGCATGATAGTGAAAGACATGTGTTTCTTTCGTACCGCCGTGCATGACTCGGATTTTGGCAGGGTCTCCTACATATCCCCGCAAAATCGGTGTGGATGGATCTCCAAATACCCATGAATCATGGTGAACTTCTTCTCCTTCAGTATTTGGACCAACGACTCCTTCTGCGATAAGCTGTTGGCGCCTGTTTATCGGTTCAAACCGGTAATTAGCGCCGTGAAATGATTCCTCATCCTGGTTTGTTAAATGATTGATTGGACGATTCCCGGTTAAATCATCCACTTCCATTTCATCATGAAAAATCCAAGCATATTCCCGGAAGGAAGGTAAAATCGGATGATGAACATCAGCATACACACCACTATTCATCAGCTTCCTAGTCTCAGGATGCGTCCACCAGGAAAAACGTTTCTCGACAAACAACGCTCCAAACAGACCGTTTGAATTGGAACCATTTTCACCGCTAGACGGATTACCTAAATCAGAAAAGTAATATGTTCCTTCTTTTACAGCTTGTATTCGATACAAAATCGAATCGAAAGGAGCTACTGTACTGTCTTTGTTTAGTCCAACATTCGCTCCGTCAGCTTGGTCCACTTCATACTCTGCTTGCTGAAAATGCATACCTATGTTAAAAGATAGTTTATTTTCAAGCAAAATTTCCACTGTTTCTCCTTCATTCGCCCGGATCACAAGAGGCTGAACAACATCAACGGGAGTGAACAGATTTTTTTTGACTAATTCCTTTACTTTCTGTTCATTTTCTTTTAACACATACATCATTCCATTTGGATTATGATCGCCAAACGTATTTAAGACGATTCGAATCGGAATGGCTACTACATGGTACTTTCTTATCATAATGACGCCTCTTTTCTAACTAATCTTTTAAATGAGGGATTTTTGCTCCAGTCCCCGTTTCAATATAGAACACATCAATTGAGTCGATATGCACGTACCATTCTTTTCTCTCTAATGCAGGTACTGATGTCGTTTGCACATCCAAGACGACGATATCTCCAAGTATTAATTTCCCCTATAAACATAAATGGAAATGATTCAGTCAATATAAACACTCTTCTTCCAATATTTTTACTAAAATGATTGACTAGAGCTACCTCTCTAGTGTCATTCACTGTTCTTGCTTTCTGGTTAGTCATTCGCTCATCGCTCCTCTATTATGCTAATGGGAACACCAGGTCACTAGGTACTTCTGTTGAAAAAGATACAATTTGCTCAAGTGGAATACTAAGTGGAAACGGGAATTTATAAAATGGAGCATTTACCATTTTAATGATGACGGGCGACAGCGTTATATGCCCTTGATGGACGTCGGAAATTGTTCCAGCAAAAATGGGCCGAAATACTTGCCCCAATAAGTTAAGCTGTACTGCTTCTGTAATAACAAGCACTTCTTCCCCCATCAACTTTTTTAATACCAAAAACAATTTACCTTCGGTTTGTTCCAAAAAAATAACCTCCTATTTTTTTATTTAATAACCGTTTAATTTTGTTTGAACAAATATTTAAATATTGACTTCAACATATTTTTCCATAAAGGAAACAGACCAATCGTAGACACGTATCGAATCTCGTTTAGTGGGATAATCTTTTCTGGCTTTAATATATGAAGTAACAGCTCTTTTTTTGTCGTTTTTGTTATTATTCCGAGAAATATTTTCTCACCAGTCTTCACCTCTACCCACATACCTCCCCATGAATGAAGATTTGTTCGTAAAGATTCTTCAAAAAACTGTTTAATTAGCGCTTCTCTTTTAGCCACTGTCTCGCCGAATTGGAGCACGAGCTTTTGCTGCATTGGTTATCATATATAAAGTGTTGATGGGCGTTTGAATAGGTAGGAAAACCGAAGGGAATGTTTGCGGATTCGATTGCAGTATAAGCGATCCAAATTCTTTTTTGAAGGTTAGTAAGCATGACGAAGTCTCTTCCGACTGTTGCGACTTTTCCCTCCGTCGTCACATTTACATCTTTTTAGATAAAAGAAGAAACTACCATTCGTTGCTTTCGTTTCATTTTTAAAAACTGTTTCCAGATAAGAGGCTTCCTGCATGTTTCATCCCAGTTATTTTTCTGGCTATTGTATTCTGTAAGAATTCTCGTTTCTTCTAAGGAAACTGGACTTGTCGTTGATGAAAACGATGGAGGATTCTTTAATTATTCCTCTATCTTCTTGTCCATTTCCAATGTTTCAAACTCTTCTTGCACCATGATTACCTCCAAACCACTCCTTTTTCAAAATGAATGAATGGTTAAAAAATTGAAATCCTTCACCTCCTTTCAGAGAATGCATCTGCAAATGCTCAGAAATTTCTTCAATATTCACTCGTTTATTACCTATTGCCATATCGTGATAAGCTCTAACTTGATTATTTGTATCCGCTATATATATAGACGTTGAATGAGTTACAAATCCCCCTTCATCTTTTTCATAAAAAAAATTGAATTATTGAGTAAACTTCTTTATTTCTTCTTCCGAACCTATTAAAAATAACCAGTTGGGACTATTAATTCCTAAATTTTTCTAATAATGTAAAACCTCTCTTCCGTATCGTATTCAGGATCTAACGTGACAGCTGGGATAAGGTACTCATCTTCTGAAATACCTTTTTCCATCATTAATTGCTGCAAATCTTTTAAGTCCCACATTGTAGTAGGACAAACGTCTGGACAGTTTGTAAAGAAGAAAGTAATTAGCTTCGGTTTTGTTTGAATGGACACATCTTTTCACATGCGCAAATTGGGATTACATCGATAAGGAAGATCATTTTATTTGTCCAAACGGGCGTAGAGTGGAATTCAAAAAATATGTAAATAAGAAAAATGCCTCGGGGTATGTACAAAGTTTAAAAGTGTACGAATGCGAAGACTGTTCAGATTGTCCGTTGAAAGCACTCTGTACAAAAGCCGACCAAGTACAATGGAACCTCATTTATGAAGAAATGAAAGCAAAGGCAAAAGCAGCCCTTGAATGTGAAACGAAATCACGCATCTACGCACAACGTAACGTAGAGAGTGTTTTTGGCCACATCAAGGGCAATCGGTCGTTCGCAGATTTTTACTGGGGGCCTCGAAGAGGTCCACACAGAATTTGGGATTGTGGCATTAGCCCACAACCTACTAAAAGTAGCAGGCATTCGCCAGCTACTTTCGAGAAAAATTAGTAAAAACATAAAAACAGGTGGAGAAAAACAAATCGTTTTTCTCCACCTGTTTTATTTTAGGGACTTATTAGACAGCCCCTTTTTAATTTCTTATCAAGCCGACGGTTTTCAGTTTATCGATTTCCACAAATTCCAATTCTCGACTCGTGGACATTGAAAGCTGTTTCTTCTTCTGTAACAATCATTTCTGTGTAATTAATATGAATGGTCTGTTTCAATAGAACATCAAATAGTCAGGAAGACCTTTAATAATATTTCGAGAATGTCGAAAATAAAAACGACCTTTCCCTAATCGAATTGGTCGTTGTTATTTCATTCCATACATTGTGCGCTGACTATATCTGAAAATGGAATCCTCTCGGGTCCAAAGGGGTTATCGAGCACAATACAGCTAGACTGCACATCAATTACTTCTACTATGGCTCCGCGTGTCATAATCTTGCCGTCCTTCCAAGTCTTAATCAACGTTTGGCATTTGCGCTTATGCGCTACTTCGATTTCTTCCTGGATAGATTGTAAATCCCAATCACTGAGCTCCGGGCATTCAACATAATGCTCCTTATCCATCCAATTTCTCAATTCCACAATATGCTCTGGCAACATCATTGCCGTCCATTTAATACTTCCGCGATCTCGAATCATGATATACCTCCCATTACTTATGTCCGCCAACCAATTTAGAGCGTCCAATCGCTGTCCCGTCATCCGTTAGAGACACAGCCCTCAATATAGCTGTGGATCCATACTTATTTCGGATATCATCCATAACCATGCCTAATTTACGGTTCCGAACCTTATGCTCATCAAAAAAACTTAGCTGCATTGATGTTTCATCTTCAAGGTTGGTGATTGAAATTGTGATTTTTCGCACGGGACGACCATCATGAAATTTATCGAATAAAGCCATGCAAACTCGGTAAATATTCATTGTGTCATTTGTAGCTTCTTCTATTGAAAGAGAACGACTAAATCCGCCACCCAAAGAATGCTTGCTATATCCTATCCCTAGATGAACGGTCCTGCCCTCTTTCCCAGCCACCCTTGCGCGACGAGAAACATCTTCACACATTTCTAGAATAACCACAAGTACAGATTCGCGGGTTACATAATCCCTATAAAGCGTTTGACCCTTACCATAGCTCTTCACTTGACCTTCCAGTAGAGGTGCGCCCAACTCGGACAGGTCAATCCCCCAGGCATGATAATAGTATTGATTTCCCATTACACCAAACTTTTTCTCGAGCCGTTCTAGCGATGTGTGCGCAAGATCGCCAACTGAGAAGATACCCATATTATTTAGAGATTTCTCCGTCTGTCGACCAATTCCCCACATTTCACTCAACGGTGCAACAGGCCATAGCTTCGACGGTATATCCTCAAATTCCCACTTCGCAAAACTTGTTTTCTTTGCTTCCAAATCCAGTGCCAATTTTGCCATTAACATATTTGGCCCCATACCAGCCGTTGATGGTAAATTTAGAGTTTCCAGTATTTCTGCTTGTATATCTTTAACTGTTTCCACCGGGTCACCCCAGAGCTTCTCGGTTCCCGTTAGGTCAATAAACGATTCATCGACCGAGTAGACATGTATAGCCTCTGCAGGCACGTAATTGTGGAGGATATGTGTGATTGCCATAGACATTTTGAGGAAATACGACATTTTTGGTTCAAACAAACGGATTTCGGGATGGCTAGGGATTTCAAATAATCGATTACCTGTCTTTATACGAAATTTCTTTTTCATAGCGGGACTGGCCGCAAGTACGACTGAACCTTTTTGTTGTAGGTTTCCGACGACCGCGATTGGCACAGTACGAACATCTAAATTGTGCAACGTAGCCATGCAGCTCGCATAGAAGCTCATCATATCGATACAGGCGATTTGTTTATTTGGTTGCCCCTTATATATCGAATGCATTTAACTAACAACTGTCAAAGTGCGTGGTGATGAATTAACAAAGTTGATAAACCCGTTTTCCCTCATCCTATCTAAATGACCGTGAACTGTAGATGGTGATTTGAGTCCGACTGCTTTAGCAATCTCCCTAATCGTTGGTGGATATAGGTTTTCTGCTGTGTAGCTTTTAATGTATTCTAAAATATTTCTTTGACGTTCGCTCATGAAATAACAGCTCCTTTGGTATGGTGTTCTCCGGACTTCGTAAAATAGATGCTTATCAATTCCTCGGTTCTGTTTCGTAACCGTATGTTTAAATATTTCCGTCGCTCTTCGTGACCATCATGCATAAATAGGTACTCTGTAAACGTTCCATCATTCAGCCTTTTAATTACTTTCATTTTATTACGCTTCAAATATAAATTCGTTTCTTTCATTTCATGCCTTGCAGTCTTTAGTGCACCTTCAATAATATCGACATAAGGTTTTTTCAATTTGAATGAACCAATTTCGATTTCTCCACGATCCTTTTCCAATACAGTAATTATTATCGGTAAGTAAATCATGTTTTCGAAATAAGGTATTGACCCAGATGGAATGAATCGCACGACCTAAATCACCAGGCTTTCTTTATATACCATGGGAACAAGCGCTAGCACGTTATCAATCGTAAAAGTTCTTCTGGACCCGCGAAGATGACAATAGGCTCGGAATGATACCTCACCCACCTGTAGCACCTTGATTCTATGTTTGCTTATTTCACCGTCTTTTGATATGTACATCATATCTAAGACATAATTCCGATCCATCGACTTAATCAATTCAACACGCACATCTGTTCCCTCCTCTTTTAATCAGTATATGGAATGTACGTTCGTATTGCAACAACAAATAAACACTTAACAAGAGTTACCAGAAGTAGACTCTTTGCTAAGTGTTCGACTCAAAGTTTTGGAAGAAGGAAATGAACGGTACACTTTTACTGATGCTTAATTTCAAGATATATTTCGAAAGTCAAACATTGTATAAACCCCGGTATTTAAATCGCTATTAGGTTTTAAACTAATCGAATAATAAATTTGTACAAATAATAAAATAGCCCCAATTCCGATTATACTAATTAGTTGCGAGTCACCTGTAAACGCGGAGTAAAACATTAATCCAAATGCTGATAATACGAGTGCTGCAATTATCCAATAGTATAATTTATATAGACTTTTTAAAACCTTTGGTAAACAATGCGAAATATGATTTAACACGTACAAAACTAATAGTGTCAGAGGAAAGAGTTAGGGCAATCTACAGTGAATTCCTAATATCTTCTTGTGAGCCTTTCACAAGCAGCACAGAGCATTCAACATGAGTAGTATGATGTGTATTACAGGAAAAAGGCTTCCAACAAAGCGGAAGCCTTTTTAGTTCCTATTTTTCAGCAGAATCCAGTTTGTCCAGCATGCGATATAGAACTACCGCTGTTTCTGCTCTAGTAGTTTGCTTTTTGGGGTCGAATGTTCCGTTTGATCGACCATGGATCAAGCCCAGTATGTTTGCGTTGCTCACTGCTTTTTTCGCATAATTGTTAATTTTCGAGTCATCCTTGAATTTGTCGTTTTGAGGCAAATTCAGCGTCAGTTTTGGATTTGAATAGTCAACAGCACGCATCATCATGGCTGCCATTTGCTCACGTGTAATATCTGCATCCGGATCGAAAGACCTGTCGTCCTTGCCATGTACGATACCTGTGCGATAAGCCGCTTCAATTTGTTGCGCTGCCCATTTTTTCGAAGATGGGACATCCTTAAATGTTCCTTTATAGTCTTCCAATGGCACTTGGAGTGCTCTTACCAGAAGGACGGCAAATTCTGCACGCGTCAATTTTTGTTCAGGTGCAAATAATTCTGCTGTTTTTCCTTCTGTAATAAAGCGCGCAGCTATGGAGTCAATCTCCTTTTTAGCCCAGTGTTTGGTCGTATCTTTGAATGCAACATTTGCAGTCATGACCGTAAATACGGATGGATTTTTGGTTGAAACGATCCAATAGCCATTTTCTACTTTCCCACCAGCGTAAGCCCATGCATTCACTACGTTGTCGTAAAAGACTGCTGTCGTCACATGTTTATTGACCGTTTGATTTAACTTCAGTTTCAGTTC
>NZ_JBYHFP010000026.1:0-33671 GCF_057669885.1 Sporosarcina sp. Y1011 | reverse complement strand
GATTAAATTGTATGGATACCCCAACAAATATTATAGAACCATAATTCCATACCCAATGAAAAAGCTGTCTCCGAATGAAGGAGACAGCTTTTTTCTATACTCAATACTAACCCATGTTTAGTCAATAGATGGCTTGTAAAACGAACGGTTGTCGAGCGGGAATATTCTTTCAGTGAATTCACCTGGAGCCGTCTTGCCTAATGCACGATCCAACATATTCATCTTCGCGTCAATATTATCGATATAATGAAGAATTTCTGCCTCTTTCAGCATTGGTCGTTTTGGGCTTCCCCATTCTTCTTTACCATGATGAGATAGAACCATATGTTGGAGCAACATGACTTCTTCCCCAGCTATTTCAAGTTCGTCCGCCGCTTTTGAAATTTCAGTGACCATGATCGTTATATGGCCAAGAAGATTTCCTTCAATTGTATATTGTGTTGCAATCGGCCCCGAAAGTTCAATCACTTTCCCTATGTCATGCAATATAATTCCCGCATACAATAAATCTTTATTAAGCGTTGGATATAAATCTGCCATCGCTTTTCCAAGTTTCAGCATGGAGACGACATGATCAATTAGACCGGAAACATAGTCATGATGATTTCTAGTTGCGGCCGGATATGTCATGAAAGCAGTCTGATGCTTTTTCAGTAAATGACGTGTAATTCGTTGGATTTGCGGGTTTTCCATTTCAAAGAAATACTGCATCAATTCTTCGTAAAGGACTTCTTTACTTGTTGCTGATGACGGGACTAGGTCTGCAATCGCTACTCCCTCAGCCTCTTTTACCGGGCGTATGCTTTTGATGCGCAGCTGATTTTTCCCACGGTATTCATGCACTTCCCCGCCAACTTTGACAATCGAAGCTGCGGCATATGTTTGCGCGTGCTCATCTGTCGTATCCCATAGCTTCGCTTCAATATCACCGCTTTTATCTTGCAAGATAAGAGTCATAAACGGTTTACCTTGTGTGGTAACTCCTTTTGTTGATTGCTTAATTAGTAAGAAAATTTCAAGCGGCTCACCTGCATTATATTCTGCAATTTTCTTCATAAGACGTTCACTCCCTGTGCGCTCCCGATATCGGAAACGTTTAATATTGTTGCATCCCGCCATTTATCCTTCATCGCTTCGTGGCATGTGAAATAAATGAACTGATGCTTGTTTTGTAGATTGTCCAGTAGTTTAATCATACGCGAAAGTCGCTCTCCGTCAAAGTGAACGAACGGATCGTCCATCATTATTGGAAAAGGAGCAGTAACTAGCATAGATTCCGCCAGGGCTAATCGAAGAGATATGTATGCCTGCTCTTTTGTCGCTTGGCTAAGCTCCACAATCGGGTAGCGCATCCCATCCTTCGATAAAACTTCAAAATGCCCAGACTCCGTTACGGTTAGCGATTCATAGTTCCCTCCCGTTAACTCGCAGAACAATTGCTCCGCTACTTCAAGCACTTTAGGCAGCTTTTTTTCTTTCAAATCGAACATCGTACGTTTGATGGCTTCCGAAATCGCTTTGCGTTCAGACCACTTTCGAGAAAGGTCCGTAAGTTCCGATTTTTTCATTTCAAAGAGTTGCAGTTTATGGCTGTAGTTTTCGTCAGTTAAAAGCTGTTCCGTTTTATTGATAAGTGTAGCCTTCTCATTAACAAGAACACTCAACTCCTCATCTATAGATGATTGTGCTGCCGTATTAGACTCCGCTATTGTTGTCAGGTCCTCTACAGTAGTTACTTCGCTAGGAAGTTCTAGAGGTCCGTGGGTCGCCAATTGCGCCTTTACATCTTCTAGTTGTCCTTGTAACTGAAGTGATTCCTGGTGCATGTCATATGCGTTGTAAAACGCTTCTTCCGTGTCCGTTTTTGCTTCAGCCAGCAAATCCTGCACCTTTCCTTGCAATGAGCCTGCAAGAGCCGACATATCTTTTAATTCCGTTCCTTTGCGTGCCTGGTTGGACTTCAATGACTTCATTGTTTCCGCCCGTTCCTTCAGTTGAATAAGGTCTCTTCTCAAAATCTCATAAATCGCTTCTTGGGGTACTGCTTTCTGCAATGCTCTTTCAACTGCGTCTACTCTTTCCGTCATATGTTGTCGTGTCATTTGTCGCCGTAAGTCAGCATCATTCAAATCTCGGTTAACCTCTTGAACTTCCCGTATCATCCGGAATAATTCTGGGACAATTCCGGTTGATGGCATTTCCTTGAAACCGTATAGCTGTAAAAATTCTGCTAGTTCTAACTCAATTTGCTTTCTAATGGTATATGCATTCTCTAGTTCGATTTTCAGTGTATGATGCTTTTTTTTAAGCGCTATTAATGCTTCTTTCAACTCTACTGACTTTCGCTTATACATAAGGATACGCTCTGTGAGTTCTTCCATCTGCCACTCGTTTCCATCATATGCAGCAATTACACTTTCCATCTCCTGTTGCTTTGAAGTGTTTGAAGTCTGAGTTTCTTTTTTTGAATATAAAAAGAATCCTAGTCCTGCAACAAGAACCCCAGCCACACTAATGATCCATTCTTTTTGGACGAGACCAAAGATGATGAAAACGATAGCAAGTAAGAACAGAAGTATAGGTACCACTAACACTTTCTGTTCAACAGGTCTCCCTCCTAGTAAGATGTATGCTTTCGCTTCAGCAAGTTGCTGGCGTATTCTTGGCCAGTTTTGTACACGTCCTAATTCCTCCTCAGAAGGCGCATGACGTTCACTATCACTAATTTCAGATTCTTTATCCGACAACTCATTTTCTAGTTGCACAAGCTGACGATTTATATACCCAATTTGCTGATCACTATCAGTTAGGCCGTGGATAATTTTGTGCATCTGTTCTTCCTTATGAATTGAAACATCTGCCTGGAATAGAGATTGCTCCGCTTCAACTTCCCTGACACCTAGTCGTTCGAGTAGACGTCTTTTTAAACTGGTTAACTGACTCACTTCGTCATCTGCAGCAGCAACCGTAGTTTTCCATCTATGCCACTCAGATTCTTTGGCCAGCAAAACTTCAAGTTCAGTGATGGATTCAGACTCCTGTTTTTCAGGCATGCGTGCCGCCACGATTGCCAATTCTTCTTCCAATCGTTCTATAGACGCTTCGACTTCTGTCAGCTTTCCGACCAGTGTTTCATAACGTCTTATACCCTCTGAAGGAAAGGTTACGTTACCAAATTGTGAAAGTCGCGCTTCAATAGCTCGTTTTCTTTGAAGGAGGGGGAGCAGTAAACGCATAACAGCAAGCCTCTGTGCATTTTGTGACAGTACTTTTTCCTGGCTTTGTAACTTAGCTAGACGTTCATCAATTTCCTGGATTCGTTCAATCGAAGGTGCATACTCGCCTATTTTTTCCTGTTCTTTCTTCAGTTCGATTTCCAAGTCTCGAAGTTCCGCAATTTTAACGTTCATTTGTGGAATTCTACCTGTCTTTTTAAATAACTCCCCCAACTCTTTGTCCATTCGGCTACCAAGCCGCAATAAGGAGTCAACTCCAGTTGTCCCCGACGCAAGAAGAGTTCGGCTTAACTCGTCTTCATCCATTTTCTCGAATCCCTGCAACTGTAAGAGAGAGAACGAAAAGATAGACTCAAATGAAGCGCGGTCGTACTGCCGAAGGAGCATTTTCAACTCCTCGTCTCCGCCCTTCGTTCCATCTTCAAAATAAACAGTGACATCACCAGCGGATTTCCCACGGATACGCTCGACGATGCACTTTCCATAGATATCATCTAAAAGATGCACTTGACCGCCGTACTTACCGCCCGATTTCGGTTCGTAGCGTAAGAGCACATTGTTTTTCAGTGGGAACCCAAATAAGATATGAAGGATAAACTGCTGAATCGTCGTTTTTCCAGCTTCATTCAACCCATAAAACACAGTAGTGCCTGGACCAAAATCTACAACGACATTTTCGTGTTTGCCAAATCCAAAAATGTTCAGTCTTTCAATTTTCATATAAACACCTCATTCCATTTCTGACATTTCTGCCGCAAGCAATGCATTCGCCCCAGCTTTTACTTCCTCTATTTCACCATCAGTTAAAATTTCAAGATATTTGACACCCCGTGCGTGCTGATAGACGTCTTTTAAAACATCCTTCCAGTCATCAACCGTCCAGTCGTCCATTAATCCTACAACAGACTGTACAAGCGCACTTGAAGCCGTTGTGAGATTCATCTGTCTGGCAAATGAAATCTTCTGTATCCAGACGTACGGTTCGTTATCCCCGACAAAATCGCGTAAAACTTCGAGCCATTCTTCTTCAGGCGATTGGTCGAAAAGAATTACGGACTCACTATCGATATCAATCATCAATAGCTCTACAATTCCCGCTCCATTCTGTTGTCGGAATAACTCAAGCGCTTTCGAACAAGCTGACAGCCATTCATTGGCATGACTCATTCCGGCACATGATACTTCCAAGCTGCCAAATACAATCGCTGACGCCTCGACAAAATGAAGTGAGGATTCTGTTTTCGATAGTTCGACTTCATAAAAACCTTTTTTACCTTGTTCGTTGCGATGACGTCCCTGCAAGTTACCAGGATAGACGATAGGAGGGGCATTATGTAACTGTTGCCGTAGATGAATGTGCCCAAGAGCCCAGTAATCATAGTGCTTGGCAAGTAAATCACTTTTTGTAAAGGGCGCATAGACTGCATGTGTTTCATCTCCCGCTAAACTGCCATGCAGCATACCGATATGAAATGGTTCATGATTTTCAGCAATGGGATAACGGTCGATTACCCTATCACGAATATGCCTTTCTTTATAGCTGAAACCATGAATTACGATGTCTTGTCCATTCACGGTGAGTTGAACCGATTCAACCTCCTCAGTGAAAACATGGGTATTTGGCGGCAAGTCAAATCGAGTCCATCTTCCACCAAGGTGATCATGGTTCCCGTGCGATATAAATACGGGAATACCCACTGCATCCAATTTCTTCATTCCTTCGTGAAATTTCATCTGTGCTCGTAAACTACGATTTTCACCATCATAAATATCACCCACGATTAAAACAAAATCTGGTTTCGTTTCTACCGCATGATCAATCAATTTTTCGAATGCGGAAAAAGTACTCTCGCGTACTTGAGTCAAATGATTTTCCGCAAGTCCTGTCATACCTTTAAAAGGGCTATCGAGATGCAAATCAGCCGTGTGGATAAATCGAATTGTTGACAAATGAAACACCTCCTTAATTCAACGAATACTTGTTCTAATTTTACCATATATAAAAAGAATCCGTGAATGAAAGTCTACATGTCTACTTAAATCTCTCATTAATCAAAAAAGTTGCAGGTCAAATCAATATGACCCACAACTTACATTGAACCTAATTATTCCTTACCGAGTTGGATTGCTTTTTTAATATCCTTCAATGAACGTGACGGACCGTACATCAGAACGCCGCCTCGGTAAACGCGTGCGCCGAAGAAGCCGAGAAGGAAAATCGTCACAAGCATAATTGCAATTGCTAATAGCGGTTCCCATACTGGTAATTCAAGCATACCGACGCGTAAGAACATAACAAGTGGAGCAAAGAATGGGAAGAAGGAAGCATATTTTATATACGCCATCTCAGGATTCCCAAGTCCCGTTGCCGCGATCATGAACCCTGCCACAATTAACAGTGTCATGGGCATGATGATTTGCTGGACATCTTCCGTACGACTTACCAAAGACCCTAGAAGAGCCGCTAACGTCGCATAGAGGAAGTATCCTAACAGGAAGAAGATTACTGCATAAACAAGCGTTCCGATATTCAAATTTGAAAAGCCGAAAACAGAAAATAACCCATCTGCCATTTCAGAAGTTGTTGTTTTCAAAGCAATGAATCCTGCTAATCCAAGCAGCACCATTTGCAATAGACCGAGTGACCCTATCCCTGCAACTTTAGCAAACATATGTTTAACGGGTGAAACACTAGAGATTAAAATTTCCATAACACGTGACGATTTCTCTGTTGCCACTTCAGTAGCAATCATACTCGCATAGACGATGACTGCAAAATAAATTAAAAACATTAATACATAGACGAGACCGCGTGCCTGGCTTAGCTCTTCTTCAGACTTTGCTGAAGGAGAGACCGATTGCTGTTCAAACTGTATGGGGGCAAACAATGTCTGAACTTGTTCACCGGACAATGAGAGCTCTTGTGCTTTCATTTCCGTTTGAATTGATTGGAGTGCATCTTGCAACATCATCGGGAGGTCAAATTCCGTAGCACTCATCGATGAATAATTGGCTTGAATCGTATTTGTATCGTTCAGGTCAAGCGTCAAAAAAGAATCAATTTCCCCCTCTTTTACTTGAGCTGTCAGACTTTCTTCCGACTTTGTGGAGACTTCCATCTTAATATCTGAGTCATTCGCATCGAACTGCAGTTTGAGTCGATCCGCAAGTACACCACTGTTATCGACAACTTGCAACACTTCCGAAGATTCACTGTCTCCACCAGTCATGCTATTAACCTTATCGATGATTTTCCCCATATTTGCAAAAAGAAATACTGCAGCAATCATGATGGTCGTTGTGATAATGAATGATTTTGTTTTCGCTTTCGTCATGAAAGCCTGCTTAAAGATGATCATAAATTCACGCATGTTGTTTTCCCACCTTTTCGATGAAAATGTCCTGTAGCGATGGCTCTTCAATCGCAAAGTGGCGAATTGGTCCGGATTTCAAAGCCTCTGTCAGGAGATTGTCCGCAACCATTTCGGATTCCACTTGGTATAGCGCGCCTTCTATGGATTTATGTACGGATGTTACACCTGCAATTGAGTCCAAAAGCGATAAGTCATTGTCTGAATTTATACGTACATTCTGCTTTCCAAATGATCGTTTTACATCACGCAGAGTGCCACTTACAATTTGTTTCCCTTTATCAATAATACTTAGTTGCTCACATAATTCTTCAACGTGATCCATTCGGTGACTCGAGAAAACAATCGTCGCGCCTTCGTTTCTAAATTCTATTATTGCTTTTTTCAGCATTTCAACGTTAACGGGATCCAAACCTGAAAATGGTTCATCAAGGATTAACAGCTGAGGATTATGCATGAGAGAAGCCACTACTTGTATCTTTTGCTGATTTCCCTTGGATAACTCTTCAACCTTTTTATTGGTATAATGCGTAATTTCCATTCGTTCCAGCCATTTATTCATTGCTGCTTTGGCATCCGACTTTTTCATCCCGCGCAATTGGGCTAGAAAAATGAGTTGTTCTTCCACTTTCATTTTAGGATAAAGCCCACGTTCTTCAGGCAAATAACCGATCTCAGGACTTGTTGCATAAGAAATCGGTTTCCCGTTCCAGGTTATCCGTCCTTCATTGGCGTTCAATAAACCAAGAATCATCCGAAATGTTGTCGTCTTGCCCGCTCCATTCGCCCCTAGAAACCCGTACATCGTTCCTTTGCCGACGGAGAGTGTTAAATCATCTACTGCAGTGAAATCACCAAACCGTTTTGTTACATTTTCAAGTAATAATGACATCGTATTGCTCCTTTCATCTTCCCTATTGTTAACTATACGTATCTAGTACGCCGAAGTTTCAATTTAATTACTTTTGTTAAAAATCAGTTTCACTATACGAAGTGTTCCATTCAAATTTCTTTTCCGATTTTTTAGTAGTATAATGAAGGTAATTAGAATGGAAAGGATGAATTAGGTGAGAACATATAAATTGACAGCTTTCGAACCAACAGGGGAATTAATTATTGAAGAAACATTCATGTCTGATACAGACGATGAAGCTAAAGAAAAAGGACAAGTAATACTAGAAGAGAAAAGCCTTTTAGAAAAAACACACCGCCTCGCATCTCCTGCAGGTAAGTTACTATTATTCCATTCATGACAAATAGCACATCTAAGTAGTTTTAACTTCTTAGATGTGCGTATGATTGAAGCAATCATATTTGGTTTAAGCCGAAGTCATTCTATAATAGAAGTAAATATTTATTGTTCAAACCCATAAAAGTGAGGTGCGTAAAATGGAAATCGCATTAATAGCACATGATGAAAAGAAAAATGAAATGGTGAATTTTACGATTGCTTATGAACATATCTTTTCGAAACATACTTTATTCGCAACTGGGACAACTGGAAAAAGAATTATGGAAGAGACCGATTTAGTTGTCACACGACTAAACTCAGGACCTTTAGGAGGAGACCAGCAAATCGGCGCAATGGTTGCGACAGGCGAGCTGGATCTAATCTTATTTTTCCGCGACCCCCTGTTTGCACAGCCTCATGAACCAGACGTCAGTGCATTGTTGCGTCTGTGCGACGTTTACGGAATTCCACTCGCTACAAATATCGCAACAGCTGAACTTCTGATTCGATCCGTTGAAGAAGGCTATTTTTCATGGCGTGAAGTGACTGACAAATATAAGTAAATTGTAGAAAATAAAAAAATCTCTGTGTTTGCGGATAGAAAAAGCAGGCGTAAGTAATTTGATCATACACTGGGCACTACTTGTATAGTTGCTTGGGATCACTTTGAATGAATCAACTTTTATGCGCTTAACGAGAGTTCTCAGTAAGTAGGGATGCGACAAAGTCGCATCCCTACTTACTCTTTTCGGTAATCGTATGGTAGTTGTTCATCCGCCGCTCTCCAAAGACACAGGCACATATAGTGCCAAAGCGTTTTGGGACGAAAGAATAGCTCGCTTCTCTCCATGTGAGAAGCTGCCAAAGATGAAATTTTGGCAGCTCAATCCTTCTTCTATAGTATCCCTGTTTTTATTTTAATGAAGTGTCAATTTCTTATATAGCATCACATAATCTTTGCTAAAAGTGAGCAGAGAACACAATCTTCAACGTTCCAGAGTGACCGAAATTGTATTTTCGGGCACTTACACTCTTTATAGAAAGCTCATCTATTCTTTTCTTTCAAAGAAACTGCACTTTTCACTTGGATATTGTAGGAACGCGGCAGGCGATAAATCACAACAAGATATCCGAAAAGGGTGTGGCGATAAGTGACGGAGTCACTTATCGCCACACCTGCCCCCTCGGTAAATCTGTTGTGATTAATTCGCCAAAAGCGGGCCGAAAATAGCCCAGTGAAATAGCGATTTTTAAGCACTATTCGCTATCGATTTACGCAAATAAATAGTTACTCAACAGACGTACTGCACAAAATTACTTTCCTGTAAAATCAGGTTTGCGCTTCCCTATAAATGCTTGTACGCCTTCTAGGTGATCTTCCGTTTTCCGCATTGCTACTTGTGCTTCACTTTCCATTTCCAACACACTTTCAAGTTCTTTCGTTTTTTGCCCATGAAGGATATTCTTCGATGCAATCATAGCTGCAATCGGTGATGCAAGTAGTTTATGTGCGAATTTCTCGCCAGCTTCGATGCTTTTTCCTTCTGCAGTCACTTCATCAATTAACCCTTTTTCAAGTGCTTCTTGCCCATTCATCACTTTACCTGACCAAATTAGATTTTTAGCTTGAGGGACTCCTACACGTTCTTTTATGAAGAAATGACCGGCACCATCCGGAACTAAGCCAATACCAATGAAGTTCATTGCAAGTTTAGTCTCTTCTTCAACAATAATGTGATCACAACCAAGTACCAGGCTAAACCCAAGTCCGGCTGCTGCACCGTGGACGACTGCGATTGTAATCTGTGGCAACGTGTAAAGTGCTTTCGCAAGGCGGCTCAGATCCACCATGACTTTGCTGATATCCATCGGGCTGTCCGGATTCACCATCTCCTTAATATCTCCGCCTGCCGAAAATGCACGACCTGCCCCATGAATTATCAGTACTTGTACCGTCATATCCTTTTTCAAATCTTCAAATGCATCAGCAATCTCTTTCATCATTAACATGTTCATAGCATTCATCGATGTCGGTCTATTCAACGTAAGACGCGCAAGACGCCCTTCTTTTTTCAATTCAATTGTTGTATACATAAAAAAACACCCCTTGTAAGAAATGAATTACCATTCACTTCTTACATTCGATGTTTTTTCTGTAAATCCTTTATTTATTGACAATCTCCGGAAAAATTGAATCTAGATGAGCGAGTTTTTTTTCGATCGACTCTTCATACGTCAGAATATATGCTGCTGGATCTTTCGGATTGTAGAATTGTGTGATTTTCCCTGAGATTGGATCGATGAACTTACTAGAAGCCCCGCATCCAACACCAATGATTGTCTGTACTTCTTCCATAATAATAATATTATAGATACTTTCTTCATTTGGTTTTGCGTATCCGACATTTTCCAAGTTGCCTAAAATGTTTTTTTGGCGGTATAAATAATAAGGTTCATAGCCATTCGCCGCATTCCACTCTTCTCCGAGATGCATCATCTGTTCAACTGTTTCACGGTCCGCTACTTTGTATTTATCTTTATTGCGCGTCATTTCAGAGGCCCGTTTAAATGACAATGTATGAACAGTCAGTGATTCTGGCTGCATCTTTTCAGTCTCAGCTAGTGAATGCCTGAACTCATCCATTCCTTCATTTGGCAAACCAATAATAAGATCCATATTGATATTTTTCATGCCCATGTTACGGGATAACCGAAACTTATCAATTGTTTCTTGGACAGTATGATGACGCCCGATCGCTTTCAATGTTTCATCAGTATACGATTGTGGATTGACACTAATTCGGTCAATACCCCATTTTTTCAGCACATCAATTTTAGCAGGTGTAATCGTGTCAGGACGACCCGCTTCTACGGTGATTTCCCGTACTTTATCCATATTCGGGAATGAAGCATACATGGTTTCATAGAGCGCATCCATTTCTTCCGCTTCTATAGAAGTAGGTGTGCCCCCACCGAAGTAAATCGTAGTAATTTTCGTATCGTGCTCTGTCATCCATTTTCCCATTTCTCGGATTTCATCATGTAATCCGTCTAGGAAAGTTTCAACTCGTCCATTTTTCCGATTAATTGCATAGGCCGGGAATGTGCAATAGGCACATTTCGTTGGACAAAATGGGATTCCGATGTAAATGCTTACTTCATTTCTAAGGTCATGCAGATCAGGTACTGTTCGTAACTGCACATTGGCAATTTTTGCGAGAAGTGCACTTTTTTCACTGGAAAGGCGATGCCGCTTCATCAGCAATTGCTGGGCTTCTTCACTGCTATGTCCTTCAAGGCGATATTTATGATACAGCTTCATGGGACGAATTCCGGTAAGTATTCCCCACGATTGTTGCATTCCTGTTGCCTGTTCAAGCGTTTCAAGAAAGACGTGTGAATAGATTCGTTTCAACTGGCGGGTTATCACTTTTTCATCGTCAGTTTCTTCCATTTCAGAAAACACGGCAGAATATTCTTCGCCTTCCCACGTAAGAATTGCCTTCCCCGAAAGGTGCCCATCAAGCGTCCGCTCCAATGTGAGCTCTGCCAGAATTGCACCCTCTTCGTCTTCGTCAACTATTTTTGACTGTTCAAAGAATAGGTTTGCAAGATGTGTGAACATCCTAATCCAACCCTGTTCATATTTTTCTTTCATAACTATTTTTTGCATTGTGTAAACCCAACTTTCTATTGATAAAGTGAACCCTTTTTGTAGAGGAATATACCATTCATTATAGCAAATTTACGGGGTGAATGAATAAAAACCGGCCGAGGCCGGTTTTTAGATGGATTCGTATAATTGTTGAACTGGTTTCATAAGTACGCGGTTAACTTCTTCAATTAGACCGCTCAAACCCATTTCTGACTCAAGCATTTTCATTATCTTAGGATTTTGCTGTGCAAGCTGTGCCGTTTTTTGCGCATACTCTAGTTCTTCAGCTAGCGGTTCTTCACCAGACATTTGTTTTTCCTGCAGACTCAATTGGATTTTACGGAAACTCTTGAACAATTCAAGTGCGTCTTTATCGGCTTTCACTTCTTCAACCGCTTGTGCTACTTCTTTAAACTCTGCTGTTTGTCTAAGCGTTCCTTCCAACTTGTTTAAATCATCGTAAATATTTACTGTCATTTAAAGTCCCCCTAAGCTAAATTTGTTGCATAGACGATAAGGCCTTGAACAATTCCAATCACACCGCCAAGTAATGCCCCGAGTACGGTAATCATCTTAAATTCCCGTTTCGAAATACCTAGCATGAGATCCTCAAGAACAGCAACCGGAAACGTATCGACTTGCTCCTTAACCATATCATCTATTTTCAATTTGCGGAGCGATATTTCTATTTGTTCTTCTGCTTGTTTGAATGCAAAACTCGTCAACGCTGGTGTCACATTGACAGCTGTCCATTCAGACCCTTCCGGCCAATAATCCCGGATTGTCTTATTCAGCCGGTCTTCCAATACAAGTTCTTCTTTCGCATAAGTTCGAATCGAATCGAACAATCCATTCCAATCAAATCCTGAAAGAAGTTCTTCGACTGGACGTTTTTGAAGCTTTTCCCACTCATTTAGTATAATCGTGTTTACAAGCTCGTAAGTACCTGGAGCTGCGACAAACTTCAATGCTTCCCCTTGCACTTTTCCAACCAGTGATTCCGATTCTCCAAAAAACATGTTTACCATGCTTCCAAGTTTACCTTTGGATGCTAGGAACTCATCAATCATTTTACGGAACATTGCTTTTCCTTCATCCGATTCGAAATATTGTTCCGACCTGCCTAAAATATATGCTGTCACATCCGGAATGCGCCCTGCTGCTTCAACCCGCCACTTTTGCGGTAGCACCTCTTCTACCGATCCCGTCGTCAGTTTTGCACGAACGGCGTTAAGCTGGGTATCGAGTACTTCCAACACTTTCCGCTCTGCTTTAACGGCTACGTTTGTCGCTCCGGCAGTATCGAGCCAATCATTCAACGTTCTATCGGAGAGGAGAATATGTCGCTCCAGTTTTGCCTGTAGAAAATCTTCCGTTTTTTTCTCCATGTCAGGTGTCAACAATTTTTTTCGAAACGTTTCCGGTGTCAATAAATAATTCGTTACTGTCTTGCCAAGTTGCGTTGCCAGTTCGCCACGCCGTTTTGGTATCAAGCCTGGTGTGAATGGCAAGCGCCATTTCCCAATATATTTCGCTTCATGCGGCCTGAATAACATTTTAATCGCCAAATGATTTGTAAGTCCACCGATTAATGCACCAATGAAGGCCATAAATAACAATGTCCATAAAAAGCCCAATTTCTTCACCTTTTCCCGTTTCATTAAGTCCTAATTATAGCAGAACTCAACCCAACGGAAAAATGACAAGCCTTGTTAAAGTGCATTGTACATTGTTGACATACGAATGGCATGCTCCATCTCATCATGCATAGCAATGAATAACGGATTGTAGGCCTGCTGAATAGGAATGGTCAGTAACATTTCTTTATAGGTTTCAACTGCTTCCAACTCATCTACAAGCGCTCGTTGGACACATACCTTCAGGTTATAACAAGGCAAAGGTTTCTTAGGGTTTTGTACAAATGTCCCCGTCATCATATAATAGAGTTGTTGGAACATTTCATAATGGCTTTTTTCATCTTCGTACATATGTGTGAGGAAATCTTGCCAGAGCGGATCATTTGTCATGCCATGCATGGATTTATAAAAATGATAATCTTTGTACTCGCCTTCGATGGCCTGCTTTAATTTATCAACAAACAAGTCAGCACCCTTTCGCTTTCTTTTCTTGATTTTATGCGCTTGGGCGACGTCTTATGAGAGGAGTATTATATGCTACAGCATTTCAGTTACAAACCAATGTTTGAGAATACACAATTGCCAGGATGGACATTTTCATTTTTCTACCACAATTCAAGGTATACGGGTGAATATATGCCTGATGGCGCAATTACTTGGAGCGGAAACACACCCTCTGAAGAAGAAAATCTAAAAAAGATGATTCATGAATTAATGATTTTTCACGTCTACGACTGAATCACGGGAATGTCGGGAATACTACGCTTGATGACGAATAAGGAGGCGCAGTATGAATAAAGAAAAATCCCCCGAAGAGTTGCTCAAAGAAAAGGAACAGTTAAAAGTACAAGATCAGAAAACCGAAAATGTATTTGAAGATAAGAGTCGCGTTCCCAATGAGCAAAACGCTTGGAAAGAAACGCAATATAAAAGAGGCGAATAAGTACAAAACTCCCTGCATATTCGTTGCAGGGAGTTTTGTTTTCATTTCACAATTCTCGTTTTTTTATGCAAAAAAAGCAGGGAGTCCCCCACTCAATTAAGTTTCGATTTGAGTGGAAGTACCCGCCTGCAATTTATACATTTGTGCATACTGCCCGCCTAGAGCGAGCAATTCATCATGTGATCCTTCTTCGACAATCTCTCCGCGATCTAACACTAAAATACGATCTGCGTTTTTAATGGTGGAAAGTCGATGGGCAATAATGAAAGTTGTACGCCCTTTTTTTAGAACGTCCATTGCGTGTTGGATAATTTCTTCTGTTTCCGTGTCAATGTTGGAAGTTGCTTCATCCAGTATAAGAATGGCTGGGTCGAAAGCTAGTGCCCTTGCGAATGAAATTAATTGGCGTTGTCCAGAAGAGAGCGTGCTCCCTTTCTCGACAACTTCCTCGTCAATTCCACTTGGCATATGCTTCAATACGCGTTCCCCGCCGACTGCATCAAGAGACTGCTGCACTTTTTCACGACTGATACGTGAGTCTCCTAGGCTTATGTTAGATTCTACAGTTCCGCTAAATAGATACGGATCCTGCAAAACGATGCCCATATGATCACGGACCGTTTGGCGCGGCATTTCGCTGATATCCATGTCATCAATCGTTATTTTCCCTTTTGATGCATCATAGAAACGAAACAGTAAGTTCATAATCGAACTTTTTCCGGATCCAGTATGGCCGACTAGCGCTACCGTTTCTCCCTGCTTCGCTCCGAACGTAAGATTTTTCAAGACATATTCATCTTCGTTATAGGCGAACCAAACATTTTCAAAACGGACATTTCCACTGTAGCGAGCTATTTTATCATCGCTTACGGGCTCACCAATACGATCCAATAATTTAAATACCCGCTCCGCAGCTACTAGTGAATGCTCCAGGTTCGCGAATTGATTAACGATACCCGTGACAGGATTGAACAGCCTTGTAATGTAATCCACGAATGCATAAAGCATCCCCACTGAGATGACGCTTGTGACAGACATCGATGCGCCGCCAAAATACCAGATGAAGAATACAAACGTTAATGATCGGATAACGTCGACAAGATTATGTGACGTAGCCGCCTCCACTTTCAATAACTTGTTCTGGTAACGGAAATGCTCATCATTCAACTCCTGGAATTCATCTTCCATCTGCTTTTCACGACGGAATGCCTGAATGATTGTCATGCCATTAATTGATTCATTGATCATTGCATTCATATCACTTACTTTTCCACGAATGATATGGTTCACTTTCGAAGCAAACTTCCTATAAGTTTTCATCCAAATATACAAAATGGGTAGGACAAATAAAGTGATGGCACCCATTTTAGGTTCTAAGATAAACATCGCAATGAAAATTCCTAAAATGTACATCCCACTAATCGCAAACTGCGAAACAACTGTTACATAAAGATTACGGATTGCCTCCGTGTCATTTGTAATTCGTGCCACAACTTTACCGGCAGGCAAATTATCAAAGTAACGAATCGGCAATGTCTGAATATGTTCATATAAGTCATTCCGCATTTTTTGAATTATACGGTTAGCTGCTTTTTGCATCAAAAGATATTGAAAATACCTCATAATTGCAGTAACAACAGCTAGCCCGAAAAAGACTGCTAGCAGTTTAAAAATCGGATTAAAATCAATTCCACCACCAGGAGCTCCTGCAATATGTTCATCAATGATTTTCTTAGCAATCATCGGTCCCATCAAATCCGCCGCGACTGCGATCCCTAGAAGGATAAGTCCTGTCATAATTAACTTTTTATAGACTAGTGCATATTTTACTAATCGTTTACCAGTACTCATATTATTCAACCTCCCCAATCTGTTGGCGGTCGAATTGTTCTTTGTACCAGCCGTTCATCCGAAGTAAGTCCTCATGTGTTCCTTCTTCAATCATTCGACCATCATCGAGAACGATTATCCAGTCCGCATGCTGTATGGCAGAAAGTCGGTGCGTTGTAATAATTGTTGTTTTCCCAGCTCGTTCTGCTTGGATATTTTCTATAATTTTTGCTTCCGTTTTTGCATCGACTGCAGAAAGCGAGTCATCTAAAATGAGTATTTCAGGATTTTTCACAAGTGCCCGAGCGATGGAAATTCGTTGCTTCTGTCCCCCCGAAAGTGCGACACCCTTCTCTCCAACAAGCGTTTCAAGTCCTTTAGGAAGCATTTCAAGATCTTTTTCAAAATAAGACAGTCTAATTGTTTCTACAATTTCTGCTTCCGTTGCATCAGGCCGGCCGAATAAAATATTTTCCCTGACCGATCTTGAAAACAGAACATGATCTTGAGGAACATAACCAATCCAATCCCTCACTTGTTTTTTTGTCATGGATTGCAAAGGTACACCTGAGAAGGCAATTTCTCCTTCACCTGGAGGATATTCACGTAATAGTTGTTTGACGAACGTTGTCTTTCCGCTACCTGTTTTCCCAACAATACCAAGCGTGTCACCACGGTTCAAATGAAGTTTTATCGCTTCTAAATTAACCGAATGTGAGGTTGGGTACGTGAACGTAACGTCCCGGAAACCAACACTTTCAGGATGCTCCACTTTTATTGGATGTTCGGGGTCTTTCACATCTTCCGCGCTATCTAGCGTCTCTGTCACACGGTCAAGTGATGCATTGCCGCGTTGAAGGACGTTGATGAGTTCACCGATCGCAAACATCGGCCAAACGATCATTCCGAGATAGACGTTGAAGGTAACGAGTTTTCCGAGCGTCATATCACCAATCGATACGAGATAAGCACCATAACCGAGCCCAATCATATACGTTAGACCTGTCAATACTTTCGAAATTGGCATAAATAGCGCATCAATCTTCTCGACGTGCATATTTTTCTGATATACGTCTTCCGTCATTTCTGCAAATCCTTTTTCAGATGCACGCTCCTGAACGTAGGCACGAACAACCCGGACTCCAGCAACTGCTTCCAAGACGTTATCATTTAAATCACCGAATGCTTGCTGGGCTACCATGTATCTTTCGTGGATTTTCTTTCCTAACACCTGCATGATAAAAGCTAATAGTGGAAGCGGTAAAATTGCAGCAAGCGTTAATTTCCACGAAACGAGAAAACCCATTGTCAGAATGAGCGTCATTAGGTAGAGTGTCGAATCGACAAGCGTCATAATGCCGAAACCCGCTGTCTCAGAAATCGCCCTTAAATCATTGGTCGATCTTGCCATCAAATCGCCTGTCTTATTTTTTTCATAAAACGTTGGGGTCATCCTCAAAAATTGCTGCATGAGTTTCCCGCGTAATTGCCGTTCAATTACATAAGCCCCACCAAACAACTGGTATTGCCAGACGAAGTTACAAGCATAATTGATAATCATGATAAAAATCATAGAAGCTATAAATATAATAAGTAATCTTGCAGTCAAAGATTGCGTATAAATCGAGTCAATCGCTTGACCAATCAGCCACGGGGGGATAACGACTAGAATATTCGTCACCATCAGTAGGAGTAGAGCTACCACGTACCTTTTTCTATTTTCTTTGAAGAACCATTTCAATTTAAATAACACTGAGAACATAATTCAATCTACCTTCTTCCATATTCTCTAACAGCTATCCGCTTTCAAGAGATTCCTTTTTCAATAGTTTCCTTTGCTGTTTGATGATTAACATCCTCAACACTCCTTTTCTATTTTTTTATGAAACACGCAAAGCGTGGTAACACCGATTATTCTGTAAACTTGGAACTAGAAAAGAGCACACGCCTTTTAAAATAAGCGTGTGCTCATAGAAAGGAACGGTATTGCACCGCTCCATATGATATTAGTGACAGATTACTAGTATATGAGTAGGCACGGCTTTTCTATGCAATTGTTTTTAGTCATCATACCTTTTTTCATTTTCCGTACCTCCCTTTCTATTTCGAGTATCTAACTATTCCAGATTAGCATTTCCATTTCCTAGTTGTCAATACCTTTTGAAAATAAGGATAGTTCCTAATAGTGGCACACCGCCAGTTACCCAAACATACTTAATTGAACACTGGGTACCACGTGTCTAGTTGCTCTTGGAATGCTTTGGATTGAACAATTTCTATACAATTATCGAAATTTCTTAGTAAATAGGGATGCGACTTTGTCGCATCCCTATTTACTTTTCTGGTAATCCTATGGTGGCTGTTTATCCGTCGCTTTCCAAAGACACTAGTACAAGTAGTGCCTAAGCCTTTCGGGACGAAAGAATAGATTTCTTTTATAAGGAGAGTGGCGGTCAAAGATATAATTTTGACCGCTGAAGTCTTCTACTAACGTGTCTCTATTTTTATTTAAGGAACTGTTACTTTAAAGCAGAGAATACAATGTTCAGCGTGCAAGAGTGCCCGAAATTGCATCTTCGGGCACTTGCACTCTTTATAGAAAGTCATTTATTCTTTTCTTTCAGAGCTACTGCATTTATCACTTGAATATTGTTGGAACGCGACAGGCGATGAATCGCAACGGTAAAACCAAAAAGAGTGTAGCTAGAAGTGACGAAGTTACTTCTAGCTACACCTGCCCTCGGTAATACTATAGTGATTAATTCGCCGAAAGCGGGCCGGAAATAATCCAGTGTAAAGTGCGGTTTTCAAGCCCCTCTCGCCAACTTTTTCTACTCGTAAATACCAATAGCAGTTCCTGGGTTCCTATAAATATACGCTAGAAAAGCGTAACTAATTGTTTTTTTCTTGTAAATAAATTATCATAGACTTAACTAACGATTTTACTACTATAGGAGGTGTACACTTTGTTCTCCCCCTCATCTGGGTTTGGAACAAAGGATTTACTTGGAAATTGCCATACGATTGACAGCATTTGCTGTCTTGATCGCCC
Organism: Sporosarcina sp. Y1011; assembly: GCF_057669885.1. Lineage (NCBI taxonomy): Bacteria > Bacillati > Bacillota > Bacilli > Caryophanales > Caryophanaceae > Sporosarcina > Sporosarcina sp. Y1011. The sequence continues at coordinate 14,716 of NZ_JBYHFP010000026.1, read as the reverse complement.
TCACCGCATTTTTTGTTGCGAGTGAATTTGCAATTGTAAAGATTAGAACCACACGGATTGACCAACTGATTGCGGAAGGTAATCCACGTGCAGTTGTTGCGAGAAAAGTGGTCGGTAACCTGGACGAATACTTATCCGCTTGCCAATTGGGTATTACCATTACAGCTCTAGGGCTTGGGATGCTCGGGGAACCTACAGTCAAACTTATGCTGGCTCCTCTTTGGGAAATCTTAGACACTTCGGCTAGCACTTCAAGTATTATTTCATACATTATTGCTTTTTCAATCGTCACATTTTTGCATGTGGTTGTTGGTGAATTGGCGCCAAAATCGATTGCAATACAAAGAGCGGAAGAGATTACTTTAAGTTTTTCAAAACCGCTTATTATATTTTATCGCATCGCCTACCCAATCATCAGAGGAATGAACGGTTCTGCTCAATTCCTTATTAAACTTTTCGGATACAAATCAATGTCCGATTCAGAAGTCGCTCATACTGAAGAAGAACTTCGGATGATTTTGTCCGATAGTTTAAAAAGTGGTGAAATCAATCAGGCTGAATATAAATATGTAAATAAGATTTTTGAATTCGATGATCGAATTGCCAAAGAAATCATGGCTCCTCGAACAGAAATGATCACAATAGAAAAGGACATGACTTTACGTGAAGTGTTCGAAGTAATGGGTGTCGAGCAATATACGCGCTACCCTGTGACAGACGGCGATAAAGACCATATCATCGGTCTCGTCAATATGAAGAACCTTTTAACCGCATTCATTAAAGACCCCGACACTGCGGGTAATCAAGCGGTGACAAGCTATATGCAACCGGTTATACATGTCATTGAGACAATGCCTATCGGAGACTTGCTTCTTAAAATCCAGCGAGAACGGATTCATATGGCAATTTTGATGGATGAGTATGGTGGTACATCCGGTCTTGTAACAATCGAAGACATTCTCGAAGAAATTGTCGGTGATATTCAAGATGAATTTGATATGAACGAAGTACCCGAAATTCAAAACCTCGGAGAAAACCATTATATTTTAGATGCAAAGATTCGGATTGAACATGTAAATGAAATTCTTGGCATTTCGATTGATGAAGAAGATATCGATACAATCGGCGGTTGGTTCATGACACAACGTTTCGAAGCTATACAAGGTGAAAAAATTATCGAACAAGGATTTGAATTCACTGTTAAAGATGTGGAAGGTCATCACATTCTTTACCTGGAAGTTATGAAATTTGAAGAGGAAGAAACCGACGACGATACGGAATTGTCGATGTAATCCTAACTTTAGGTGGTCTCCTTTTTGGAGGCCGCTTTTTTGTTATGTATTTGAGTGTAAGCAAACCAATATTCAGTCCGTTACTTCCTTATCCCTTTCATAACGACACGAAACGCTACAAAATGACGCGATACGACACGTCTCACTTTTTCCTTTTTTGGAACAAAACTACATTTTGCATTTCAAATGCAATAATTTTAGTCCCTTTTCTAAAAACTATGCAAAAATTTGATTGCTAAAATGAAACTCTCAAGTTATAATTACCCTAGTTACACCATTCGTACAATTGTACGTATAACGTACAGCCATTATTCTTTATTTATAACATTTCAGAATTGCAAATTTCCACTAATCTTTGAAAAAGAAATGTAAGGGGTTACATGACTGACTATTTCTTTACAAAGAGCAAGGATAACTTGCACAGATTAACTAGTTACAACCAAAGAGCCACTTATCATGTCACCGGTGGCCAATCATTGCGAAAAATGTCAGTTCTACACTTATTACTGATTTTGCATGATTAAAACGAACAATTTGGCATCGCGACACTTTGTGTTGGTGGAGGTCAAGAAAAGTCAGTTAGAATCCCTTCAGTCATGATCGGTTCTTTCACTACAAACTTAGGGGGTATTTTTATGACAACGCAGCTTGATCAACAACTTCTTCCACCAAAAACGATTGGGGAAAAATTGAGAAATATCGGTCCAGGGATTGTTGTTGCAGCTACTGGGGCAGGAACAGCGGATTTAATCACTTCGCTTGTAATCGGGACTCAATTTGGAATGACATTTGTTTGGGCCGTAATCGTCGGTTCTATTTTGAAGTATTTTTTGAACGAAGGCGTTGGAAGATGGTCCTTGGCAACTGGCAGAACCATCTTAGACGGATGGCAGCAGCTAGGAAGTTGGGCTACTGGTTATTTCGGGGGTTATTCGATTATTTGGGGCTTCGTCTACGGCGCTGCCGCATCTTCAACAGCCGGAATGGCGATGCATGCTATGTTCCCTATCATGCCAATTTGGGCATGGGCTATCATACACGCGGTCGGCGGTTTTATCTTAATTTGGTTTGGTCGCTATCTACTCTTTGAAAAAGTTATGACTGTCTTAATTGGCGTCATGTTCGTTACGATAATCGGAACAGCAGCCCTTTTCTTACCGAGTTTCGGTGAATTTGCATTCGGCTTAGTACCTCGTGCTCCGCAAGGTTCCTTTATTCTCATGCTCGGTTTAATTGGCGGTGTGGGTGGAACGATCACAATGGCTTCTTATGGGTATTGGTTAAGTGAAAAAGGCTGGAAAGGAAAACAGTGGATTCCAGCAATGCGAACGGATGCAAAAATCGCTTATACCCTGACTGGTCTTTTCACATTAGCTGGACTTATCATAGGTGCACAGTTTTTAGCCGGAACGGGCGTCAGCATTCGAGATGATGAAGGATTGGTTAAATTAGCGGGTATGCTTGGAGCTGAGTTCGGAACTCCAATGAAATGGATGTTCCTAGTCGCATTCTGGTCCGCAGCCTATTCATCACTTCTTGGTGTATGGAATGGCGTGCCTTATCTGTTTGCTGATTTTGTGAAAACTGTACGTAAAAAGAAACAACCCGGGAAACAAGAAGTGTCCGTAAAAGATCCTGCTTACCGATTTTATTTGATTTGGCTGACATTCCCTCCATTGATTTTAATGTATTTCGGAAAGCCTGTTGAACTCATTATTCTATACGGCGCATTAGGAGCTCTGTTCATGCCGTTTTTGGCAGCTTCATTGCTATTCCTATTGAATTCGAAAAAGGTGGAAAAAGAATCAAGAAACAAATGGGTGCCAAACACAGTCTTGATTGGTTGTCTTATCATGTTTGGATACCTTGGTGTGCAAGAACTGACTAAACTAATTATGAGATTTATTTAAAAGAGACTAGTAAGTTAAATGAGGCTGTCCAGAAAGTCAGTACAATGACTTGTTGGACAGCCTTTTGGTTTTCTGTCAAAATTAATCCCAAAACATCTTCGCTAAGAGGCAAATTTAGTGTGACCTGTTTGGAATGTGTTGTTAAATTTAGGAAAAGTGTTTTCTTCTATTAAGTAGAGTGAAAAGTCTGCATTGACTTACTTCTTTCATTTTGTTATTATTAATTCATCTTACAGAGAGCAGGTGAAGTTTTATGGCTATTTTAAATGTACCTAATGTAAATTTGATCGGACCCATACTTTCACCTGCCGTGCTTTTTTAGTAAGCATGCTTCTTCTGTTATGCGCGTGAAAGCCGTGGTGTCCGATCAGGACCTACGGCTTTTTTATTGTTTAGCGCTCTGCGCTTTTCTAGCATGCACATAATAGGAGGAAAACAAGTTGATTAACTTAAACGAGTACGGTTGGAATATATCCCACGAAGCTAATTGGGCAAAATTAAATGAAAACGCAAAAATGAATAAATACGTCCCTGGGCGTGTCACACTTGAACATAAGAGGATGTATCGCGTTGTTACAACTGAAGGTGAATGGCTTTCTGTTTGTTCAGGGACGATGCAATATGTTGCTGATGATCGACGGGACTTCCCTGCTGTCGGTGATTGGGTTGCGGTTGAAAAGATGCCAGGTGAGGAACGGGGCATCATTCATGCCATTTTACCTCGCACTTCACTGTTCTCCAGAAAAGCGGCGGGTTCAACAATTATCGAACAGATTATAGCAGTCAATATTGATATTGTTTTTCTGGTTATGTCGATGAATAAAGATTTCAATCCACGTCGATTAGAACGGTATCTGGTTGCTGCCTATGATTCAGGTGCAAGCCCTGTTGTTGTTTTAACAAAAAAAGACGTTTGCGATAACCCATCACATTATATAGAAGAAGCACGTAATATTGCACTGGGTGCCGATGTTTTTGCAGTGAGTAACGTCACGGGTGAGGGTATTGAAGAACTGACGACACTATTAGTAGGCGGTAAAACTGCTGCGCTATTAGGCTCCTCTGGCGTTGGTAAATCCTCACTAACAAATGCCATTTGTGGCGGTCAAACAATGGTTGTACAAGATATTCGCGATGATGACGACAAAGGGCGGCATACAACGACACATCGTGAACTTGTTAAAATTCCTGGCGGTGGTGTACTTATCGATACGCCTGGAATGAGAGAGTTCCAGCTCTGGGATAATGGCGAGAGCTTGGATTCAGGTTTCAAAGACGTGGAAACATTTGCAGACGCATGTAAATTCAACGATTGCCAACATAACAATGAACCCGGATGCGCTGTACAGGAAGCACTTGCTACCGGCGCTTTACCCGAAGACCGCTATGCAAGCTATTTGAAGCTTCAAAAAGAATTAGCATTCCTCGAGCGCAAAATGAACACCGCCGCTCAAGCTGAAGAACGGAATAAGTGGAAAAAGATTACGAAAAGCATGCGGAATCATCCTTCCAAGAAGAATTAATTCAACAAAAAAAGCGCCACGCACACCGGATTTCTCGGAATGCGTGGCGCTTTTCAACTATTAATCCTTCTTATACTCAATATGATACACGTCATGCCTTCTATCTTTCAATTGCTTAACAGTTCCATCTTGACGCTGACGGCGTAATATCTCAAGGTCGACATCTCCGATAAGAACCATTTCCAAGTTAGCATTCGTTTCACCGACGATGCCATCACGGGCAAATTCGAAATCGGATGGTGCGAATATGGCTGATTGCGCATATTGGATGTCCATATTTTCCGTTTGTGGCAAGTTGCCGACTGTCCCTGATATCACGGTATAAATTTGATTTTCAATGGCACGGGCTTGTGCACAATAACGTACGCGTAAATAACCTTGGCGGTCTTCAGTACAGAATGGTGTGAAAATAATATTAGCCCCCATATCGGTCGCAATACGTGCGAGTTCCGGGAATTCGATATCATAGCAAATCTGAATCGCGATTTTCCCACAGTCCGTATCAAACACGCGCACCGCATCACCTGCACTAATCCCCCACCATTTTCGTTCATTTGGCGTAATGTGAATCTTATATTGTTTTTCAATTGAACCGTCACGACGGAACAAGTAGGAGATGTTATAGATTTCTTCATTCTCTTCTTCTACAAAGTGGGATCCACCGATAATATTCACGTTGTAACGCACCGCTAAGTTCATAAACATCTCAATGTATTGTGGTGTATACTCTGTCATTTTACGAACCGCTTGGCTCGGTGATACTTCATCCATAAAGGACATGAGCTGAGTCGTAAATATTTCCGGAAAAACCACGAAATCAGAATTGGCATCCGAAGCGACGTCCACGAAGTATTCACACTGATGAGCCATCTCTTCAAACGAATTGATTTTACGCATTAAATATTGAACAACACAAATACGGACGGGATAACTCGTTTTGAAATGTCGTTTTGTCAGTGGTTTATAATCAACATTATTCCATTCCATAAGTGTTGCATATTTCTTAGATGCTTTATCATCCGGTAAATAATTCGGATTAACCCGCATCAACGTAAAGTCGTTCATCAACTGAAAAGTTAGTACAGGGTCATAGATTTTATGGCGTGACACAGAATCCACATATTCTCGTGGGGACATTTCATCCGCAAATTTATGATAGTTCGGAATACGCCCTCCGAGGATAATCGACTTCAAGTTGAGCTCTCTTGCAAGCTCCTTACGCGCTTCATACAAACGCTGACCGACTTTCATACGTCGATAGTCCGGATGAACCATCACTTCAATACCGTACATATTATAACCGTCGGGATTATGATTGGTTATATACCCTTCATCTGTTACATCATCCCATGTGTGACGGTCGTCATACTCGTCGAAGTTGATAATTAGACTCGAACAAGAACCTATGATTTCTCCATCCAACTCAGCAATTAGCTGTCCTTCTGGAAACTTCTCCAAATGACTTTTCAGATGACCTTCTTCCCATGGATCCATACCCGGAAAACACAGTTCCTGCATACCTAAAAGCTTCTTTATATCCTCAAATTTCATCTGACGGATAATCATACTTATTTCAAAATTGGACAAATCAAATTCCTCACTCACCTGAAACACCTCTTCCAAACCTGTTTGTATTCATTATATCGCAGTGTCCCGTCAGTTAATAATATTTTACTTGATTCACTTCACGCTCTATAATCAAACATGTATGAAGTTACTAAAGCGGGAGTTGAAACTATGCAAAAACGAATGGAAAACAGTCTAATTCTTATTTGGACAGTTTCGCTGGTGGCAACACTCGGTTCGTTATACTTTTCGGTAGTAAAAGGGTATGAACCATGTACCTTATGTTGGTACCAGCGGATCCTGATGTACCCTATCGTACTCATTTCAGGTATTGCCCTTTTCCAAAAAAATGCAAAGATTGCTTTAACCACAGCAGTTTTTTCTATTATTGGAGGCAGCATTTCTTTATATCATTATGGACTCCAAAAAATTAGTTTCTTGGGCGACAGTGCGCCGACATGTGGAAATGTTTCTTGCACCGGGCAATACATAAACTACCTAGGATTCATCACTATTCCTTTTTTGGCGTTAACAGCATTTTTAATTATCTTAATCACAAGCCTTTTCATGTTAAAATGGCAGAAGGAGTCGAAGTAATTTGAAAAAACTATTGATTATCGGCGGAGTTATTATTGCTATTTTCATTCTAATTGTCGTCTTAGCGAACAAAGCAAATGAAACAAAATTGAAAGACAATCCTTATGATACAGACAATCTCGCGAAATCAACCATTGATTTGATTGGCAATGAAAACTATAGCAATATAGTACAACCAGATGAACTTTTCAAAAAAATCGAAGCTGGTGAATCAGTTACTGCTTACTATTTCCATCCCGAATGTCAATATTGCATAGCAATGACGCCCGTAATGATGCCAATCGCCAAGGAAATGAATGTCAATGTGCAACAATTTAACATGCTAGAATATGGAGATAAAGTAGGAATGAATACAGACTACAAAATCGAATCTTGGCCAGCACTTGTCCATTATGAGAATGGAAAAGAAGTTGGACGAATGCTTGGTGGACAACCAGAGGAAAATATTCGTGCGTTTTTCAATGAATTCGAAGGAAAATAATGAATACGTGTAGGAAGGTTGATTTGGATGACGTTATTTCATTATAAGACAACAGAAGACAATATGACGGTCGAGCATCTGCTCAAGGATAAATGGCAGGGTGGGAAAAAGACAGTCCATTTAATGCGAATGGGGAAAAGTGTACTAGACTCAACTGGCGAGCCTGTCGATGATTGGCGGGAGCCCCTCGTTTCTGGTACAGAGTTGGTTTTCACTTTTCCCGACGCAGCATCAACATACGTTCCTGACGAAGAAGTCGACGTAACTGTGTTATTCGAAGACGAACATATCCTCGCAGTCGTAAAGCCCGCCGGCATTTCAACCCATCCCGATGGACCGCATGAAACCGGTACGCTGATGAACGCTGTCATGGCGTATATAAAAAGCAATGGCGGTAAATATGCTGAGCATATCCATCGTCTCGATAAAGGTACTTCCGGTGTCGTCCTTATTGCGAAGCATCCAATTGCGAAAGCACTTTTCGACCGGATGATTGAGAATAACGACATCAGCAGAAAATACATTGCAGAAGTAGACGGATACTTGAAAAGGCCTAAAGGTTCAATCAGACTGCCTATCGGACGCGATCGACATCATCCAGCGAAACGTTTGGTCTCAACGTCAGGACAATCTGCTGTTACAAACTTTCGACTCATTGAGCGAAAAGAAGATACGTCCATTGTTGAAGCTGAACTGGAAACAGGACGTACACATCAGATTCGTGTGCACTTGTCTCATCTTGGACATCCCGTTAAAGGCGATACATTATACGATGGCAGTGAAACGGAAGATGGCAATTATCGATTAACTGCAGCTGCAGTATCGTTCATCCATCCATTTACAGAGCAACAGACACTAGTTGAAATGAAAGATATGTAAAAAATGCCATGGAGGGTGTTTCTCCATGGCATTTCTTTTTGTATTAAAAGGTCAATTGACAGATGCCAATCTCAAAACGCTCGTCCATTTTCAACTTAATAAGTATCCGGATCAGTTCCCGTTCGTTCGTCGAGATTCAGTGCATTAATCGAATCCATCTCTTCAGGCCTTAGTTCAAAATCGGCAACTTCACTATTCTCCCGAATTCGTTCAGGCGTCACTGATTTGGGTATGACGATAAGATTATTCTGCAGATGCCAACGAATAATTACTTGTGCAGCGGTTTTATCGTATTGTTCACCAATTTGAAGAAGTGTTGGTTCCATAAGCAATTTCCCACGTGCTAGCGGAGACCAAGACGTGACAGCAATGTCGTTCTCTTTACAAAACATACGTAGCGGTCCCTGCGTCAGACGTGGATGAAGTTCAATCTGATTTACCATTGGTGCAACATTCGCTTTAACGAGTATTTTTTCAAGATGATGTTTGTGATGATTGGAAACACCCGTTGCACGAATGAGCTTCTCGTCATATAGTCGTTCGATTGCTTTATATGTATCCGTGTATTTTCCAGTGATTGGCCAATGTGTTAAATAGAGATCCAAATATTCTAAGTCCAATTTCTTTAAAGAAGTCTCAAACGCACGCAATGTATCATCATATCCTTGATCAGTATTCCAAACTTTTGATGTAATGAACAGCTCTTCTCTTGGAACTCCGGAATGTCGAACCGCTTCTCCTGTTTCTCTTTCATTGTCATAGATGGCTGCTGTATCGATTGCACGGTATCCAGTTTCGATTGCATAGGCAATTGCTTCGACCGTCTGCTCGTGTTCTGTCATTTTATATACACCAAGACCTAATTGTGGCATTTCCACACCATTTCCAAGCTCAAGTGTTCCAGTAAATCGTTTTGACATTGTGTATTTCCCCTTTCTAACCTTTATACTACTAATTGTACAAGCGTCATTCGAATAGTACGAATTCCCTGATTAAAAGTCAGAGTTGAATTTAATTGTAAAAACGAATATTATTGTAATTGAACCTCATTTCGTTCGTATTTTGAAAGGAGAATTACGTTGTTCCATTTAAAAAAGAATAATACCACAGTAAAAACTGAACTATTAGCCGGTATGACTACTTTTTTAACAATGGCTTATATCGTCATTGTTAACCCCATTATACTTGCTGACGCAGGTGTACCGTTCGAACAAGTATTCATTGCGACGATTATCGCGGCTGTTGTTGGTACACTCTGGATGGCCCTTTTCGCCAACTATCCAATTGCGATTGCTCCAGGGATGGGATTGAACGCTTATTTCACATCTATTATTCTTGCCTCTGATGGACAACTCGATTATATGACCGCTTTTTCCGCAGTTTTCATTGCTGGACTATTATTTGTTCTCTTATCCCTGACATCTTTCCGTGAAAAATTGATCGAATCCATTCCCGAGAGCTTGAAACTGGGAATTACGGCCGGGATAGGATTATTCATTGCCTTTATCGGTTTACGGCTCTCCGGACTCGTTGCTCCACATGAAGCGAATCTTGTTAAGCTTGGCGACCTCACCTCACCACCGGTTCTCCTTGCTTTATTCGGCCTTCTAGTTACGATAATTCTTATGACGCTGAATATCTATGGCTCGATTTTCATCGGAATGATTTTGACGGGAATTGTCGCAGCATTTACAGGTCAGCTTAAATTTGAAGGCGCTTTATGGAAAATGCCACATTTACCTGAGGGTATTTTAGTCTGGAATCCCATTACGGCAGTCGGGGATGTTATCTCACACGGTTTGTATGGTGTCGTCTTTGCCTTCCTTATCGTGACCTTGTTCGATACAACTGGTACGATGATTGGCGTTGCAAAACAGGCTGGCCTGATGAAAGGAAACAAGCTACCACGTGCACGTCATGCATTACTTGCAGATTCTATTGCAACGACATTCGGCTCCATGTTTGGAACGAGCCCTACATCAGCTTACATTGAATCTTCCTCTGGCGTAGCAGTAGGTGGCCGGACAGGTTTGACAACACTGACAGTGTCAATTCTATTCCTTGTCGCGGCATTTTTTGGTCCGCTCGTTAGTTCGTTATCGAGTGTCTCAGCGATAACCGCTCCTGCTTTAATCATTGTCGGAAGTCTGATGATTGGCGCTGTCAAAGATGTAGACTGGGATTCTTTCGATGAAGCATTCCCGGCATTTTTAGTTATTCTGACGATGCCGCTCACTTCAAGCATTGCGACAGGTATTGCACTAGGCTTCATCACCTACCCGCTTTTAAAAGTTGTTAAGGGGAAAGGGAAACAAGTTCCTGTGCTGTTGTATATTTTCGCAGTACTGTTCACCTATCAACTGTTCTTTTTACCACATTAAAAAATGCGCTTCCGTTTTTAGGCGGAAGCGCATTTTCTTATATATTTACTCTGCGGCTAGAAGTGATTGCCGATAGTAAGAGCGCTCCTGCAGTCAGTAGGTGCATGAACCAGCCTATGAGTGGGATGGCACTCACTACGCTTGTTACAAGACCTAGGATCGATGCAGACTTGCCTTGCATCTCACGGATTGAAAGAATTAACGTAATTGCGTGTAGTACAAACATGACGACAAGCGCCGAATAGCCAGTACCTATGACAAAAGCTCCCCCAATGAGTGGAATTGCGAGAAACCCTTCAGCAATTGCTGTCACCCATTTCATTCCTGTAGAATAATTCATATATATCTTACCTCCATATCGTTTTAGTCGTTATGTTATATACGGACAAGCGAACAAAAAGTTTCACTATTCTCTGCTCTGTCACAATTTTTCCAGACGGTCGTTTCAATTCCAATAAAAATAGGGTATACTTAATAAAGCTACTAATGAATTTACAGGAGGTACCTATCATGACAGTAATTCTAATTATAGGTGTTTGCTTCGCATTCCTATCTGCAATTTTTACAGGTGGATACGATGATAAGCCTGGTAAAGTTAAGATACCTGGTCAAAGAAAATAATGATTAATACACGGGACATGCCTTCTGGCTGTCCCGTTTTTTCATGCCAGTCCTGGATAATTTTGCTGTCTAAGTGCTTCATAAATTAGAATAGCAGCAGCATTCGACAAATTGAGTGACCGTATATTATCATTCATTGGAATCCTAAGACATCTATCTTCGTTTTCACGTAAAACGTCATCAGGTAGTCCGCTCGTCTCTTTTCCAAAGACGAAAAATATATCTTGTGAAACATTTGAATAATCAAAGGCAGTATGAGCTTTGTCTCCATGCTTCGTCAAAAAATAAAACAGGGCATCGGGATTTTCTGCAAATAGTTCACGGATTCCTTCATGATACGTAATATCTACATGTTCCCAGTAATCGAGCCCCGCCCGTTTCAACATTTTATCATCTGTCGAAAAACCGAGCGGCTTGATAAGATGCAATTTTGTTCCTGTTCCCGCGCATGTCCGTGCAATATTCCCTGTGTTTGCAGGAATGAGCGGTTCAAATAATGCTACATGTATTGCCATTTCAACACTTCCTCCACTTAAACTCTTTCTTTCCAGCTATTTGCCGCCTTTTCTAATTCAGCGCGCACTTCCGGATCTTCCTCTTTCAATAATGCTTCCTTAATAGCTACATGTCCTTCTTCCAAACCAATTCGACCAAGTGCCCAAGCAATCGTACCACGAATGACGGGTCTTGGATCATTCTCTAGCATACTGATTAATTCAGGTACCGCAGACGCCTCCTTGAAATGCGCGAGTGCAATGATCGCATTTCGTTGAATCGGATTTTTTCCGCGCCAAGATCCTGATACATGGCCAAACTTCTCTTTAAATTCACGATTCGACAACTTAAGAATCGGCTGAAGAAGTGGCTTAGCCAGTTCAGGGTCCGGTCGGAAAGCGTGCTGATGCAAATTATGCTTTCCTTTATTTTTCGGACATACCGTTTGACATGTATCACACCCGTACACTCGATTACCAAACTCCATCCGAAATTCTTCCGGGATTGGGAGTTTCGACTGTGTTAGGAAAGCAATGCAACGCTGCGCATTTAACTGCCCTCCTTGAATCAAAGCACCCGTTGGACATACGTCAAGACAGAGTCTACATTCCCCGCATTCATCTTCCATCGGAACGTCTGGCGCAAACGGGATATTCGTGATCATTTCACCTAGGTATACATATGAACCAAACTCAGGTGTAATAATTGAACAGTTTTTTGCAGACCATCCGATGCCCGCCCGTTCCGCAACTGCACGATCAGATAGTTCCCCAGTATCGACCATAGACTTTACTCTCGCGTCGGGTACTTGTCCCAATATAAATTCTTCAAGAAGTTTCAACTTCTCCCGTAAAACCGTATGATAATCCGTGCCCCAGGATGCACGGCAAAAGATTCCTCGTCTCTCCCCTTTTTTCCCTTTCGGTGAATCAGCCATTTTGGATGGATACGCTATAGCTATTGAAATGATACTCTCTGCTTGATCTAGCAGAAGTCCAGGTTCAGTCCTTTTGTCTAAATCTTTTTCCTCAAAACCCGACTGAAAGCCAAGTTCTTGCTGGCGCTTCAAGCGGTTTTTCAATTCACGAAATGGTGCGGCTGTTGTAAAACCGATTTTATCAATCCCAATCGACTCCGCATAAGCCCTCACCAACTGTTGCACTAGAACAGCATTCACACTGTATCACCTCCACTATGCTACTATTGAATTAAACTATATAAAGGGTGAATTTATTGAATATTAAATTAGCGAAAGACCTATTAGAAGCCGTGCCCGATTTAAAATTAGGCATTAACCATTATACCAAAATTACAGTGTCAGAATCGCCTCAAATGCTAAAAGGAAAATTGCAATTATTCCAAGAGCAACTTTTCTTTGAACTTGAGGATAAATCTATTACTGATTTACCCCCTATTAAGGAATGGCGTACGATATGGAAAACACTTGGCGCAGATCCAAATCGCTACCGCAATTCTTCAGAAGCACTTATGCGTCGGATCAAACAGGAAAACTTCATTAAGCCATTCCATAATGCCGTGGACTTAAACAACTTCCTATCCTTGCAGCATTCAATTCCAATGGGCATCTATGATTTCCAAAAAATCGTCGGTGATGTATTGGTTACGACAGGTACCAACGATGATGGATATGATGGGCTAAATGGCCGTTTCAATTCGTTAAAAGACATTATACTCTTGAAAGATGATTATAGCTCATTTGGAAGTCCCTATGTCGATTCAATCCGAACAGCAGTAACTGAAGAAACGACTGAAGCATTGCATATCTACTTTCTACGCCCATCCATGGATGCGGCTAAAGCTTTTGAACTGACGAGAGCATGTGGAAATATGTTCACAAGCCTTAGCGGCGGAGACGTTCGTTCTTACGTTTTGCACGAGGGACAAACTTCTATTGCAGTAGTCTAATAATGTCTCTGATTCAATGAGTAAAATATGACTGATTGTATCCGTAGATTTTGAATTGATTTAATTGAGTTTTATCGGATAAATAATCCCTCTATATTTCCTCAAAATTAACCGCTCCCCTTCGCTTAGGTAAGGGGAGCGGTTAATTTGAATCCATCAGATCACAAACTTTCTGCAATGTCTTTCAAAGCAATTGCACGGCTAACTATGAAATTCCTCATATAACTTTCCAAAAACAACTTATCTGCAATAACACCAATCGGTCCAATAGGTGATTTATATAGAAAGCGATCAATCATAAGAGTCCCATTATCCTTTTCAATGAACTCATGAATGTGCGTAAAAGAATGAAATGCACCTTGCACCATTACATCCTCGAACAAATAAGGTCTATTCATTATTGTTATTTTTGCAGTAAGCCTTTGCTTTATACCAAAATGAACAGCTTCCCATGTGACTATATCCCCAGCCGACAATAATCCCGTCGTAACGCCACCCACGGCTTTTTCTTTCGTGCCCTCTGTTGTACGAGTATGAATATCCACATCGCGTGCAAGATCAAAGCAGCGTTCTATAGGGGCATGAATGAACTGCTGGTGTTCTATTAAAGGCATATTGATTCCTCCAGCCGATTTTCTACCAATCACTTTAGAAAAACCATACCACAGTAGTTAAAAGTAAGCATAAAAAAACACAACCGAAGTTGTGTTTTTTCCATATGATACCCGAGGCCGGACTTGAACCGGCACGCCTCGCGGCATCGCATTTTGAGTGCGACGTGTCTGCCATTCCACCACTCGGGCATAGTAATATTCATTTTCCATACAGTAGTAATAAAATATGGAGGCGGCAACCGGAATCGAACCGGTGGTAAGGGTGTTGCAGACCCATGCCTTACCGCTTGGCTATGCCGCCGTAGAAAATGGAGCGGAAGACGGGATTCGAACCCGCGACCCCGACCTTGGCAAGGTCGTATTCTACCACTGAACTACTTCCGCAAAACTGGGGTAGCTGGATTCGAACCAACGAGTAACGGAGTCAAAGT
>NZ_JBYHFP010000025.1:0-43409 GCF_057669885.1 Sporosarcina sp. Y1011 | reverse complement strand
TCAACGGGATTGAAGGAAATCGGACTTTTTCAGTGCCCTCGCTAATCGCGGGAGGCATCCACAAAGCGCAAAAGCGGTAATAGGAGGATTTCTAATTCTCTCCATAGCCCATTATCCTATAGTAGAAAAAGGTGATTACATGAATACAAAATTGTATACAAATAATGAAAAACTAATCGCGGGCATTACCATGAAGGATGAGACCGAGCTTGATAACAATAATATGGCTCTCCACGCATGTATAAACCCTGATGATGTAAGACAAAATCGGCAAAAATTAGCTACTTTCTTGAATTGTGAGTTGGAAGCTTTTGTTTGTGCCAATCAAACACATAGCCCCAATTTCCATGAGGTGACACTTCATGACAAAGGGCGAGGCGCAAATCAATTGGATACCGCTATTGCTGATACAGACGCCTTATACACATTTGAGCCGAATCTAGTATTATGTAGCTTTACTGCTGATTGTGTTCCAGTGATTTTCCACAATGATGCATCGGATGTGATTGGTGTGATTCATTCGGGATGGCAAGGTACAGTAAAAGAAATCTCCTCGAAAGTTTTCGAGCATTTGAAACTGGATAAACAATGCAACCCGAGTGATTTTCGTGTCCAGATTGGTGCAGCACTGAGCCAAGAAAAGTTTGAAGTCGATGAAGATGTATACTTAAAATTCAAAGATCTAGGCTATACGGATGATTTTATCTATTACAATGATCAAACCCACAAGTATCACATTGACAATCAACGAGTCGTGAGAAAGCAATGTGAGTTGGCAGGCATTCCGACTGAGCAGATTACAATTGACGAGACCTGTACGTATGTAAGTCCAGATGGTTTTTCGTACCGTCAAAACAAAAAGAGCGGGAGACATCTTAGTTTTATTATGAGAAAAGATAATTGACCCGATTTATTCCTAAAAAATTTAGACAAAAAAGCACATCAACTAGTCCCATCGATGTGCTTTCATAATGTAATTTATTGATTACTGACGATATCTACTTGCCAATCCTTTTAGGAAGTTTCTAGCGTATCTGTCGCCACATTCTTTATAATTTCGTTGTCCTTCTTTTCTAAGAACTGCACTCAATTCGCTTTTAGAAATATTGACTCCTGTGTCTTCTAAGATATCAAGAATGTCTTCACTTGTAAGTGAAAGTGCAATCTTCACTTTTTTGATCAGGATATTATTAACATTTCGATTGTTATTTGCCATTAAGAATTGTTTTTGGGAATCCTCTGGTTTTGTATCTTGTGTTCCTCTTTTTAAACGAACTAAACCGTTTAAAAAGGACTCTAACGTAATGTTGTCGATTTTTTTTACATATTCATCGTCTTGCACTTCATTCGTACTACTATTTTTTGCTTTTGATAACATTTCTTGTACTACTTCTTTCGTTGTTTGAATGCCGCCTAGCCCGAAAATTTCAACCATGTCCATATCCTTTATATCCAACGCATATCTTAACCTAATTAATATATCGTTATTAGTCATTTTTATTCCTCAAAACCTTTCCTAATTACATAGTCATTATCAGTAGTATCCTTTACCCTATTATTGCATTATTTTATTACCATGTCTCTCCAAGTGTCCGCTGTGATTCGAAAAGTCAACTATATTTACCTTTCAACTGATCACTGCCAATACCGCCAATTACCATTAAAATTAGTGGTAAAAAGTTGGTGACTACTTTCGGTAAACCTTCTAGTAAAAGAATATTTGTACCCACAAAATTATTAAAAACGATAATAATTACTTTTGACGCTAATAAAAATACACCTACCAAAAACATACTGTCGAACAAAACTTTCCACTTTGGATATGCCAATTGCTTACTATCTTGAATTACTTTCTCTTTTAACTCTTCATCACTTCTTAATAGCTCGTCTATCGTAATACCAAATAAATCACTCAAATCGATGATTACCTCGATACTCGGATAGTTTTTTCCTGTCTCCCATTTGGAAACCGATTGGCGACTAACATGAAGCTTTTCAGCAAGTTCTGTTTGTGACCAACCCTGTTTTTCTCTTTCCTTTTTTAAACGATCACTTAAAATCATACTTTTCATCGCCTTTCCTAGCAATTACAGTATTTCAGAAGTAAGTAGATAAAGTAAAGCTAGTTATAGGCGCATCTAGGCGCAACCTTTAGTTGCCACCTAGAATGTTCACTAAAATTCTTTATTTCAACACAAATGGTAATTTAATAATTTACTTATGATACGGTTCATTTTTCATAATTCTAAAAGCCCTATACACTTGCTCCAGCAATATGAGCTTCATCATTTGATGGGGAAACGTCATTTTCGAAAAAGACAACGATTCATCCGAGCGTTTCATCACACTTTCGTGGAGTCCGAGTGACCCCCCAATAACAAATGTCACTTTGCTTCTTCCATAAGTCATCAATGACTCTAGGTCTGCCGATAACTCCTCCGATGTCTTCATCTTCCCATCAATCGCAAGTACAATCACATACGCATCTGTCCCTATTTTCGACAAAATACGATCCGCTTCTTTTTTCTTTACAATTTCCATGTCGGCATCACTTAATGATTCGGGCGCTTTTTCATCTGCCACTTCGACGAGCTGTATTTTTGTATAAGCTCCGAGTCTTTTTGAAAACTCTTCAATCCCCATCTTCAAATACTTTTCTTTTAGTTTTCCCACTGTCACAATTGTAATATTCACAAGTTATCCACCCTTTTTTATTTGTTATAAACAAAACTTATGCACATATCCACAGGAGTTATCTACATGTTGTGTTCAACTAATCGTTCGCCACAACATACAATGCTGGCTCTTCACAATAGGAGCATTTTGTGGATAACTTTTCTTCATCTCGTACAGCTTCCATAACTGGAAACTTTACCTGATCTGCCACAAAAACGTCAAGTGCATGGTTTATATGGGTTTCACAGCTATATATCTTCATTTTCCATCCCTACTTTCATCCTTTTTCTTTCACACAAAGTTATTCACAAATTTTTAGATTTATCCACAAATAGCGAATATAATAAAAAAAGTAGGCAAAATAGCTATCAGCTAGCTACCTCGCCTACTGTGGATAAACTAAAATGTAAATTGTTTGTAACTTTTATTACTAGAACGAGTTTCCGTCTCTTAAAACCATTTCTATTTCAAGTAACTTCCCTTGCCGATATACTTTCATTTGCATCGTGTCACCTACATCCTTCGCATTATACAGATGTTTACGCAGGCTGACCATATCTTCTATCTTTTCGCCGTCCATTTCGACGATAACATCGTACTGCTTCACACCCGCAATTTCAGCAGAAGAGTTAGCTATGACATCATTGATAACTACGCCATCTGTTACACTTTCGGGTAACTTCAACATTTCCCGCTGTTGTTGTGCTGGAATGCTTCGGAGATCGAGTAATGTAACGCCCATCGTTGGGCGGTTTACCTCACCAAACTTTTCTAGTTGATCAATAATAGGCATAGCAAGGTTTATTGGAATCGCAAGTCCTATTCCTTCAACAGTTGCCTCTGATATTTTCATGGAATTGATGCCAATTAACTGACCCGCAAGATTAATAAGCGCTCCTCCTGAGTTCCCCGGATTAATGGCAGCGTCAGTTTGCATGACGTCTGCAAACCAGTCCACTGATCCATTACCATCAAAATCGATTGGAATTGAACGGTCTTTCCCGGATACGACCCCGACAGTTACGGAACCTGAAAAACCAAGCCCGAGCGGATTACCGATTGCGATAACAGGTTCTCCACGTTTCAAAGCATCCGAGTCACCAAACTCGATAATTGTTTTTACAACTGCAGCATCAATTTCAATAACAGCCAAATCTGTCCACATATCGCTTCCTACAATCTTTCCCGCTGTCTTTGAGCCATCATCGAAGGATATCTCGATTTCAGTTGCGCCTTCTACTACGTGATGGTTTGTAACTATATATGCTGTATTCCCTTGTTTTTTATAAATGACACCCGAACCGGACCCTGTTTCTATCGTTGTTTCAGTTGTCGACCAGATATCACGGTCCGTTTTCAAATTTGTTACACCAACAACCGAATCTGCCACTTTTTCGACAATATCTGTCACATCATTATTCACATCGAAGGACACACGCTCTGCCCCTATCTCACTAGCTTTCTGGGCAGTTGTCGCACTCTCTGTGTCTTCCGCGATGTCATTTCCATTATGCATGATGAACCAGACGATCAATGCACCTAGTAGTACACCCAAAAACCCCGATACGAAACCACCTTTTTTTCTGGATCGCTGTGGAACTGGCTGCTGTGAAGGTTCTTCTATAGGTGGCCTCAACTCCCCATTATCTGGATTTTGATTGAATTCATCCATTTACCTCTCCCTTTCTGAAAAGAACGTTGTAGTTAACATTACCCTAATTCATATATTTCAATATAAAAAACCTTACCTATTGAGGATTTAGGTAAAATCCCTTGAAGGTAAGGTTGTTTCATTATTTACACGGTGACGAGTTCAGTTGGCTGGTCAGCATCCGTATCGTATAGATGAACGAATTCACCTGTCCTAATTCCGCATGTTTCCAACGTTTGTGTAACACTCATCCTTGCAAGGTCTTTCATATTATTATCTTTACTTAAATGTGATAGATAGATCTTCGTATCTTTTTGCTCAACAACTTCACTCATTGCTACTGCAGCGTCTTCATTAGAAACATGGCCGACATCACTCAGGATCCGCCGTTTTACGGACCAAGGATAACGGCCTACTTGCAACATACTGACATCATGATTGCTTTCAAAGACAAAAGCATCTGCTCCGTGTATGAAGCCTTTCATCCTGTCACTTACATAACCAGTATCCGTGATAACCGCAAGTTTTCGACCGTTTTCATGGAAAACATAAAACATCGGATCTGCTGCATCATGTGAAACCGCAAATGATTGAATGTCGAGTGAACCAAATGATTTAACTGTTTCCATATCAAATTGAAAACGCTGATCGAGAGGTATGTTGCCTACGAGTCCATCCATCGCCGCCCATGTCTTTTCATTCGCGTAAATGGGCATACCGTATTTACGCGCAACAACACCAATCCCTTTTATATGGTCACTATGCTCATGTGTAACAAAAATACCATCGACATCTTTCATAGAACGGCCAATGCCAGCAACTAAACTATCCATTTTCTTTGCACTAAATCCCGCGTCTACAATAAATGTATGTTCGTCATTTTCTATAAAAACCGCATTGCCGCTACTGCCGCTTGCGAGTACGCTAAAACGCATTAAAAAAACTCCTTATTCATTCTCTTCTTCAAGCGGTTCAGGTTGAAACTCTATAATCATACCTTCAATCGCATTAATGAAGTAATCTTCAATTTCACCATCCTTTAATTCTACACGAACATGCCACGTCGGAGCAAACACTTGGGTTTCTGTCACTTGAACAAGACTGGAATAACCTAGCGTCATTTGCTTTACTTTGTAATCCTTTTTCAAATAATCCCGTGAATACAAGTTACCGATTGCTTCAATGGGTGATAGAAGATCATTTTTTCGGTTGAAACGATCGAATTCACCGAGCATACTTTGCTCGTATTTCGTCGCTTCCCCATCCTCATTCCAATAGATTATCAACATCGCATTGAGGCTATGATAAATTGGATCTCCGTCGACCTTTTGGAAGAGTAAAGCTTTTCTCTCATCTTTATTAACTTCCCATTGGACATAACTTTCTCCGCCCATTACATGCTTTGACAGGAACTCTGTGAATTCAATTTCCCCTTTTGCATTCAGTAGACTGAACGGCTCTATCAAAGTCGATTTGAGAAGTGTTTCATCGACAACTTCGCCTTTTTGGTTTTCAAGTTCTGCTAGTTTTGCATCGGATAATACCATAGGCTTTGCAGACACATAAAAGGGTTCATTTTTAAAAGGTGGTAGTTTATCATACGTAATGTTTTCCATCTTCAGCAATTCCTCGATTGGTGTTTCACCCAGCACTTGAACATTTTGTGCCTGCGTAACCTTGTTGAGGTAAAGCGTGTACAGAAAAACGTTCACTATTGAAAATACGATGATGAATATCGTTTTCGTCTTATTCCAATCCAATCAGCTCACCTCCTAAAGTTTCAGGTGAAAAACGATGCCAATTTTCAGTGTTGTTTCCTTTCACCAAGTAAAACCACGCCGGTTCCATTATGATATTACCTTTATCAGTATTTCGCTTCATAAAATAACCTGGAGCAATTTCATCAACAGTTTCGAAATCCAGCATTTTCGAGTCAATAAGCCTTTCGGCAACCTCTACGCCTGAAGGGAGTGTTGCAGGTATATCATCAATAAAAAAATCAAGGCGATAATAGGGTCTCTTATAATTGAATATCTGTTTATCTCCCCATTTTTGTACAATTTCTGTAGTGGTACTCGAGTCTGAATAAACGGGAAGCCCCTCCAGGAATAAGCGGAATCGTACGGTCCTCGTTTTCGGATCCATGTACGTATACCTGAAATCATCTGTCCAACCGCCATGTTCATTAACAAAGTTGACTGTATTCGAGAGTAATTCAGATGGGATTGCTAGTTCTTGAATTTTGGCAGTAGGATAAACATATTCAAACTTCTTATTTTCCTTATCAATCTTCATTATTGCATGGTTATCCCCTAGTTCTTCCATCTTAGGTCCCACTTGGCTACTCCGCACTGCATTCGGATCGTTGAACAGTGCATCCCGGAATCGATTCGGGGAAATATCACCTTCAATAAACGTATACTTGGTTGTTTCTACAGGTTCAACTGGAACGACGATATAAGAAGAGCTTTCAGGGGCTACCTCCTCATAATCGGCGAGTTCTCGTGCGTCCGTTAATATGGAACGTTGAAGTTTACGATTGTCATCCGGTTTTGCTTTTGCACTGTAGATTTTCTTATTTGCCCTGCTAACAAAATAAATATCCATGTCACTATTGTCCGTATTCCAATCAACGACAATCCGATCGAAACTAATTTCTGGCACTGTCGGAATCGGTTCATCAATGTTTATGACATTATCATAGACAGTCAAAGGGACCTCACCGTGAAAGAATAATGTAAATCGGTTTGGTTTCCGTAAGAGGGTATTCAGATTATCTGTACTAAAGTTATTATTAAGTGATCTAATATCACCTATTTTCCATTCAGACAACTCTTCTACAAAGCTATTGATTTCAACTGGATTGGTGGTTCCTTTTAATGCATCACCGAAGTTAAATATAGTTTTGTATGGTTTAATAATTTCATTGTATTTCTTTTTATCTGCGATGGCTACGTCTACAGGCGCCAATTGCTCAATCGTGTCATAACCGGGAGTGTATGTCCAAATGGAAAAGGTCAATACCATACTTAAGGCGACGAGTAAGGTAAGTACTGTTGTCTTGACAATCTCGATATATTTCATTCCCATTCACCGTCCTCTTGGATTTCAAACGGCAACGTAAAGAAGATTGTCGTCCCTTTTCCTTCTTCACTCTCCGCCCATACCTCTCCACCATGCGCTACAATCATTTCGCGGGCAATTGCTAGTCCTAGTCCCGTTCCACCCATTGCACGTGATCGTGCACGGTCTGCCCGGTAAAACCTATCGAATATCCGCTTCACGTTCGCTTGTGGTATACCCATTCCATCATCAGAAATCATTACTTTAATGAAGTCATCGGACATCATTATTCCAAAGCGGATATTTCCCCCGTCTGGAGAGTATTTTAGTGCATTTGAAATGATATTGTCGAGGACCTGAGTCATCTTATCCGTATCAATTTCAACGAACAAATCGGAGGCAGACAACAGTCTTATAAATTGAACACTTTGAGACTTTGAAAATTCAAAGCGATCTATGATTGAATTGAAGAAGTGATTAAATTCGACCCATTCTTTATTCAAATCATAATCCCTGCTGTCCATTCGTGATAACTTCATTAAGTCATTTACAAGGCGAATCATCCGTTCAGTTTCGGTCTGTGTTACGTGGAGGAAGGACGGAGCAATCTCTTCATTCTTCCAAGCACCATCAGCCAATGCTTCTAAATAACTGCGCATTGTCGTTAGTGGCGTACGCAACTCATGCGAAACATTTGAAACAAACTCTCGTCTCTCCATATCAATTTTTTCTTGTTCCGTATTATCATGTAAAACAACGATTAAACCATTCACAAATCCAGTCTCTCTTTGCGTGACTGAAAAATTGGCACGCAGAATATAAGGCTGTTCATTCGTACTAAAGTCCAATGCAATTGAATCTCTAATTTGTATTAAATCTTCAAAAGCATATTCTTGTTCAACTCCCAGAATACTAGAAATCGGTCTATTGAGGACAAGATCCCTTGTCAACCTCAGCATTCCAAGAGCAGAGTCATTAATAAGACTGACACGCCCTTTTCGATCGGTAGCTATGACACCATCCGTCATATTTTCCAGGACTGAAGCCAGTTTCCGTCGTTCACTTTCGGTCGTTGAATAAGACTCTTGTAACTGGTTTGTTAAGTGATTAAAAGCGACTGCCAGCTGGCCCAATTCATCGTTACCATACACACGCACTTTTCTGGAGAAGTTTCCTTTTGCCATCGTCTGCGCCTGTCTTCTCATATCAGATATCGGCCTCGTCATCGTCTGGGCTATTAAAATGCCAAGAATGATTGTTATCGTCAACGATATGGCTACCCCACCAGCTAGAATCCGATTCACTTCATCAATCTGTGTAAACACCTTTTCAATGTCTGCCTCTAGATAGAGGATCCCTATTAATTCATCCTCTGCAGTAAGAATAGGCTTTGCACGTACCAAAATCCGATTTCTAGTTTTCCGATCTAAATTGATAACATCGTTCTCTGTTTTTGAGGCAGTCGCCTTTCTAACAATTTCGTCCATCGCTCGCTGTCCTACCATCGACTTTTTGTCCAGGGCGGATGTAGCAAGGATAATCTTCCCTGCGCTAATAACCCTGATTTCATTGATGTCTTCCGAAGTGAAACCCGAAATGACGGCCTGGAGACTCATTTCGAGTGTCACCGGGTCGTCTGGGGATCGTTTCTTTATCAATTCTTCACTAACATTAAATTCAATCAAACTCATCCTGTCGGAAATTGAGTTTGTGAAGTTTGTTTTTAATGTTTCTTCGAGTTCACGTGCAAAATAGAGTCCGATTATTTCCATAGCAATTAGAATAAGCATCACATAAATTAGAACAAATTTAACGTGAATAGATCTAAAAAAACCGACTTTTTGCATAATTGTTACTCCTGTTCTGGATCCCGTAAGTAATAGCCTACTCCGCGTCTCGTGACAATCCACGTCGGGTGGCTCGGTGTATCTTCTATTTTTTCGCGCAAGCGACGAATCGTTACATCGACTGTCCGTACATCCCCAAAGTAATCATAGCCCCATACTGTCTGTAAGAGATGCTCACGTGTCATAACCTGTCCGATATGTTTTGAAAGATAATGAAGCAATTCAAATTCACGATGCGTCAATTCAATTTTTTCATCTCTTTTTAACACGAGGTAGGCATCTGGCTGAACAATTAAGTGGCCGACTGTAATATCGTTTGTCCCACCTTCCGCCTCTTCTTCGACAGATTTCATATGTCTCCGTAAATTAGCTTTGACTCGTGCGATTAGTTCACGGGTTCCGAATGGTTTTGTGACATAATCATCTGCTCCAAGCTCCAAACCAAGTACCTTATCAATCTCAGAGTCCTTCGCTGTCAGCATAATAATCGGAAAGTCATATTTCTTCCGGACTTCCCGACATACTTCCATACCATCCCTTTTCGGTAGCATAATGTCGAGTAGCATTAGGTCGGGTTTCACTTCTTCAACCTTTTCTAGCGCTTCTTCTCCATCATACGCACAGTAAACAGTAAATCCTTCTTTTTTTAAATTAAATTCAAGTATATCTGCAATTGGTTTCTCATCATCGACTATTAATATTACTTTATCTTGCATGTTACATTCTCCTTCCAGCCCAGTTGGCATCTCTATATCTGTCCCTTTACTCTATCATTCTTGTCGCTAATTCGCACGTTTCACTCGTTCCAAGGCTATATTTCCCAAATCATTTCCCGGGCAATATTTCGGGGATATTGTCGAATAACTAATAAAAAAGACGGTACAACATTGTGTACCGTCAGTAGTTGTTTATTCATCTTAACACGTTCATAGGATCGATATTTGAACCGTTCTTGAATACTTCAAAATGAAGATGGACCCCTGTCGAACGACCGGTTGATCCCATTACTCCTATTTTAGTTCCTTGTGGTACTGTTTGTCCTACTTTGACGTCTATTGAAGACAGATGTGCATAGAGCGTTTCATAACCATTGTTATGCGTGATAACAACTCGATTACCAAATGTGCTATGGTTCCCTGCAGTTGTGACTACGCCATTATCTGCGGCTACAATTTCATAGGACGATGGACGGGCGAAATCAATTCCTTGATGAATTCTTCCCCAGCGGGTGCCCATTTTACTAGAAATGTATCCTCCAGACACAGGCCTGATAAATGTACCTGATCCTCTTGATGGTATCACTTTCGTACCTACAACTGTCACTTTGTCCCTCGCATCAGAAATGACTCTTTCTTCAGTTATAGATTTGCCGATAATTTGACCGCTCCGTTTTCGGATAAGTTCCGTTACTTCTTTTTCCCCATCCGAACCTTTGGCTATAACTTTCTTTTCCCCTTTAAAAAGACTATCGTCCTCTTCAACCTTGTTTGCTTGTTTAATAACTTTTCTTTCTTTTGTTTCATAATGAACTTCCACTTCGATATATGGTTCGACAGCTGTTATATTCAGTTCATCACCAGAACGGAGAATTGTTGTATGTGTCATACCTGGATTTAGTTCTAGTAGTTTAGATGTAGTCATTTCGTTTTCCGCAGCAATTGTCCCTAGAATATCTCCGGAAATTACATTGTATTTCTTTTGTACACGTTTTCCTTTTTCAAGAAAATCTATTGCTTGTTCAATGTTTTTCACCTTTTCAGGATCTGTTTCTACATTCGCTACCTCTATACCTTTGCTGATAACGATGTTTGTAATACGGGTTTCGTCCTCCTTAAGCGGGGGTATAGGTTCAGTAGATGCTGTACGGGCTTCGAATTCATCGAGTTCTTTTTCGGTGACATATTGCATCTTCAGTTGACGAATTAGTTCATAGTATGTGTCCATGTCTTTGACGTAGAATGCCAGTTCCCCGTCAATTGAAACACCAACCGCTTCCGCTTCAACCGATATCATGGTTTGAACTTTTTCTAAGACTTCGCTATCGTCCGTTTCTGCTGTGAATACCATTTCAGGAATTACGGATAAATCTGTTCCTATTATAAGAGGGAGATCTTGAAATTTAGAGGATGTTTTTTGAATCTCATCTTCTTTCATTTGTTCAAGCTTCTCCTCGTCGGATATAACCCCTACATATTCCCCTTTTGAATAGATGTGGAATATAGTCAATAAATCTTCAGTTTTATTTGCATAACCTGGTTGTGCTGCAACACCTGACAGCAATAAAGTAATGATGGAAACCAGTTGAATCCTTTTGATAGAATGTTTGAAGTTTGGCAGGACTTTCTTAGGCTTGTCCTGGTTGCTTCTATTGAAAAACATATATGTGTAACTCCTTCCAAATTTCAAATCGAATGACCGATTACAGTTTATTTTTTACATGCTTATCTAATCTAACATATCCTAATGTACTCTTGTAGAATTATAGGCAATTGTAACGAGATTGTAGAATTACATCCAAATACCACCACTTAAAACATAAAATAGGTATATTTTGATTTTTTATCATTTTCTCATGAAATAAATGTCGATTTTTTCACTATTTCATACATTTCTCTGTTCAATATTCTTTAGTTTGATTGTTCAAGTAAAAAAAACATCTCAGAGCACCGGAAGTTCCCGGTATTCTGAGATGTTTTTTTCCTACATGTATACCTTCAGTACTAGACAACAGAGTCATTGGTCTACGCTTTAAATGGAAATTGGTAGTTTTCCCATTGCCTTCGTCTCCCCACAGAGTTTTCAACTCCTAATGCTTTTGAGTTGATCTACAGATCTTTTAAAATATTTTGCCTCGTCAATCAAACACAAAAAACGAGCATTATGAGTCCGTAAACTCATAATGCTCGTTTTAATTAATAAGCGGATGATTCATGCTGACTCCAGTCGATATTAACGAACTTGTTATATTCCTTAGCAAAAGCTAAAGTAACTGTTCCAGTTGGACCATTCCGCTGCTTTGCAATAATTATTTCAATCATGTTTTGATTTTCCGTCTCTTTATCATAATAGTCTTCACGGTAAAGAAACGAAACAATATCAGCATCTTGCTCGATACTCCCAGATTCGCGAAGATCGGACATCATAGGGCGCTTATCCTGACGTTGTTCAACGCCACGGGAAAGCTGTGAAAGGGCAATTACAGGTACTTTCAATTCCCTGGCGAGTGCTTTCAACGATCGAGAAATTTCCGATACTTCCTGCTGACGGTTTTCACCAGGCTTAGAACCACTTCCTGCTATCAGCTGCATGTAGTCAATCATGATCATGCCCAGTCCATGTTCCTGTTGCAATCTACGGCATTTTGAACGGATTTCATTGACACGGATACCAGGCGAATCATCAATGAAAATACCTGCATTTGAAAGGCTACCCATTGCCATAGTAAGTTTACGCCAATCCTCAGCTTCAAGCGCACCTGTTCGAAGCACCTGAGCATCGATATTTCCTTCTGCACAAAGCATCCGCATGACAAGCTGTTCCGCACCCATCTCCAAACTAAAGATGGCAACATTTTCATCGGTTTTAGTTGCAACGTTTTGCGCCACGTTTAAAGCAAATGCTGTCTTACCAACAGAAGGCCTTGCAGCAACAATTATTAAGTCATTACGCTGAAAACCGGCTGTGATTTTATCTAAATCACGGAAGCCCGTTGGAATTCCTGTAACGTCGCCTTTTTGCGTATGAAGAAGTTCAATATTATCATACGTTTCAACGAGGACATCTTTAATATGACGAAAGTCGCCGGCGTTCTTCCGGTTGGATACTTCCATCATCTTCTTTTCCGCTTCAGACAAGAGTGCCTCTACTTCATCCTCACGTGCGTAGCCATCTTCTACGATTGACGTCGCAACACGTATTAGACGTCGCAGAAGTGCTTTCTCTTCCACGATACGCGCATAGTGCACGATGTTTGCTGCGGTTGGAACAGAGCTTGCGATTTCAGACAAATATGAAATGCCACCGACGTCTTCGAGTTCTTTTTTAGCGGATAACTCTTCCGTAACCGTGACAACGTCAATCGCTTGACCTTTATCACTTAGACTAATCATCGTTTGAAAGATTTTTTGGTGCGCCATCCGGTAAAAATCGTCGGGCATCAGAAGCTCTGCTGCCGTAATGAGTGCCTGCGGTTCAAGGAAAATAGCACCGATGACCGATTGTTCCGCTTCATTATTATGTGGTGGGATGCGATCAATCATCTGGTTCATCTATCCAATCTCTCCTTATCCTTCTTCAATTACATGTACTTTAAGTGTTGCCGTAACTTCAGGGTGAATTTTAATTGGCACATTTGTAAAACCTAGTGCACGAATTGCATCTGGTAAGTCCATTTTACGTCGGTCCACTTTAATACCTTCTGTTTTATTCAAGGCTTCTGCAATTTGTTTAGTAGTGATTGAACCGAATAGACGGCCGCCCTCACCTGATTTTGCTTTCATTTCAACTGTGATTTTATCGATTTGTTCCTTCAAGACGATTGCTTCAGCCAACTCTTCAGCAGCATCTTTTGCAACCCGGTTTTTTTGTCCTTCAAGTCTGCTGATATTACCAGCAGTCGCTTCAACCGCTAGCTTATTTTTCAATAGAAAGTTCTGTGCATACCCCACAGATACCTCTTTCACGTCGCCTTTTGTACCTACGCCTTTAACGTCTTTCAAAAAAATTACTCTCATTATGAATTTCCCCTCTCTATCATTGTATTTAATACAGCTTTTAGCATTTGTTCAGCTTCTTCTACCGACCCAACGTCGAGCTGGCATGCCGCGTTTGTCAAATGGCCGCCACCCCCAAGTTCCTCCATAACAAGTTGAACATTCAACTCACCTAGGGAACGGGCGCTTATACCTATTTTACCATCTGAACGAGACGCAATGACAAACGAAGCTGCAACCCCTTGCATCGTTAGTAGAATATCTGCAGTTTGGGCAATCAGAACAGTGCCGTAAACAGTTTGGTCCTTCCCTTTTGCAATTGCAATACCGCTATTGGACAATTCAACAGTCTCAATCAATTTTGCCCTCAAAACATAGGTGTCAATATCCTCTTTCAAGAGACGCTGGACTAGTATGGTATCCGCTCCGTTTGTTCGTAAATACGATGCGGCTTCGAACGTTCTAGCCCCTGTACGGAGTGTAAAACTTTTCGTATCAACGATAATGCCTGCTAGCAGTGCTGTTGACTCAAGCATTGTTAGTTTTTCATGTTTCGGCTGGTATTCAATTAATTCTGTAACGAGTTCAGCCGTAGATGACGCGTATGGCTCCATGTAGACAAGCATCGTATTGTTGATGAACTCTTCCCCGCGACGATGGTGATCTATTACGACAACCTTCTCTGCTTTCTCAATGAGACGTTCATCAATGACCATACTCGGCTTATGTGTGTCAACAACGACAATCAATGATTTTTCTGTAATCATAGCAAGTGATTCTTCAGGACTTATGAATTGATTGAACAGTTCCTCATCGCGCTTAATTTCATCCATGAGCCGTGTTACACTTCCGTCGAGCTCATTGAAATTAACGACGACATATCCTTCAATATTATTCATACGTGCCATTTTTTGAACGCCAATGGCGGCTCCGATGGCATCCATATCCGGAATTTTGTGACCCATGACAAAAACTTTATCACTGCCTTGGATTAGGTCACGCAAAGCATGAGATATTACTCGAGCACGAACCCTTGTCCTTTTTTCGACAGGATTTGTTTTCCCTCCGAAAAACTTCAACTTGCCATCCAATCGCTTAATAGCCACTTGGTCACCACCTCTACCAAGAACCAAATCAAGGCTGGATTGTGCCAGTTCACCTAATTCGATTAATGAAGTTGATCCCATTCCTACACCAATACTCAGCGTTAGTGCAGTACTCTGCTTAGCCGTTGTTTCACGAATATCATCTAGAATCGAAAACTTTGTTTTTTCCAAGGTAACGAGTGTTGCTTCATTGAATACTGCCAGGAAGCGATCCGTTGCAATCCGTTTTACATAGATTCCATTCTCCGTTCCCCACCTATTAATAAGTGAGGTAACAAGGGAATTAAGCTGACTTCTCGTCTGATCATCCATTGCTTGTGAAAGTTCATCATAATTATCTACTAGAATAATACCGAGAACCGTGCGATCTTCATAGTAAAGTGATTCCATCACCAATTGTTCTGTAATATCGAACAAATAAATGAGTTTCTCTTCAGCTTTGAAAAAGACCTTATAGGACTGTTCGCCCACTGTAAGTACACCATTTTCAAGACTTTCACCTTTTACAATCGCGCGAAATTGCTCTGATAGATCAAACAAGTCATTCCCAATCAAAGTCTCCTGTCGTTCGAATACCTTTGCCGCATACGGATTCGCCCAGTCAACAACGTTTTTATCGTTAATTAGAATGATGCCAATTGGCAATGCAAGAAGTGCTTCTTCTCCAACTTTCTTCAACCTATAGGATAACGTTTCAATATGTTTTTCCGTTTCTATATAGGTTTGATCTTCTAATTTCCACGCAATCCCTGCCGCAGTCGTGAATAAAACGGCAAAAATAAGTCCTGACCAAAAATGAGATAAAAGCAGGAGCACTGCCGCCAACAAGCCCAGAATCGACAATACTGTCAATGGATAACGTATTGCTCTTTTTCTAAAAAACGACGTCATTGTCCCATCTCCTTACTTCGACTTGTCTTTTTTGACCCAGGCACGTATATTCACTCCTGCATCTAGTATTCCGATTAACGTTGTGACCGGGGTCAATAGCAATGCAAAAATTGTGGCAACGACAGTCGCTACTTTCGGTAACTTCATTTCATTTACATAGTAATAAATGAATGAAATCCCTTGCAGCAGAAACAAGGTCCTTAGTATAACAGTGGCATTATTGGTAATTAAAAATAGATTCGTACCCGGTTTCATTTCTACAAATAGGGATGTCAGAAGAATGACTCCGTACAAAATTACTGTTATAGCTGGTAATTTCATTTCCCGAAATGGTGGAAACTTTGGAACATCGAATTTCAACCGTTTGGCAACACTCAAATTCAAAGTGAGAATGATAAACGCCAACATAAAGATGCTTAAAATAAAAATGGAAGGGATCGTATTTTCATACATTGTAAATGTTGAAGCAACAATTTCATCGTAATTGTCTGGTACTCCACCAGCTCGCTTCATAAATGTAGTAACCTGCTCTTGCGTACTCTCCATGACCTTCATTAATTCTTCAATCATATTGATCCCGAATAACAAAACAGCACCCACATACATTACGAGCGATGTAATAAGCAGTGTCAGGCCAGAAGCCATAAAGATATAAAGTTTTGTTTTTCCCAATCTCACAGTTTCTCCCATAACAAAGCCTAAGAGCCCGTGGATGAGAGCGAAAGGTACAAGCAAGATGCCTCCAATTAGTAAGGACAGTATGACTCCGGTTGCAAGCACAAGAAGAGACGAGGCGCGGTCATACTTCAGTCTGTAAAGAATAATTGGCAACGGTATGAAAAACATCGTTATATTACCGATTAGCGGTGCATATAGCGATACTGCAAGTAAGATTGCAAACAACGCAATCATCATTGCTCCGTACGTAATTTTTCTTGAGTTGTCTTGCATAATATAAGATTCCTCCGGTCTTTCACTGGATGATGATTTCTATCCACTTGTTTAAGTTCCTAATCCAATTTTCTAGATGGACAGTTGCTTCAATTGTATCATGATTATTGTTTTTAGACCAAAGGTAGAACATATGTACTAGATTCGTTTGTATAAAAAAACCGCCCCCATCCCGGTTGTGCCGGTTTGACAAGGCGGTCATCTAAATAAAATTATCTTTCTTCCGAACTGAATGGAAGAAGTGCCATGATACGTGAGCGTTTGATTGCAAGTGTCAGTTTACGCTGATACTTCGCGCTTGTACCTGTTACACGGCGAGGCAAGATCTTTCCACGCTCAGAAATAAATTTCTTAAGCATATCTGTATCTTTATAGTCGATTTTTGTAATGTTATTTGATGTGAAATAACAAACCTTACGGCGTCTTTTTCCTCCACGACGTACTGCCATAATTGTTCCCCTCCTAACGTTAGTCATTTTCAGTTTATCGATGTTTTTTAAAACGGTTTGATCATCAGAATGGCAGGTCGTCGTCTGATACTTCTATCGGACCTCCGCCTGTCGAGAATGGATCATCGTCCGTACGTGTGTAATTTTGCTGATTCGGTTGTTGATATTGTTGGTTTGGCTGTCTATCTTGATAGCTCGGTTGCTCGCTTTGTTGAGAACCTTGGTAAGGTGCTCCGCTAGCTCCCGCTCTATTTTCGCTAGATGCATTGCGCGGTTCAAGAAACTGCGTACTGTCTGCTACAACTTCTGTTGTATAAACACGCTTTCCATCTTGTCCATCAAAGCTACCCGTCTGAATACGGCCATCTACTCCGACAAGACTTCCCTTTTTCAAGAAATTCGCAACGTTTTCAGCCTGTTTTCTCCAAGCTACACAACTGATAAAATCAGCTTCCCTTTCGCCTGAAGCGTTTTGGAAGGCCCGGTTCACTGCTAACGTAAAACGTGTTACAGCGATACCAGTTTGTGTATACTTAAGCTCAGGGTCTTTCGTTAAGCGTCCTACTAAAACAACTCGGTTAATCATTAGAATTCAACCTCCCTCATTATTTTGTAGATTTCAACTTATATATGGATCAGTCTTCAATACGAACGATCATATGACGAATGATATCTTCGTTGATGTTCGCAAGACGTGTAAATTCATCGATTGCTATAGTTTCAGCATTCAACTTAATTAGTTGATAGAAACCTTCACGTAGATCGTCGATTTCGTAAGCAAGACGGCGCTTGCCCCACTCTTTCGACTCGATGTTTTCTGCACCATTTGTAGTAAGGACTTCGTCAAAACGTTCAATCAACGCTTTTTTCGCTTCATCTTCTACTGTTGGGCGGATAATGTACATAATTTCGTACTTTCTCATCTGTAGTCACCTCCTTATGGACTTGGGCCCTGCTGATGTCAGCGGGCAAGGAGTAAGTAATTATATTACTCACATCAGTACATGTTAGCATAACTTCATTCATCTTTCAACTATTTTCTTGTATACTTTTACAAAGAGGTGATATTTTTGATTGAATTTCCTGAACCCGATAAAGTAATCGAGATTGATTTACCTAAGGTGGCAAAAAACAGCTTACTTTTAACCGGTTCCGCTCTCTTACTACTGTGGATTCTTAAAATTGGTATAGAGGGAAGCTTTCCTTCTTCATTCAGCTGGTGGGCGATTGTCTTCTTCATTATCGGATATATCTTACTAATTATTCTGCATGAACTTTTTCATCTTTTAGGTTTTCGGTTATTCGGAGGTGTCCCCTGGAGAAAGATGGTCGTCGGAGTCAATCTGAAATTGGGCATTGCATACGCAACTACCACTCAACTTATGACGAATCGGGCTATCCGCAAAGCACTGCTACTTCCTTTTTGGATGACAGGTATTCTGCCTGCCATTGTCGGCCTTTATATGGGGAGCGGCTTGTTAATCAGTCTCTCTGCTTTATTGATAGGCGGAGCGGCTGGTGATTTTGCCATGTATAAAGAATTGAAGGAGCTACCAGACGACTGGGTTGTCAAGGACGACCCTGAATTGCCAAAGCTCTATGTCTATTCGTCCAACAAGTCGAGCGAATTGGTAAATTAATAAAAGCCACATTGGGATATGAATTATCCCAATGTGGCTTTTCAGTTATTATACGTTAAAACGGAACAGCATGACATCGCCGTCTTTAACAATATACTCTTTACCTTCAAGGCGGACTTTTCCTGCTTCTTTGGCAGCTGTCATAGACCCTGTAGCAACCAGGTCATCATAAGCAACTGTTTCTGCACGGATAAATCCACGTTCAAAGTCAGTATGAATAATACCAGCACATTGTGGTGCTTTCATCCCTTTACGGAATGTCCAAGCGCGAACCTCTTGTACACCCGCCGTAAAGTAGGTAGCAAAGCCAAGTAGCTTATATGATGCTTTAATGAGTTGATCGAGTCCTGATTCCTTGATACCAAGTTCTTCAAGGAACATCGCTTTCTCATCATCTTCAAGTTCAGCCATTTCTTCTTCGATTCTTGCACAGACAACAATTACTTGCGCATTGTCTTTTTCAGCAAATTCACGGACAGCTTTAACATTTTCATTGTTTTCCGCGTCTGCAACTTCGTCTTCCGCAACATTTGCAACATAGAGCATCGGTTTGATAGTGAGAAGGTTCATTCCTTTAGCCAAGACAAATTCATCATCTGTGAAGTCAATTGAACGTGCAGGCTTTTCGTTTTCAAATGCTTCTCTTAGTCTAATCAGGATAGGTTCCTCTGCCATTGCTACCTTGTCTTTTTGTTTTACCATTTTTGTTACACGAGCCAATCGTTTTTCAACGGCTTCCATATCAGCAAGAATCAATTCCAAATTAATGATTTCGATGTCATCGATTGGATCGACTTTACCGGATACATGTGTAATATTTTCGTCAACGAAGCAACGGACAACTTGACAAATTGCATCCACTTCACGGATGTGCATAAGGAATTTATTTCCTAATCCTTCGCCTTTACTTGCCCCTTCAACAATTCCTGCGATATCTGTAAATTCAAAAGCAGTTGGTACTGTTTTCTTCGGTGTCACTAGCTCCGTTAGTTTGTCTAGTCTTTCATCAGGAACTTCTACGATGCCGACATTCGGATCAATTGTACAGAACGGATAGTTCGCCGCCTCTGCTCCTGCTTTTGTAATCGCATTGAATAATGTAGATTTGCCTACGTTTGGTAGACCGACAATTCCAGCTGTTAATGCCATTCATCCCACAACCTTTCATTGAGCTTTTTAAGCGGTACTTTCGCTTAAAGAAGCCTCCATTATATGTTCATTCACTCATTCATATCAATTACGCCACTAATAGAAGTGGGGACTTCTGCTGAATCAAGTTATGCTGTATGCAACTCTTCCATTATAAGGACAGCAGGCTCAGTTGTCCATCTGCCTGCGGAACAAGGTCGTAGTTAAAGGTCAAGACTCCGCTTTGACAAGAACTTTTTTCATTTTCTTTGTAAATTCATTGCGGGGGATCATAACGCTGTGACCGCATCCCTCACACTTAATGCGGATATCCGCCCCCATCCGAATGATTTTCCATGCGTTCGTTCCGCATGGATGCTGCTTTTTCATCTCAACAATGTCATTTAACCCAAAAACTTTTTCCACCATTTATCTACACCTCATTTTTCGGTTGATGCATAATCATTTTCGGATATGGTATTTCAATTCCGTTTTGATCCAGGAATACTTTCAAGTCTCTGCGTAATTGCCTGGCAATTGCGTATTGCATCACAGGCTGGGTTTCTGCTGTAATTCTCATGATAATTTCAGACGCTCCCAAATCTTGTACACCTACGATAGTCGGCTGTGATATCAGTGCTTCATATCCAACAGATAAGTTTGCAAGATACACTTCCAACAGTTTTTCCGTTTTGGCAATATCCGTTTCATATCCTAGTCTAATATCCACTATAGCCAGTGAATTATTAATTGAATAATTCACGACCTCTGTAATATTTCCGTTTGGGATGATATGTATTTCCCCGCCATATGCGCTTATTTTCGTCGTACGTAAACCGATTTCTTCGACCGTCCCAACCGCCGCGCCAATTTCAACATAATCGCCTACAGAAAATTGGTCCTCAAAAATAATGAAGAAACCGCTAATAATATCCTTCACAAGACTTTGGGCACCAAATCCGACTGCCAAGCCCAATACTCCAGCCCCTGCAAGAATTCCTGCAACATTAATTTCAAATGCGGAAAGAATTGCTAGTATTGCTGCGAAATAGACGACATATGACAATGTGTTTTGAAGCAACTTAACCAACGTTGTTTCACGGCGCTCTGTATGGCGCAAGGCACCTTTCAATTTCACCTTGAATGCGCGGCTAATAACGCTTTTACCTATTTTGACTACAATGATGGATAGCAGGATAATGAAGATAACTTTAAGTCCCAACATACCAATATCAATCCAGGTTTTTGTATTAAACAGTATTTGCCCTACTTCTTCAGCTTCTTCTTTCAGCTTTTCAATGTCCTCATTTAAGGTTACTGCCACAATCCTCTTCCTTTCGTATAATAAATCACTTGCGAGCGTAGACTGAGTTATAAAAAAAGAAATGGAGTTTTTTCATGCGAGATCCTCTTCCTTTACCATACGACTACAGAATTCATTACAAGGAAACGGGCGCTGTTTGGAAACTTAGTTCTTTGTTCCTCGAACACATTCCGTTTGATGCTCAAGATCTCATTTTTTTCTGTATCGGAACTGACCGTTCCACAGGAGACGCATTAGGTCCACTGACCGGTTCTTTTCTATCAGAGTCTCCCCTGTTCCCATTCACTGTAATCGGAACGTTAGAAAGTCCGTTACATGCCCTTAATCTAGAACAACATATCGATGAAACCCGAAGCTCTAATCCTTCTGCATTTATCGTAGCAATAGATGCTTGCCTTGGACAAGGCGGTTCCATTGGTCAATTACTATTTAATAGTGGACCTATCCATCCTGGCAAAGCTGTAGGAAAAGTTTTACCTCCCGTTGGAGATGTATCCATTAAAGGCATCGTCAATATTGCCGGATTTATGGAACATGCTGTTCTTCAGAGTACACGACTATACCTGCCATTCGAAATGAGTCGCATTATTTCTCGTGCTTTGCAGTTAGCACATGGTCGTCACAGATCATAGATAGTGGATGATTGTAACGATTATGCCTACTACAAGAATACCCGGAATTAGATTTGCAACTCTCACTTTTGTCAGACCAATTAAGTTTAACCCTATTGCAAGAATCATTAATCCACCCGTTGCCGTCATTTCTGAAATGAAGAACGCCAGCAATTCATCAGGAACGAATCGGCTGATTTGAGTGGAAAACAGAGTGATAATTCCTTGGTAGAGAAGTACAGGAATTGCAGCAAAAGCAACACCGATTCCTAGTGTAGAACTTAATATGATAGCAGTGAAACCATCAATAATCCCTTTCATTACTAAGACATCATGATCATTTCTCAGTCCACTGTCAATGGCACCAATAATCGCCATCGATCCCACAACAAAAATAAGCGTAGCAGTGACAAACCCTTGTGCAATACCCGGACCTTTTTTACCAGCGGGTATCTTAGTTTCCATCCATAACCCTAAGTCATTCACTTTCTTTTCTAAATTCATCCATTCACCAATTACAGCCCCGAGGACGATACTTATAATAACAATTAAAACTTGTGTACTTTCAAAAGTCATCTGTATACCTATAACTGCAACTGCCAGCCCGATTCCATACATGACGGTTTCTTTCATTCTTTCTGGTATATTGTGTAAAAACCGTCCAATGAATGCGCCTGCAACGATTAAAATGACATTTACAAATGTTCCGAACAAAACCAAATTCTCACTTCCGCCCGTTAAAAATAATACCTATTTTGCACAGTTGGCAAAATAGGTACATATTTATTTATTCATTCATTCAATAGTTCAAGAATACGTTCTAGATCATCCTCTGAGAAAAATTCAATTTCAATTTTCCCTTTGTTCTTTGTTTTCTTGATTGATACATTTGTACCGAAATAATCCCTAAGATTAGATTCACTTTCAGCTAGGAACAAATCTTTGTTTTTTTCCGGTTTTGTTTCACGTGGAACTTCTTCATTCATTCTTTGGACAAGTTTTTCAAGTTGTCGAACATTATGACCTTCTTTTAATACCCGTTCTGCCACAATTGCAATTTGCTCTTTTTTACGTAGACCAAGTAATGTCCGTCCGTGGCCCATTGAAAGTTTCCCTTCAGTAATATAGTTTCGCACTTTTTTTGGAAGTGATAGCAATCGTACATGATTTGCGATATGAGGTCTACTTTTCCCAAGTCTAAATGCGAGCTGCTCCTGTGTTAGGCCCAGATTCTCCATTAGATTATGATAAGCTTCAGCCTCTTCAATTGGAGTTAGGTCTTCTCTTTGTAAGTTTTCAAGAATTGCAAACTCCATTGTTTCTACGTCAGTTAAAGTACGGACAACTGCAGGGATTTCTGACAGACCCGCCATTTGTGCTGCACGAAATCGTCTTTCCCCCACTACGATTTCGTATGTTGTACCGACTTTTCTTAGAATGATTGGTTGAAGGATTCCGTGTTCTTTAATTGATGCACTTAGTTCTTGAATAGCGCTTTCATCGAATATTTTCCTAGGTTGGTATGGATTCGCTTTTATACTTTTTACATGAATATGTTCGACCGACTCTGCCTTTGTCAGTGACTCTCCAGGGAATAATGCATTTAACCCTTTTCCAAGACCCTTAGCCATTGAGTACCACTTCCTTTGCCAGCTCTAAATACACCTCAGCACCTCGTGATCGGGAGTCATAGACAATAATCGGTTCACCATGACTCGGTGCTTCACTTAACCTAACATTTCTTGGGATAATGGTTTTATATACTTTATCTTGAAAGTACTTTTTCACTTCTTCAATCACTTGAATCCCTAGATTTGTCCTTGCATCGAACATTGTCAGTAAAACGCCATCAATCATTAGATTTTCATTTAAATGCTTCTGTACAAGTCGAATCGTACTTAGCAGTTGGCTTAACCCTTCCAGTGCATAATACTCGCATTGAACAGGTATGATAATTGAATCTGATGCAGTTAAGGCATTTATAGTGAGTAATCCAAGGGAAGGCGGGCAATCAATGATAATGTAATCGTATATATCTTTCGCTTCTTGGATGGCATGCTTCATTCTAACTTCTCTTGAAATCGTTGAAACTAGCTCAATTTCTGCTCCCGCCAAAGAGATTGTTGCAGGAACGATATCAAGGTTTTCCACTTTAGTAGAGCGAATTACATCTTTTATATTAACATCATCTATTAAAATATCATAAATACATTGCTGGACTTCCCCTTTATTGACACCTACTCCGCTGGTTGCATTTCCTTGCGGATCAGTATCAATTAAAAGAACTTTTTTGCCTATATGCGCAAGGCAAGCACTTAGATTCACGGATGTTGTCGTTTTTCCGACGCCCCCTTTTTGATTTGCAATCGCTATAATTCTGCCCAAATCTGCACCTGCTTCCTGCACTTTTAATATCAATTTATCTACTTCTTCTAGTCTATCAATAAAAGCATTTCTTGTAGAGAATTATGTAGTAAAAAGACTCTTGCATGAGTCAAGCAAGAGTCTTCCTTTATTTCTTTTTCGGAATTTTTACAGTAATTGTGTAAAAGTCCTCCGAGTCTTCTTCTTCGGTTTTCACATCAATTCCACTTTTTGTTACCATAACAAGCGATTGCCTAATTGTATTTAGAGCAATTCGTACATCTTTACTGACAGATTTTCTTTTAGGTCCTGCTTTTTTCTCTTTGGTACTTTCTTTTGGATGTAGGACTTGTAAGATTCTATTTTCAAGTTGCTTCACATTCAACTGCAGTTCTATCACTTCATTGTACAGCTTTGATTGCAATTCACTATCTTTGACAGGAATTAGAGCTCTTGCATGTCGCTCGGATATTTCTTTTGCCAGTAAGCCATTCTTTATTTCATCCGGCAGTTTCAATAACCGCAATTTATTTGCAACAGTGGATTGGCCTTTTCCTAGTCTTTGTGCCAATGCTTCTTGTGTTAGTGAATGAAGTTCTAGAAGTTTCTCATATGCATACGCTTCTTCAATTGCAGTCAATTCCTCACGCTGCAAGTTTTCAATCAAAGCAATAGATGCAGTTTCTTTATCATCAAGGTTTCGAATAATTGCCGGAACTTCCGACCATCCCAACTTTTGCATGGCTCGATATCTACGTTCCCCCGCAATAATTTCATATTGCTCTTCGTCAATTTTTCTTATGACAATTGGTTGGATGACACCATGCGTGTGGATTGTCCTAGCAAGTTCTTCAATCTTCTCTTCAGAAAAAACTGTACGCGGTTGATATTTGTTGGGTTTAATAGAATCTATTTTCACTTGCTCTATTACTTCATGCTGAATTTCTTCGCTAACGAGTGGTTCTAATTCTTTCTCCCCACTTCCAAAAAATCGTGAAAACGGACTTTTCATTCCCGGCACCACCTTTTCAATACTGCTCCCTACTTCTACTATTTATGCATAGTGATAGTATACCTTTTCTCGCTGTTCCACGTGAAACAATTTACTGAATTGGTGTTTTATTCGGAACACCTGGTTTACGAGGGTATTTTTTAGGAGTAATTTTATCTTTATCGAAAACAAAGATATTCCGTTCACTATTTTCAAATGGCAATGTGAAAGAATGCTCTTCTTTAATGGAAGCACCGAGAACGGAAAGTGCTTTTTTCGCATCTGCTAATTCATCATCTGCAGCTGCACCTTTCATCGCTATAAATACGCCACCCTTTTTAACAAGTGGAACACATAATTCTGCTAAAACAGAAAGACGTGCAACCGCTCGAGCAGTAACAATATCAAATTGTTCGCGATATTTTTGATCCTGTCCAAAATCTTCTGCTCGTGCATGGACAAAGTTTACATTTTCAAGTTGAAGTTCCTCGGCCAAAGCCTTGAGGAAACCAATTCTCTTATTTAACGAATCAACAATTGTTACATCAAGGTTTGGGAAGCAAATTTTCAAAGGAATACTTGGAAATCCAGCACCTGCCCCGACATCACAAATTGTTTTTCTATCATTTAAATCAATATAAAATGCCGCAGAAATGGAATCATAAAAGTGTTTCAGATAAACCGATGGCGCATCAGTAATTGCCGTCAAGTTCATCTTTTCATTCCATTCTACCAGATATTTAAAATACTGGCTAAACTGCATTATTTGCATTTCAGTCAACTCAATACCTTTGTCTTTCAAAGCTTGAAT
Source organism: Sporosarcina sp. Y1011 (assembly GCF_057669885.1). Classification (NCBI taxonomy): domain Bacteria; kingdom Bacillati; phylum Bacillota; class Bacilli; order Caryophanales; family Caryophanaceae; genus Sporosarcina; species Sporosarcina sp. Y1011. Next base: position 17,194 of record NZ_JBYHFP010000025.1, on the reverse strand, counting down.
AAATTGTTCAACATCCATCAATATTCCCCCCAATAAGAAAAGCGTATGCGCCTGTTAAGAGGCGACAGGCATAAGACGGGCTGACGACGCGGTGCTTTTCCGCATAGTTAGATCGACTTATGACCCTAGCCTCTAGGCGCTGAAGCTCGACAATAAGAAAAGCGTATGCGCCTGTTAAGAGGCGCAAAAGCAGGAAAACTGGTGGGAACTTGAATTCCGCACCAGTTAAATAGCTTAAACTGATATTTTAGCAATTCTTCCTTGTTCAATATAGACGAGAAGAATTGAAATATCCGCTGGATTAACTCCGGATATACGAGACGCTTGCGCTATGGATAAAGGTCTAACTTCATTCAGTACGCTTTTAGCTTCTGTTGCGATACCAGATATTGCATCATAATCAATGTTGTCAGGTATTCTTTTGTTCTCCAGTTTTTTCATTTTCTCTACTTGTTGCAATGACTTTTCAATATAACCTTCATATTTAATGAAAATTTCAACCTGTTCTTTCACTTCTTCGGAAACCGTTTCCGTAGGAGGAACGATTCTTTCCACTTGACTATATTTTATTTCAGGGCGTTTTAGAAGATCAGCTGCCTTCATTGGTTCTCTTAGTTCAGAACCACCCGTTTCACGTACAATCTCTTGTGCATGACTGTCAGGTTTTATCGATATTTTCCGAAGTCTTTTTATTTCATCTTCAATTTGTTGCTTCTTTAAAACGTGTGCATCATGTCGTTCTTCAGTAATCAGCCCAATTTGATAGCCAATTTCGGTCAAACGCATATCGGCGTTGTCATGACGCAACAAAAGTCGATACTCCGCACGTGATGTAAGAAGTCGATATGGCTCACTTGTCCCTTTTGTAACAAGGTCATCAATGAGGACACCTATATATGCATCAGCACGTCCCAGGACACGTTCTTCTTTTCCTAAAGCACGGGAAGCCGCATTGATACCAGCCATAATCCCTTGCCCTGCAGCTTCTTCGTAGCCGGATGTGCCGTTAAGCTGACCGGCAGTATATAAATTTCGAATTCTTTTTGTTTCAAGTGTTGGCCAAAGTTGCGTAGGAACGATTGCATCATACTCAATCGCATAACCCGCACGCATCATCTCCGCGTTTTCAAGTCCCGGTACGCTTGCGATCAATTGCTTCTGAACGTGTTCCGGCAAGCTCGTTGATAACCCTTGGACATACACTTCTTTGGTATTACGGCCTTCCGGTTCAAGGAAGATTTGGTGACGTGACTTATCTGCAAAACGAACGATTTTATCTTCAATAGACGGGCAATAACGTGGCCCTTTCCCTTTGATCATCCCTGAATACATTGGGGACAAGTGGAGGTTTTCATTAATTAGTTCATGTGTTCTCGGTGACGTATATGTCAACCAGCACGGCAATTGGTCCGTGATGAATTCAGTTGTTTCATAACTGAATGCCCATGCTGTATCATCCCCAGGCTGGATCTCAGTTTTACTATAATCAATCGTTCTGCTGTTGACACGCGGTGGCGTACCCGTTTTAAATCTCACCATGTCAAAGCCAAGTTCACGAATATTATCTGCAAGTTTGATTGAAGGCATTTGGTTATTCGGTCCACTGGAGTATTTCAAGTCGCCAATAATAACTTCACCACGCAGGAATGTTCCAGTTGTAATAATAACTGTCTTCGCACGGTAGACGGCACCAACTTGTGTAATTACTCCTTTAATTTCTTCATCTTCCACAATCAATTCTTCCACAACACCTTGATGAAGTGTCAGATTTTCCTGTTCTTCCAGAAGACGTTTCATTTCTGATTGGTAAAGGACTTTATCGGCTTGCGCACGAAGTGCACGTACTGCTGGTCCTTTTCCTGTATTCAACATCCGCATTTGGATATGTGTTTTATCGATCACTTTCCCCATTGCGCCACCAAGTGCATCAATTTCACGTACGACAATCCCTTTAGCAGGACCACCGAGTGATGGGTTACATGGCATAAAGGCAATCATATCTAGATTCATTGTAAGTACAAGCGTCGTTGCACCCATTTTAGCAGCGGATAATGCCGCCTCTACTCCGGCATGGCCGGCTCCTATAACAATGACATCGAACGTGCCAGCTTCAAATTTGGGCATGTTCTATTCCTTCCTTCTATTTTTTATTTTCCGAGGCAAAACTGAGAGAAAAGTTCATTGATTAAACCGTCTTGGACCGTATCCCCGATAATTTCTCCGAGAATTTCCCAAGTTCTAGTGACATCAATTTGAATCATATCGACTGGAACGCCTGCTTCTGCAGCCGCGAGTGCGTCTTCAATTGTGGCACGTGCGTTGTGCAACAGTGCGATATGTCTTGCGTTTGAAACGTATGTGAAATCGCCTGACTCAAGATTTCCTTCGAAAAAGAGTCCAGCAATTGCTTCTTCCAATTCATCCACCCCTTCGTCTTTCAAAAGGGAGGTTGTGACGACTTTGCCTGTTCTGGCATGTTCCATCACTTTTTGCATATCAATTCTTTGCGGAAGATCGGTTTTGTTAATAACAAAAATCGTATCCATTCCTATTACCGCTTCAAAAAGGCGTTCATCTTCTATAGAAAGCTCTTCAGAACTGTTTAGTACAAGCAGAATTAAATCTGCTTCTTTCAACACTTTCCTGGATCTTTCGACGCCGATTCGTTCCACGATGTCTTCCGTTTCTCTGATTCCGGCTGTATCAACAAGACGAAGTGGAACACCCCGTACATTAACGTACTCTTCAATAATATCACGCGTTGTCCCCGCTATGTCAGTTACAATTGCTTTATTTTCTTGAATGATGCTATTTAGCAAGGAGGACTTCCCTACGTTTGGCCTCCCAATGATAACCGTAGACAGGCCTTCTCGAAGAATTTTCCCTTGGGATGAAGTAAGTAATAACTTATCAATTTCATTTCTCACCCATGTACTTTTTTCAATCATAAGCGGGATTGTCATTTCTTCGACATCATCGTATTCAGGGTAATCAATATTTACTTCAACTTGCGCTAACGTTTCGATAAGCGCTTGTCTTAATTCCCCGATCAATCGTGAAAGCTTTCCTTCCATCTGATTGAGCGCAACATCCATTGCCCGATCTGTCTTCGAACGGATTAAGTCCATGACCGCTTCCGCTTGTGATAGGTCGACACGACCATTAAGAAATGCCCGTTTTGTAAATTCTCCCGGTTCGGCAAGACGAGCGCCTTCTTTTAGAACAAGTCTAAGAACACGAGTAACCGCGACGATTCCGCCGTGGCAATTAATTTCAATTACATCTTCACGGGTAAATGTTTTTGGCGCTTTCATAAGAGAAACCATTACTTCTTCAATCGTTTCATTTGTTCCCGGATCGATTAAATGTCCGTAATGAATTGTATGTGATGATTCTTCTTTCAGCCTCTTGCCGGACGGCGAACGAAATATTTGATCCGCAATTTGGACAGCTTCATCCCCACTTAACCTGACGATGGCAATTGCGCCTTCCCCCATCGGAGTGGAAATGGCGGCTATTGTATCAAAATGCATGAAATTCACCTTCCTGGCTTGGTTACGCACATGTGGATAACCTATTTCGGACACGACTATCTAACATAATATATTATCACAAATCCGCTCATTCTCATAGCGCTGTAAGTGTTTTTTTGTGGATAAGTGTTTTCGATATTAAAACGAATCCATGAAAAAGTCCCGCAGAGACAGGATCCGTCTTTTGCGGGACTTTATTTTATTATCTAACTGATTCAATGACAAGATACCTGTAAGGATCAACACCTTCTGAATATGTTTCAATATCCAATCGTCTTGATAAAGCATTATGAATTACTTTTCTCTCATAGGAAGCCATTGGCTCGAGTTGTACTTTTCGACCTGTTCGGACTGCTTTGTCGGCCATGCGATCAGCCAATTGTTCAAGTGATTGTTCACGCCGCTCCCGGTAATCACCTACATCCACCCGGACAACTTTGAATTGACTGGATGACTTATTCGTGACTAATTGCGCTAATTGTTGAATTGCGTTTAAAGTTTGCCCGCGCTTACCTATAAGTAGCGCAGCTTTTGCACTTTCCATATGAAAAGTGACATATTTGCCTTCAATTACATGATTTACTTGAATATCATCGATACCCATTGCAGTCGCAACCTTTGTCAAATAGTGCTTCGTCTCATCGACGGCTATTTCATCAGGAAGTCCTTCAATTTGTACTTTTTCTATTTCAATAGCAGATTTACCAATGGATTCATCGGTAGTAAGTTCCATATCGGTCAGCAGAACATCCTTTACAGGGTTTGCTTCCTCGAACAATGTCACTTTTTCAGGGACGGAAGGTTCTTCAACATTTATAATGGTTACGGCCACTTCAGCCTCTTTTGCACCGAAACCAAGAAAACCTTTTTTTCCCTGATTGATCACTTCGACTTCTACTTCATCCCGCGTAACTCCAAGTGCTGTTAATGCCGATGAAATCGCTATTTCAACAGTGGCTCCCCTTCGCGTCATCCTTGTCATTTCCGTTTCCCTCCCACTTTTACAGGTTCCACTTCTTTTTTCTTAAATGGTTTGTAAATGAAGATATTTTGGATGATTGAAATGATATTACCGATTACCCAGTAAAGTGAAAGTGCTGCCGGCAAGAATGCACCAAAGATCATAATCATGAACGGCATAATGTACATCATTACTTTCATCTGGGGGTTGTCCATTGCAGGACCAGTACGCAGAACGATGAACTGCATGGCTCCAGCTAAAATTGAAAGTGTAATACTTGGCGCTGCAAGTTCAAACCACATAAAGTTCCCAATATCATAGGTTACATTCATTCGGCTGATAGCGTGATAGAAGCCGAAAAGAATTGGCATTTGAATGAGAACTGGCAAACAGCCTGCAACAGGATTGATCTTTCGTTCTGACATGAGTTTTTGCGTTTCTTCACGGTACTTTTGTTGAGTGACCGCATCTTTGGATTTGAATTTCTCTTTTAGAGCTTTCAGTTCGGGTTGTATTTCCTGCATCCGTTTTGAACTCTGTGTCTGTTTGATCATTAATGGAAGCAAGACAAGTCGGATGATGATCGTAACCGCAACAATTCCGTAACCGTATGTTCCGAGTAACTCTTTGAATGTCGTTATTAAAGAAACTAACGGCCAAACGACAAATTTATTCCAGAACCCTTCACTGTCCTCGTAAATAGGTTGTTGGAACTCCGAACATCCCGCAAGAAATACCGACAATGCTGTCAGTATGAGGATTAACGCTAATTTCTTTTTCAAATCAGTTCCCCCAAATCTTATCTTATTCAATTAGATAGCCTATTGGCCAATAATTTCAGTTTATCATGTCCATAGGTTTCCTTCTACTTCTTCTTTAACACTTTTGAAATACGTAAGACATGTTGTAAACTTTTCTTCGTTTCATGAAAATCCAATGTGGCAGCCTGATGTCTGGCGATGATGACATAATCCATGTCATTTCGCAATTCATCTTTCATTTCCAAGAAGGATTGTCTTAAATACCGCTTAATCCTATTTCGGGCTACTGCATTGCCTACCTTTTTACTGACTGACAAACCAATCCTAAATTCGGACTGGTCTTCCTTCCTATAGGAATACACAACGAATTGCCGATTGGCAAACGACTTCCCTTTTTTAAATACTTCTTGAAATTCCTCATTTTTCTTTATCCGTTGACGTTTGTTCATCTATTCCACCTGCTCCGTCATCTATGATTATAGTTCTTCATTATAAACAAGAAAAAAGACCACTGAATGTCAGTGGCCTTATGCTGATAGCACTTTTCTTCCTTTACGACGACGAGCTGCAAGAATTCTGCGTCCGCTTTTCGTGCTCATTCTCTCACGGAAACCGTGAACTTTACTACGCTTACGTTTATTTGGTTGGTAAGTACGTTTCATCTTTTAAGACACCTCCTGCATTGATTGTCCTTTAATTGCTGTGACAGTCTTGAATAGTATATCGGTTTTCCATCACAAAAGTCAACCTTTTTTTATTCAACAGAGATTCTGCCTAATTATATCTATCGATTTTTGTCACGGAAGTTATCCACGGTTTCTCTAGGCCATAGAGAATTTGAGTGTTGATAGTTTTTCAGGATATATTTTTATGCACACTTCTTATCGACAACTTTTTCACATATCAATGCCTGTGGATAAAGGTTTCATCCACATCTGTACATGCTGTGGATAAGGTTTAAGATTCCTTGTAATCCATCGTTTTTCCTGTTACAATGAGGTGTATTTGTTGTGCACATATTTTTATAGTGATTTTGTTATCCACAGTTGTTAATACATTGTGGATACTTTTTTCAACACTTTTGTATAAAAGTTATCCACGCAAGTGGAAACTGTGTATAATACATATCTTCAGGCTTTTTATTTACACTGCAAAGGAGGCACACGTTTGGAACATTTGGAAGAACTATGGATTGAAGTATTATCAAAAGTGGAACAGAAAATTTCAAGGCCCAGTTTCGAAACTTGGTTGAAGTCAACGAAGCTAATGTCCTACGGCGAAGAGAATGTCACCATCGCAGCACCCAATTCATTCGCTAAAGATTGGCTGGAAAACCACTACGTACATCTAATTACTGGAATTCTATCGGAACTGACCGGAGAAGACCGGATCATTCAGTTTGTCGTCCCTAAAAATATGGAAGAAAATGATTTTATGCTTCCCAAACCTACTGTTAAACCAATAGAAAAGGTTCCACTAACCTCGGCTCCAGGTATGCTTAATCTAAAGTATACATTCGATACTTTCGTCATCGGTTCAGGTAACCGTTTTGCCCACGCTGCATCACTCGCTGTGGCTGAAGCCCCTGCAAAAGCTTATAATCCACTGTTTATCTATGGTGGTGTCGGGCTTGGAAAAACTCACTTAATGCATGCAATCGGACATTATGTACTTGAACAAAATCCATCGGCAAAAGTTATGTATTTATCGTCTGAAAAATTCACGAATGAATTCATCAACTCCATTCGCGATAACAAGGCCGTTGAATTCCGAGATCGATACCGGAGTGTGGACGTGCTCTTAATAGATGATATTCAATTCCTAGCCGGAAAAGAACAAACACAAGAAGAATTCTTCCATACGTTTAATACTCTCCACGAAGAGTCAAAACAGATTGTCATTTCAAGTGACCGTCCTCCAAAAGAGATTCCAACCCTTGAAGACAGGCTTAGATCCCGCTTTGAATGGGGTCTTATTACAGATATAGCTCCTCCGGATTTGGAAACACGGATTGCAATTTTGCGCAAGAAAGCGAAAGCTGATGGGCTTATTGATATCCCGAATGAGGTTATGCTATACATTGCAAACCAGATAGATTCAAACATACGTGAACTTGAAGGTGCACTTATACGTGTTGTTGCCTATTCATCTTTGGTTAATTCGGATATTAATACCGATCTTGCTGCTGAGGCATTAAAAGATATCATTCCCAATTCCCGACCGCGTGTAGTAACGATTCTCGATATTCAAAAAGCTGTTGGAGAGCATTTCAATATTCGATTGGAAGACTTCACCGCCAAGAAAAGAACACGGGCAATTGCATTTCCGAGACAAGTTGCCATGTTCCTATCCAGAGAACTTACGGATTTTTCCTTGCCTAAAATCGGATCTGAATTCGGAGGTCGTGATCATTCAACTGTTATTCATGCACATGAGAAAATCAGGAAAATGTTGAAAGAAGAACAAGCACTTCAACAGGATGTTCAAGATATTCGTAATGTGCTTGGAAGAGGATGAGTTGTGGATAACGTAGAATAGAGAATACAAAACTTGCACATGTTATACACATGTGCAAAACGTTCGAGCAACTAGGGAAAAGAGACTTATGAACATATCCACAGGCCCTACTACTATTACTACTATCTATTAATAACTAATAATATATATACTAAGCGAGGTTACAGAATGAAATTTGAGATTATGAGAGACAAGCTGCTTGACGGATTAAGCGATGTAATGAAAGCCATAAGTCAAAAAGTAGCGATCCCGATTTTGACAGGTATCAAAATTGAAGTTGACGAAAAAGGAATGACTTTAACAGGTAGCGATTCCGATATAACGATTTGTACATTCATACCTGTTGAAGATAACGGGGAACAAATTATTCAAGTCATGGAGAAAGGCAGTATTGTGCTGCAAGCTAAAGTTTTTAGCGAAATTGTACGAAAACTCCCGACGAATGACGTAACCATCCAAGTTACTAATGGACTTCAAACACATATTCAATCAGGGAAGTCGGAATTCCATCTAATTGGATTAGATCCGGAAGACTATCCGATACTGCCGAATGTAAAAGATGAGTATATGTTTTCATTGCCTGCAGATTTAATGAAATCCATCATTCGTGAAACGGTTTTCGCGGTTTCTCAACAAGAAACAAGACCAATTTTGACAGGAGTTCACTGGGAAGCAAAAGATGGAGGACTTGCTTGTGTCGCTACAGATAGCCACCGATTGGCAAGAAGATTGACAATTCCCGAAGAAATGCCGGAAGTTCCATTCAGTGTAGTTATCCCAGGTAAAAGTCTACAAGAATTAAATAAAATTCTTCCTGACAATGCTGAACTAGTGGAAATCGTTATTGCCGATCAACAAGTTTTATTCAAAACACGTGGTGTATTATTTTATTCACGTTTACTTGAAGGCAATTACCCAGATACTTCACGACTCATCCCTTTGGAATACAAGACATCGGTGACGGTGAATGGGAAACTTCTTCTACAAGCGATTGACCGGGCATCACTGCTCGCACGAGAAGAAAGGAATAACATTGTCCGCTTCTCAGCAGATGAAGGGAAAGTCATCGAAATCTCTTCGAATTCTCCTGAAGTGGGGAAAGTTGAAGAATTGGTAGAAGCAATCGGAGTAATAGGCGAAGGACTGAATATCTCATTTAGTGCCAAATATATGATGGATGCATTGAAAGCAATCGATGGGCAGGATGTAACCATTCAATTTACAGGGGCGATGCGCCCATTCATCTTGAAATCGGTTGACGACGACTCGATTCTGCAATTAATACTCCCTGTAAGGACATACTGATTTTTGAAGGATAGTCACTAATTTGACTATCCTTTTTACTTACGATCGAAAATCAGCTAAAATAGAAGGATAAACTAACTGACGAAGGGTTGAGAAGCATTGGAAAATGTAACGATCGACACAGAATATATAACACTTGGACAATTATTAAAGATGACTGACTTAATCAGTTCCGGCGGCATGTCCAAATGGTTCCTAGAAGAAAACATTGTTTATGTCAACGGTGAGGAGGAACAGCGCCGAGGAAAGAAACTTCGTGACGGAGATATTATCAAAATCCCTGACGTAGGCACATATAAAGTAATTGGACAATTAGACGGTCAAACGGATGCATATTGAACGTCTGGCACTAACTGATTTCCGGAATTATGAATCACTCGAACTTTCATTTTCACCGCAAATTAATGTATTAATCGGCGAAAATGCCCAAGGTAAAACAAACATCATGGAAGCCATCTATGTCCTCTCCATGGCAAAATCGCATAGAACATCCAATGATCGTGAATTGATACGTTGGGAACAAGAATATGGTAAACTAGAAGGGGACATACAGCGTAAGTACGGACGACTACCGTTGGAATTAGTTATTTCTAAAAAGGGCAAGAAAGCGCGAGTTAATCATCTTGAACAGAAACGCCTTAGCTTGTACATCGGTCAATTAAATGTCGTCATGTTCGCTCCGGAAGATTTGAATCTTGTAAAGGGCAGTCCCCAGGTGAGAAGACGGTTTTTAGACATGGAAATCGGACAAATTTCTCCAACTTATTTACACGATCTCTTAACATTTCAAAAGATATTGAAACAACGTAATGCCATTTTAAAAGACAATCGGGGTAAATCGATACTCAATGATGTCATGTTTGATATTTATACAGAACAGTATATTCAATTGGCCGTTCAAATTATTCGCAAACGGTTTTATTTTATGGAACTTTTGCAGAAATGGGCTGAACCAATCCACAAAGGCATTTCCCGTGGTATCGAATTTCTTAAAGTTTCATATGGAACGCTAAAAGAACTCGATTCCGGACAGACTGTGGAACAGATGCAGTCAATAGTAGGCCAGCGCTTGCTTGAAGTGAGACAACGCGAGCTGGATAGAGGTATGACATTAATTGGTCCGCACAGAGACGATCTCCACTTTATTGTCAACGGTTATGACATCCAAACGTATGGATCGCAGGGACAGCAGCGGACAACAGCACTGTCCCTTAAACTTGCGGAAATCGAACTCGTCAAGCAAGAAGTTGGAGAAACACCCATCCTTCTTCTGGATGATGTTTTATCCGAACTTGACGATTACCGGCAATCTCATCTTCTAAACACAATTCAAGGAGAAGTGCAGACAATTGTTACTACGACGAACGTAGCGGGAATCGACCATGACACAATTCGCCAAGCAGATATATATGAAGTAACAGCGGGTGAAGTGGCCAGAAAAGATGATTGACAATTGCAGTAATCCTGTTTTATAAATTCAGGTTATAAAAGTGTTAGACGTTCTGAAAGGAAAGGTGAACAGTTTGGCAATGGAAGAGAAAGATATGCAGATGGCCTATGATGAAAATCAAATCCAAGTCTTAGAAGGATTGGAAGCTGTCCGCAAACGTCCAGGTATGTATATCGGGACAACGAGTTCTAGAGGACTTCACCATTTAGTATGGGAAATTGTTGACAATAGTATTGATGAGGCTCTTGCAGGTTACTGTGACCATATTGAAGTAACGATGGAAAAAGACGATTGGATTTGTGTCGACGACAATGGTCGGGGAATTCCGGTTGGTACTCAGGAGTCAACAGGCAGACCAGCAGTTGAAGTTATTATGACGGTACTTCATGCAGGCGGTAAATTTGGTGGCGGAGGCTACAAAGTTTCGGGCGGTTTGCACGGCGTTGGCGCATCTGTTGTAAATGCATTGTCCGAGACGACAGAGGTATTCGTTAGACGTGATGGTGAAGTTCATTTCATCGAGTTTCAACGTGGTGCAGTAACCAAAGAACTAAGTGTAATCGGTAAAACTGATGAAACTGGATCAAGAATCCGCTTTAAAGCAGACCCTGAAATCTTTACGGAAACAACAACATATGAGTATGAAATTTTAGCGCATCGCCTTCGCGAACTTGCGTATCTCAACCGTAGTCTTCGGATCACGATTACAGATAAGCGCAGCGAAGAAGAGCGAAGCGACGTTTATTACTACGAAGGCGGCATCAAGTCATACGTAGAACATTTGAACAAAAACAAAGAGCCTATTCATGATGAACCAATTTTCATTGAAGGTGAAAAAGATGGTATTTCAATTGAAATTGCAATGCAATACAATAGCGGCTACGCAGAGAGTCTGTTTTCATTCGCCAATAACATCAACACATACGAGGGCGGTACGCATGAATCAGGTTTTAAGACAGCCTTGACACGTGTCATCAATGATTATGCAAGGAAGAACGGTGTATTGAAAGAAGCCGATCCAAACTTATCAGGCGACGATGTACGTGAAGGATTAACTGCTATTATTTCGATTAAACACCCTGACCCGCAATTTGAAGGACAGACTAAAACGAAACTCGGTAACTCTGAAGTGAGTACAATTACCAACTCACTATTTTCTGAAGGATTCCAAAGGTTCCTGCTTGAAAATCCAACAACAGCGCGTCAAATTATCGATAAAAGTCTCATGGCAGCACGTGCCCGTCTTGCAGCGAAAAATGCGCGTGAATTTACACGCAGAAAGTCTGCACTTGAAGTATCAAGCCTTCCAGGGAAATTGGCGGACTGCTCTTCACGTGATCCAGCTATAAGTGAACTGTATATCGTTGAAGGTGACTCGGCCGGTGGTTCAGCTAAAATGGGACGCGACCGACACTTCCAAGCAATTCTTCCACTTCGAGGCAAAATCTTGAATGTTGAAAAGGCACGTCTTGATCGGATTTTAGGTAACTTGGAAATTCGTGCAATGATTACAGCTCTAGGCACTGGCATCGGAGAAGAATTTGATCTTGCTAAGGCACGTTATCATAAACTTGTTATTATGACTGATGCAGACGTCGATGGTGCTCACATTCGTACTCTTCTTTTAACCTTTTTCTTCCGCTTTATGCGACCGCTTATTGAGGCGGGGTATGTGTATATTGCCCAGCCACCTCTTTATCGTGTGAAACAAGGGAAAACTCAGGAGTATTGCTACACTGAGGAAGAACTCCAAGAAATTATTGGACGGCTCCCGGCTATGCCTAAACCTGTCATTACACGGTATAAGGGTCTAGGAGAAATGGATGCAACACAATTGTGGGATACAACAATGGATCCTGATCAACGTACATTGCTTCAAGTTCATCTTGAAGACGCATTCGACGCGGATTCGACATTCCAGCAGCTTATGGGAGATGAAGTCGAACCGCGACGTAAATTCATTGAAGAAAATGCAATGTATGTGAAAAATATAGATACCTGATTAGTTAGCTAAACCAAAAATCAAATGGAACTCGTTTTGTATAAATATAGCGTAAGCGCCTTACAAGGGTTAGCTAAAACTGCTTGGCTTACAGCGGGAGGCATCCCCTTGCGCCGCAGTGGATTCATTAGGTAATTTAGTTTTATCGTTACGGATTTATGAGTTGAAAGGAGTCTAATAACATGGCAGATATGCCTCAACGTGGTGTAAAGGGGATTAACATTAGTACAGAAATGAAGACCTCATTTCTCGATTATGCAATGAGTGTCATTGTTTCACGTGCGCTCCCCGATGTGAGGGATGGTTTAAAGCCGGTCCATCGTCGTATTCTGTATGCAATGCAGGATCTTGGAAATACCGCAGATAAACCGCATAAGAAATCTGCACGTATCGTCGGAGACGTTATCGGTAAGTATCACCCCCATGGTGATAGTGCTGTGTACGACACGATGGTTCGGATGGCCCAGGATTTCAACTACCGTTATATGCTCGTCGACGGTCACGGGAATTTTGGTTCAGTAGATGGTGACGGTGCAGCTGCGATGCGTTACACAGAATCACGAATGTCACGTATTGCTATGGAACTTCTTCGCGATATCAATAAAGATACAGTGGATTACCAAGATAACTACGATGGGCAGGAAAGAGAACCGATAGTTCTCCCAAGCCGTTATCCAAATCTGCTTGTCAATGGAACAACCGGTATTGCCGTTGGTATGGCAACAAACATTCCACCACATCATCTTGGAGAAACGATTGATGCTGTCCTGGCACTGGCTGACAACTCCGCTATTACGACTGAAGAATTGATGGAAATAATACCTGGTCCGGATTTTCCGACAGGGGGGATCATTCTTGGGCGTAGTGGAATCCGAAAAGCTTATGAAACGGGACGGGGTTCAGTCATTATTCGCGGAAGAGTTGAAATTGAACAGCAGTCCAACGGCAAGGAAACAATCCTTGTACATGAATTGCCATTCCAAGTGAATAAGGCACGTCTTATTGAAAAGATTGCTGAACTAGTACGAGATAAGAAAATAGATGGTATTACTGATTTACGGGATGAATCAGATCGAACAGGAATGCGCATTGTTATGGAAGTCAGACGTGATGCAAATGCCAATGTGCTATTGAATAACTTGTATAAACAGACAGCACTGCAGTCAAGCTTTGGTGTCAATATGCTTGCATTGGTCGATGGTCAACCAAAAGTACTTGCACTAAAGGAAATTCTATATCATTATCTTGAACACCAAAAAGTTGTTATCCGCAGACGTACTATGTACGACTTGAAAAAAGCAGAAGATCGCGCACATATACTAGAAGGTCTCCGTATTGCACTTGACAATATCGACCGAATCATTACGCTTATTCGTTCATCGAAAACAACAGATGAGGCAAAAACAGGATTGATGGATCAATTCAATTTATCTGATCGTCAAGCCCAAGCCATTCTTGATATGCGTCTTCAACGATTAACGGGACTTGAACGGGACAAAATTGAAAGTGAATATGAAGCTCTCCTAGTCTTTATGGCTGAAATGCGCGCCATTCTTGCAGATGAATCAAAACTGCTTGAGATTATTCGTGAGGAATTACTGGAAGTGAAAACCCGTTTTGAGGACAAACGCAGAACGGAAATTACACTGGGCGGCGCTGAAATGATTGAGGATGAAGATCTGATCCCAGTTGAAAACTCTGTATTGACACTTACTCATAATGGTTATATTAAACGTTTACCTGCTAATACTTATCGAAGCCAACGACGCGGGGGCCGTGGAATACAAGGTATGGGTACCAATGATGATGACTTCGTAGAGCATCTCTTGAACACGTCCACGCACGATACCATTTTGTTCTTCACGAGCAGAGGAAGGGTATTCCGTACGAAAGGCTATCAAGTACCTGAATTCAGCCGGACCGCTAAAGGGTTGCCAATCATTAACCTATTAGGTGTCGAGAAAGATGAGAAAGTAACAGCGATGATTCCTGTAGATGTATTCGAGAAAGATGATTACTTATTCTTTGCCACTCGTAATGGAGTCGTTAAACGTACGCCTGTGATTGAATTTGCCAATATCCGTTCAAATGGATTAATTGCACTCACGCTTCGTGGTGATGATGAACTTATTGAAGTCAAAATGACAAGCGGTAAGGAAAACATTGCTATCGGAACGAAAGATGGAATGTTAATTAAATTCAATGAGACTGATATTCGTTCAATGGGTCGTATAGCAGGCGGGGTCCGCGGTATCCGTTTAAGAACAGGTGATATCGTAGTCGGTATGGATACAGTAGATGAAGGCGATGAAATCTTAGTCGTAACAGAAAAAGGGTTCGGAAAACGGACACCTGAAGATGAATATCGTATCCAGTCACGTGGTGGTTACGGATTGAAAACATTAAATGTAACAGAGCGAAATGGGACACTTGTTTCGATGAAGACAGTAGATGGAACTGAAGATCTCATGCTAATCACAATTCACGGCATTCTGATTCGTATGGATATTGAAGACATTTCTGTTATTGGGCGTAGTACACAAGGAGTCCGTTTAATCCGTTTAGGGGAAGATGAACTTGTTGCGACTGTTGCCAAAGTTGTAAAAGAAGAAGAAGAACTAGAAGAACTAGAAGAACTAGAAGAACTAGAGAACGACAACAGTAGTATGGAAGAAGACTCAGCTCCTTCTGAAATACCAGAAGATGATATATCGTCGCCTATAGAGGATGATGAGTGAAAAAGCTAGAAATAGCAAAAGGTTATTGGAATGGCCAAGTTGGCCGTCTCAATAACCTTTTTATTTTTATCGTTTGTTTGAAATATTTAAAGTACAATAGAAATAACTATCTGATGAAAGCAGGTAACATCAATGACAGAAACGTATATAAAAACAAGTGACCTACGTCCAGGTATTATCCTCGGTGAAGATATATTTGTAAATACGAGATACCCGATTGTTAGGAAGGGCACAGAACTCTCCTTAGAGCACTTGGAAGTTTTGAAAGCATTTGGCGTAAAAAAAGTAAAAATTCAAGAACGCTTAATCGTAAAAAAAGAACAAATGCTTGAACACGAGAGTGAAGGTACAGTGGATCCAGATGAAATTCTTACGATAACATCCTTGAAGCAGACAGATTTACAAACACAGTACAGTGAAGCCGTCCAAAAGTATAAAAAAGAATTTCTTGGATGGCGTGCAGGCATTCGTCCTGACATAGCAAAAGTCCGTTCAATGGTCATACCTTTATTGGAAAGGTGGAGTGAACAGAAAAATAAATTAGCAGCTTTAAATGAACTTTCAAATCCCGATGACTATATGTATCATCATTCTATAGCCGTAGGGTTACTAGCTTCAGCCATTGGTGCCCAAGTCGGATTCCCTAAAGGGGAGATTTTACAGCTGGGCCTTGCGGGTACGTTAGCCGATTGTGGAATGTCAAAAATTGAAGTGTCAATAACTGAGAAGGCAGTATTCCTTACGAAGGATGAATTTAATGAAGTGAAAAAACACACAATATACAGCTATCAAATGCTTCAAGATACGCCACTATTGCGTCATGAAATGAAGTTAGCGATACTTCAACATCATGAACGTCTGGATGGTAGCGGTTATCCGCGAGGTGATAAGATGAATCAAGTTTCTGTGCATTCACAAATCCTTGCTGTTTCAGACGTCTTTCACGCAATGACATCTGAAAGGATATACAGATCAAAGGAATCACCTTTTAAGGTAATTGAAATGATTAAAGAAGAAGAGTTTGGGAAATTTGATATTAAAGTCGTACAAGCATTACTTGATATAGTAGGGAATCTATCTATTGGAGCGAAAGTACAACTGACAAATGGCGTGGTAGGAGAGGTTATATTTATCCACCGAGATGCAAGACTGCGGCCAATGCTTAAAATAACTGAAGATAATTCTATTTTAGATTTAACGATTAATCGTCATCTAGCTATAGAAAAAGTACTCTAATAGAAGAGAGTACTAAGTATTTGGATTAGTAGACTCGAAAAACCCTTTAGATAGCGCATTGCAGTACCATTTAAAAAGAAAATGTAGTTATTTTAAATTTAGCATTGCAATTAACAAGATAAGCTGTTATATTTAATAACGTTGCACATCCGACGTATTGAAAACAACGTAAAAGAAGTTAAAAAAAGTTGTTGACACGGACGACGTAACTTGGTATGATATAAGAGTTGTCACTGAAACAAGCGGCAAACAAATAAAGAGGAAAGTAAATCAGTTCCTCGCCAAATGAACCTTGAAAACTGAACAGCAAAACATCAATGAGATATCGCGAGAGTGTGAACGCACTTGAGCAAAACGTTTCGAAGTAATTCGATTTCGGTCGAGTGAAAAGAAACACACACAAGAATCTTCGGATTCGAGTCAGCAAGAAATGAGCTATTCATTTTCTTCTATTATGGAGAGTTTGATCCTGGCTCAGGACGAACGCTGGCGGCATGCCTAATACATGCAAGTCGAGCGAAAGTTAGAGAGCTTGCTCTCTAACTTTAGCGGCGGACGGGTGAGTAACACGTGGGCAACCTGCCCTACAGATGGGGATAACTCCGGGAAACCGGGGCTAATACCGAATAATCAGTTTGTCCGCATGGACAAACTCTGAAAGACGGTTTCGGCTGTCACTGTAGGATGGGCC
>NZ_JBYHFP010000024.1:0-50452 GCF_057669885.1 Sporosarcina sp. Y1011 | reverse complement strand
CGATAAAGAGAAAAAATGGCAAGAAGCGTTTCCTTTGAATGAAGCATTTGAAAAAAATCCTGTGGCAGTTAAATAGTGATGAATGAGAAACAATACGACGGATATACATCCTTTAGTTATTTAAAGGCCAACCAGGATTACAAACAGTATGGCCTATCTACAGAACTTGATCGTGTTCCGGTTTATTCTTTGAACCTGTCAGAGAGTGAAGAAAAGAGATTGAGTGAAATGTTGACTGAAAACTTAATCATATCTTTAAGGGATCATGGTTTTATTGTCCCGAAAAAACGTGAAGATATACTTCCGTATTGCAGTGAGTTACATACATCCTTTCATTATGAGGGTATCGCGAAATCCGGGATTGATGTAATATTTGAAAACTTTATGGACGGTATTTCTACAATTACATCGAAAAACGGATTGAAATGGGATGATGTTATTTATTTGCTAGGTATGAGATATGCGGATATTCAACGTCAAAATACTGTTTATCTAGCGAAATCCTACAATGATTTAAAAAAAGCAAAACGTCAGAAACAAACTGCGCTTATACCTTCCTTAGAGGCGGCCAGTATTTTGGAAAACGAGATTGATCGAGTAGATATATTATATGGATTCGGCATTCGGTGTATGGGGATTACCTATAACGAATCAAACACGCTAGGTTCGGGACTCGTAGAACAGCGCGACGGTGGTTTAACGAACTTTGGTCGGCGGGTTATTGAACGAATGAATACGTTGGGGATGATTATTGATATTTCTCATTGCGGCGATCAAACAAGTTTAGACGTCATTGAAGCTAGTCGAAATCCCGTTTTGATGACACATGCGGGCGCACGTGCATTATGGAATACCCCAAGAATGAAACCGGACAATGTTTTAAAAGCCTGCGCCGAAAAAGGTGGAATTGTTGGTATATGTGCTGCACCAAATACAACTTTGACAAAAACATCACCAACCCATTCGATTCAATCAGTAATGGAGCATTTCGAGTATATAAAAGATTTAGTTGGCATTGATCATGTTGGCTTTGGCCCTGACACATTTTTTGGGGATCATGTAGCATTGCAGAATGCGTTTGATGATATGTTAGGTATTTCAGCCTCGCATAGTGGTGAAGTTTTTAATGAGTCGCCATATGTAGAGGGGCTTGAAAATCCTTCGGAAGCAATGAAAAACATGATTGGCTGGATGGTGAAGAAGAAGTACACGACTAAAGACATTGCCAAAGCCTCCGGACGAAATGCCATGAGGGTTATTGAAGAAATTTTAATAGACTAGGAGACGAATGACATCATGGTGAATAAGAATGCAGTAGATCAAGTGGCAATTGTTACAGGGGCAGGCCAGGGGCTGGGTCTTGCGATTGCTGAAAAGTTTCTATCTGAGGGAATGAAGGTTGTCTTTGTTGATGTAAATGAACAATTGTTAAGGCAAGTTAAAGCTTCTGACCTTTTAAACCAATACGATTCTTCAAAATCAATGTTTTTAACTGTAGATGTGTCGGATGTATCTGCTATTAAAGATAGCGTACAGGCGATTCTAGAAAACTGGTCTCGTATTGATATTTTAGTGAATAACGCCGGTGTTCGTAAAGAGACATCTATCGAAGACATGACAGAGGATGAATGGAATCTAATTTTATCTGTTAATCTTGGTGGAACATTCTTCTACTCCCAGGCCGTATTAAACATCATGAAAGAACAAAAAAAGGGACGTATTATTAACATATCCTCATACGGTGGACAAGCAGGACCGCTTTCCTCTGGTGCGCATTATTGTGCCTCAAAAGCAGGTCAACTTGTACTAACTAAAGTATTTGCACGGTCATTGGCTAGTCAGGGCATCACTGTAAATGCAGTTGCCCCGGCGGCAATTGAGACACCGGAAATGGAAAATATTGATTCCGTCAAATTAGAGAAAATGAAAGAAAGTATCCCTGTACAAAGATTTGGTAAGGCAGAAGAAGTTGCTAGTATGGTTTTATACCTAGCATCAGACGCCGCAGGTTACATTACAGGTTCTACCTTTGATATTAACGGCGGCTTATTAATGCGATAAATATATACTAAGAGGAGATGGAAGAATTGGGAGAAATTAAACATGGTGCACCACAAATACCAAATCCACTAAGGGTCTTTATTACTTTTGAATCAACAGGGTGGTTTGATACTACACAGGAACAAAAGGAAAAAGAACTGTTACCCAAGCTCAAATCTATTATAGAAGAATGGGAAAGTAATGGGTCAGAATTGCTTGGGACATTCGATCGGGATATCTTAACAGCGGGACATGCGGGTCCGAATAATTGGCATGCTTGTTTTCTTTATAATATTCCTGACTTGCAAACAGTTACAAATATGACGCATTCATTTCGCGAAGCGGGTATAGACCGGTATTTCCGTCTAGAAGCATCTATTGGTCGACCATTTTTCCTAGTGGAAAATTAATAATTAAGGATAAAATATTAAATAGCAATACTAATAGGGAAATTTTACTTCCCTATTAGTGTCTATAAAAGGAGTGGGAGAATGAAAAAGTTTCTTATTTTAATGTCCACAGTGTTAGTAGTTATAATACTTGGCGCTTGTGGTGGAACTAATGAAGAAGGAAGTAAAGCTAAAGACGATGTAATTAAACTGACATATGCGTTTTTCGCACCGCCAAATACATTTCCAGCTGTTCAAATGGAAGAATGGAAAAAACGACTTGAGGAAAGAACTAATGGAAAAGTCAAAGTAGATCTTTTTCTTGGTGGAACTTTACTAGAAGCCAATAATATGTATGATGGCGTAGCCAACGGAACGGCAGATATTGGGTTAACATCTACATCCTATGAACCAGGTAGATTCCCACTATTGTCAATATCGGATATGCCATCTGGTTATAAAAATGCGGTAGTAGCGAGTAACGTGTTGGCAGATCTAGTAAAAGAATATCCTCAGGATGCATTAAAAGATTTTAAAATTATTACAACTTTTGCAACAGAACCTGCCTACATTCAAAGTGTGAAATCCATATCTTCAATGAAGGATCTAAAAGGTCAACAATTGCGTATTGCCGGAGCATTAGCACCGATTATGACAGGGCTAGGGGCTGCACCCGTTGGTATGTCACAAGCCGAAGTACCAGAAGCGTTGCAGACTGGAATTGTTGAAGGATATGTTTCGTCGAGGGAAATACTAAAGGACTCGAAATTAGCAGAAATGGTCGGTTATGTAACGGATTATCCGCTAGCTTTAAATACATTTATTGCCGTGATGAATCAAGAGAAGTGGGATTCACTCCCTGAAGATGTACAAAAAGTTATCGATGAATTAAATTCGGAAATGACTGAATTTACTGGGAACTATTTAGATAATCACGTGAAGGAATCTATGGAATGGAGCATAGAAAATCACGGACTTGAAGTTGTTGAATTATCTGATGTTGAGAAAGAAAAGTGGGATAAAAAGCTAGGAGACATGCAAACTGAGTTTGTACAGAATGTTGAAAAAGATGGCTTACCTGCCGAAGAATACCTGAAGAAGATGGAAGAATTGATCAAGAAGTATAATGAAGAAAGCGAATAATATCTTTATAAATGGAGGTGCTGGGGATGGAAAATGAGCAAGTCATACAATTTGATACTGAAAATCCGAAACTCTCTGCGGATGGAGAGGGAAAAGAAAAAGCAGCTTCATCAAATTTATTTTTTAAAGTTACTGACTACTTTAATCAAGCGCTAGCTGTTTTAGCAGGACTTGCCCTCATATCAATGATGTTGTTGGTTGTTTTTAATTCTTTTAAACGGCTATACTCTGACCCGATTTCGGGAACGGTGGAGATTGTCAGTTGGCTGGGTGCAATTACGGGTGTTTTTGCCCTCGGTTATACTCAATTGAATAAAGGACATGTATATATTGATATGGTGTTAGATAAATTTCCTACTTTAATACACAAAGTGATTCACACCTTCATGAATGTTTTGAGTATTTTCTTTTTCATAATAGCTGCTTGGCAAATTACGATATATGGTCTTAACTTACGAAATGACGGGGTGGTATCTCAAACAATCCAATTTTCATTCTATCCTCTTGTTATTTTATGTTCGATTGGATTCATCGGCTTAGTTTTAGCTATTGTGAAAGAAACGATTTTGATTTGGAAGGAGGCGTCTTAAAATGGATCCGAATCTATTAGCAGTCTTAGGAATTCTAGCATTATTCGTATTCATGTTTTTACGGATGCCGATTAGTTTTTCGATGTTTATTGTCGGCTTTGTTGGTCTAATGGTGGCTGCCTCGCCCAAAGCTGCGTATAACGTCTTGAGTGCAGATTTATGGAATCAATTTTCTAGCTATTCATTAAGTGTGATTCCGCTTTATATCTTAATGGGAGAAATTGTTTTTCGAACGGGAATTACAGAAAAGATGTTTGAAGCGGCTTATAAATGGGTTGGACATTTCCGTGGGGGAATGGCAAGTACAACCATTTTGGCAAGTGCGGGATTTGCATCTATCTGTGGATCCAATTCAGCAACAGCTGCAACTATGGGAACGATGGCTCTTCCAGAACTTGATAAATATAAATACGATAAGGCCCTTAGTACTGGGAGTATCGCAACAGGCGGGACTCTCGGTATTATCATCCCTCCAAGTACAGTATTAATCGTTCTTGCTTTACAGATGGAGCAATCAGTTAAAGAGCTATTTGTAGCAAGTGTTATACCAGGAATTTTCTTAACCGGGTTATTAATTCTTACGGTTGTCTACCTATGCAGAAAAAATCCGGAATTAGGGCCTGCTGGTGAGAGGTCAACTATGAAAGAAAGAATCTTATCATTAAGGGGCGTCATTCCTGTTGCGGTACTGTTTGTTTTTGTTATCGGTGGCTTGTATGTTGGTTTTTTCACACCCACTGAGTCAGGTGCATTTGGCGCATTCGGCGCAATTATTATTTCATTAGTAATGGGGAAAATGACAAGGAAAAACTTCCAAGTTGCTATAGCCGGAACGCTTCGTTCATCTGCGATGGTATTGATGCTTGTAGTTGGCGCAATGCTATTCGGTCGATTCTTAACTATTACGAGGCTACCGTATGCTGTTGCAGAGTGGGTTACTAACCTTCCTGTACCCCCGGTTGTTGTATTAATCTCAATTTTGCTGATATATGTAATTGGCGGATCAATTATGGATGCACTTGGTTTCTTAATAATTTCAATTCCTATTTTTTATCCAACTATTTTGGCGCTTGGTTATGATCCAGTCTGGTTCGCAGTTATTCTCTGTGTCGTGACAAGTATGGGAGCTATTACTCCACCAGTAGGTGTCAATGTTTTTGTTGTGCAGGGATTGACCCCAGAGACCCCGATTACTACAGTGTTTAAGGGAGCATCTTACTTCCTCGTTGCGTATGTAGCATTTATTGCACTACTAATAATGTTTCCACAAATCATATTGTTTGCCCTATAGTTAGCTTACATTTTAGTGAAATAGTCCAAAGGTAGTTGGCTGTTATTGGCTACCTCTTGGTTTTGAAAAGGGGATTTTATTGATGAATTTGACGGAATACTTAATTAATACTCGTGAAATAAAAAAAACAGAGCTTTTACTTGGCGAGCCAGCATTTACATTTTCGCTTGAAAACGATGAGGAAGATAGCGATGAGGAGGATAACGATGAGTGAACTCTTATTTGAAACCATTGAGACAGTAGGTTCATTAATTCAAAAGAAAAAAGTGTCACCTGTAGAATTAACTAAATTATCGCTCGCGCGCATCTATGAGCACGATTCTACACTGACAGCTTTTATAACGGTGATGGAAAAAGAAGCAATCGTTCAAGCAAAAGTATTAGAGGATGAGTTGCAAAATGGTAAAGTACGTGGACCAATGCATGGCATCCCTATTGCGGTGAAAGATTTACTACAGACAGAAGGTGTTCGTACGACGGGTGGATCAAAGATTTTTGAAAGTTGGATACCGGATCAAGATGCTACTTCCGTTCAAAGGATGAAGGATGCCGGAGCAATTATTATAGGAAAAGCAAATCTCCATGAATTTGCAATGGGAGCGACAACAGAAAATCCCCATTACGGAAATGCAAAGAATCCTTGGGATATAAAAAAAATACCTGGCGGTTCAAGCGGGGGATCAGCAATAGCCACAGCGACAGGAATGGCTTTTGGCTCTATTGGAACAGATACTGCAGGTTCAGTTCGTCTGCCAGCAGCCATGTGTGGAACGGTAGGATTTAAACCAACTTATGGACTCGTAAGTCGGCACGGTAGTTTCCCATTTAGTTGGTCACTTGACCATGTTGGACCGATGGCAAGAACGGTCAAAGATGCGGCAATTATGCTGGAGGTGATGAAGGGATATGATTCGAAAGATCATTCTTCTGTAAAGAAAAACCATCCAATTTTTTTCAAGGAATCATTACAGGATTTGAAAGGTGTCAAATTAGGTTTCTATGAACCTTATATGTTTTCGGGGATTGATTTAGGTGTTAAGCATGTAATTAAACAGGCATTTAACCAGTTAGAATCTCTTGGAGCGGAAATTATTCCTATTGACCTACCTGGAATCAATGAAGCACTTGATGGATTAAAAACAATTGCTCAATCTGAGGTTGTCTCTTTCCATGATTCTTTATTAAAAAAACATGGTGATTTATATGGAGAAGATCTGAAATTCCGTTTCAAATTTGGCCGTGATATTTCAGCGACAGCTTATATAAACGCCCAGCGTACTCGAAAGCAATTCATGGAAAACACTATTAGACAGATGAATGGAATTGATGCTCTTGTTGGCCCGACGAACGTCCAACCACCATTTGATATAGGTACGATGATTCCTGAACAGGCAATAAGCAATATGTTTACACTTGGTAAAACACCTCTTGCTAATATATTAGGTTTTCCAGCACTTTCTGTGGCGTGCGGATTTACAGAAGCTAAGCTTCCGGTGGGACTTCAACTAATCGGTAAGCCATTTTCGGATAAAAGGGTTCTGGAGATTGGAGATTGTTATGAACGGTCCGAGCAATGGGTGCAAGCGTTGAAAATGAATACGAACTACTATAAGGCTTATCAACGTTAGGTGAAAAGGGGAGTAGTTATGAAAAGTGAGAAGTTGAAATCGTTGTTAATCCTTTTTTTCTGTATGTCTTTGGTCTTTGTGTTAGCTGCCTGCAGTGCAGAAGTGGAGGAATCTAAAAAAGAAAAGGGGGATGGCAAACCGATAAAGTTGTCATATGCGTTTTTTGCTCCTGACAGTACTTTTCCAGCTATTCAAATGAAGAAGTGGGCGGAAGAACTAGAATCAAGAACGAATGGAAAAGTTCAAATTGAAATGTTTTATGGCGCTACGCTACTTGAAGCGAATAATATGTTTGATGGCGTAGCAAATGGAACCGCGGATATCGGACTCACTGCAACAACATATGAACCGGGTCGATTTCCATTGCTAGAAATATCAGACCTTCCTTCAGGCTATCCCAACTCTGAGGTGGCAAGCCAAGTTGTCCATAGCTTAATTGAACAGTATCCACCGGAAGCACTAAAAGACTTTAAGGTGATTACTGCCTTTGCAACAGAGCCTTCATTTATTCAGAGTAGAGAACCAATTTCGAATCTCGAGGAAATGTCCGGCAAGCAATTACGAATTTCTGGCGGATTGACGCCTGTCATGAAGATGCTCGGTGCAGCTCCCGTAGGCATGTCTCAGGCTGAAGTCCCCGAAGCGCTACAGACAAGTGTAATCGAAGGGAATGTTTCTTCGCGAGAGGTGTTAAAAGATTTTAAACTCGCCGAAGCAGTAAAGTATGTGACGGACTATCCATTTGCTATTACATCGTTTGTAGCTGTGATGAACAAAGATACGTGGGAATCGCTTCCGAAAGATGTACAGGAAATCATTGACGAACTTAGTAGTGAAATGAGTTTATTTGCTGGGCAATACTTGGATAAGCATGTAGAAGAATCGATGAAATGGAGTAAAGAGGAGGAAGGGCTAGAAGTTGTTTCTTTGACTGAAGAAGAAAGTGCGAAATGGGATGATTTGTTAAAGGAACTCCAGATACAAGCAGTTCAAAGTGCAGATGATAAAGGATTATCTGGCTCTGAATATCAAAAAAAGTTGTATGAACTTATTGAAAAGTATTCCAAATAAAAGCTAAGGGGAGTGACAAAATGGAGATTGCAGTAATAGGTGGGGGAAATGGATGTTATGCAGCGGCAGTAGATTTAACCGAAAAAGGGCATCAAGTAAGATTCTGGAGAAGAGATAAAGAAGCATTTAAAGAAGTTTTAGATAAACAATCGATTGATGTAAGAGATGCTAAGGGTACACGATCAATTCCACTTCAACTAGCTACTGATGATTTAAAAGCAGCCGTTCAGGGGGTAAAGCTGATAGTCATTCCATTACCAGCTTTTACACAGGAGTCAATAGCGGAACAACTTGCGCCAGTTCTTGAAGATGGACAAGTAATCTTCCTGCCACCAGGAACATTTGGTAGTTATATAATGTCGGGAATACTTGCAGAAAAAGGATGTAAAGCAAATGTAGTATTTGCGGAAACAGGCACGCTTCCTTACCTGGCGAGGAAGTATGATCAACAAACAGTATCTATTTCCGGCAGGGCAACACGACTTCCAACTGGTTTTTTTCCAAGTGAACAATCCGAATATGGCTTCGGCATACTGAAAGAGGCCTACCCGGCGGTTGAGCTAATAGAAGATGCACTCGATGGTGCATTGATGAATGCGGGACCAATTATTCACCCGCCGCTTATTTTAATGAACGCTGGACCAATCGAACATTTCGATAAATGGGATATTCATGATGAAGGAACGCAGGTATCGACTAGAAATGTCCATAAGTCTTTGGATGCGGAAAGAATCAAAATCCGTGAAGCATTGGGCTATAAAGCGCCACATTTCCCATTAGACGATCATTACAACCTTGATGGTGATGAATGGATGTATGGAAATGGAGCTCATGAAAAGCTTGTTGACGGTGAAGATTGGTTTGAACCATTGGAATTAAAATCGCATCGTTATATGCGAGAAGATATTGAATGCGGACTAGCTTTCCTTGTCTCAGTGGGTGACTGGCTTGGTGTTCCGGTGCCGGTAGCAACGGGACTGCTTGCAATTGCGTCCAGTGTAGTTGGAGAAGATTTAAGGAAAACAGGAAGAACACTTGAAAATCTTCAACTGGCCTCTAAAACGCAAGATGAGCTTAAAGATATTCTACAAAAGGGATTAGTTCAATATGAAGTTAACTAAAGAGTTTGTCGCGATTGCGGGTGCCGGTAGGATGGGGCGGGGGATTGCATTAACTTTTGCCTATCAGGGATATCAAGTTTGTTTAATTGATATTAAAAAAAGAGAAGAAAAGGAGTTCGAACAACTGTCCTTACAAGCAATAGAGGAAATCAAAAGCCAGTTGGAAGTTTTGGTATTGTCGAATATCGTTCCAAGAGAATCGGTAGACCTGATCTTAAATCGAGTTACGATTTGTCGTATTGATGATGAGGCAAGTGAATGGAAAAGGGCAGATGTACTATTTGAAGCAGTGCCAGAGATTATAGAAATAAAACAAGATGTTTTCGAACGGATTTGTTTGGAACTACCCGTGAAAACACTTATAGCTTCAACAACATCCTCTTTTTCAGCAAATGATTTAGCAGCTTATGTGACACATAAAGAAAGATTTATGAACACTCATTGGCTGAATCCCGCATACTTAATTCCACTTGTGGAGGTAAGTCCAGGAAATGAAACGGGTGAACACTCATTAAAGGAAATGTTTGAATTGCTTGAGTGTATTGGGAAAGCACCTATTAAGTGCGCGCCTTCTCCTGGATTTATTGTTCCAAGAATTCAGGCGCTTGCAATGAATGAAGCAGCCCGCTTAATTGAGGATAAGGTGGCCTCAGCTGAAGATATTGATAAAGCGATACGAACTGGATTCGGGATTAGGTTTGCTGTTATGGGCCTTTTGGAATTTACTGATTGGGGAGGCGTGGATACGCTTTTCCATGCAAGTAATTACTTGAAAGAATCGCTTCAGGATGAGCGATTTGCACCACCAAAGATAATTGAAGAAAAAATGAAAAGCGGCGAAGTTGGTATGAAATCAAAAAAAGGATTTTATGATTTTGATGAAGAAAAAATTACTGATTATCAGTTGGAGACCCTAACGAAGTTTATCGATTTACTGCAACATTTGGGATTCATGACTGTTCCGGAAACAGAGAAAGTTCTTCAAGGAGCTGAATCTAAAAAAAACTTAATAGAGAGGTAATCCATTCTACTGACAAAACTACTGTTTGGCTCATGGAAATTGCATGGGCTGGACAGGTTCAATCGAAGAACCTTCGATTGAATTGTTGACATTCATTTATTTTTTTAAAATTCCGTGTATATGATTTCACTAGTAGCTTTTCCAATCCAATACGGTGACTGATCAGTCTAATGTGAGTTCGATTGTTTGGTTACCTTTCTGATGAAATTAATGCTTGAAAGAATTCTTGAATAAGAACCAATGCTTTCTGGTCTTATTATGACTGTGGAATAAATTGGTGAAATATTACTGATTACATAAAAGGTGATATGTGGAGTCTGATTGAATTCTACCTAAATTGGACATTGCTTGTGAATTAATTCTGGCCGGTTTATAGTTCATCTGTAAAAAAATAGATAAAAGGGCATCCCGTTATGCGTGTAGGTATTAATGAATAGAACTAACTTTCTGCGAAAGCTATCCTTTCTAGTTAAGCTGAAAATACCTATAAGGATTTACTGGCGTGTACATTAGGATTGTTTTTTTAGCTTAGAATTGTAATTACAGGACAAGTAACAATACGGGCTCCACAAGTTTTGAAAGGGGTAAATATAAATGAAATCAATCAATCCAATGAAAGTTATTGATAGAAGCCGCATTCACTCATTTCATATAGTACTAGCAGCTTGGCTTTTTTTCATTATTATGTTTGATGGCTACGATGTTGTAATTTATGGAGCGGTTGTTTCATCCCTAATGGTGGAATGGGGGATGTCGGATGTGATGGCCGGAGCAATTGGTAGTTACACAATTGCAGGAACGGTGATTGGTGCAGTCACCTTTGGTTTGCTATCGGATAAAATTGGTAGAAAGAAAGTAATTATTATATGTGTAGTTTTATTCAGCTTTTTCACCTTCCTTTCTGGTTTTGCGACAGGACCGGTAATGTTTACAGTCCTTCGAATCATAGCTGGTCTTGGACTTGGTGGTGTTATGCCTAATGTCATGGCGTTAATGACTGAATTTGCACCGAAATATAAGAGGACTGCGCTCGTAGCATACGTGTTTGCAGGCTATTCTGTAGGGGGGATTATTGCAGCGTTAACAACACGTGCGTTACTTCCAACTCTAGGATGGGAACCGGCATTTTGGATTGCTGCTATTCCGCTATTCATGCTCCCTTTAATTATATGGAAAGTACCCGAGTCGGTCGTATTTCTACTTGGAAAAGGGGAAGTAGAAAAAGCAAAGAAGATATTGATGAAAATCGATCCGACCATTACATTGTCGACTGAGCTGGAAATGCCGCAGTCAAATAGAAGTACTGCAGGGATGCCGGTTGTTAAAATGTTTGAGGATAAGAGAGCCATCAGTACGCTTATGTTTTGGATTGCTAGCTTCTGTTCATTGCTACTTGTATTCTCTTTATCTACATGGCTGCCACGCCTCCTAATGCAGGCGGGCTATGACTTAAGATCTAGTTTAATCTTCACGGCGGTCATGCAAGTTGGGGCAATTGTTGGAACGATAGTACTTGGACCTGTTATGGATAAAATTGGATCTAAAAAAGTACTTGTACCACTCTTTTTCTCTGGAGCTCTTGCACTTGGGCTAATTGGTTATTCAAAAAGTACGGCTCTCGTGTTTGGATTGATTGCAATAATAGGTGCCGCGACTATTGGCGTTCAGAACCTGTCAAGTACATTTGTATCTCAATATTACCCGACCCATATACGCGCGTCCGCACTTGGTAGCACAATGGCTATAGGTCGGATAGGCGGTATCTTAGCCCCAGTGCTAATTGGTATTTTACTGACAATGAATTTACAACCGCAATTTAACTTTGGGATGATTGGAATCGCATCTTTAATTGGTGGTACTGCGCTAATATTTGTTCAGGAGAAACATGCATCCTATAACAAGTCGGAAGAAGTTGAGGAAGAAAGTCTGGACCCGATTAAGGTGGAAAAAGCTGAAGAAGAATATCTGGAACCGGTCCAAATGATTACAGAAGTAAAATGAACAAAATTTCCCAGGAAACCTGTTATTTATTAGAAATCCATTCTACTCAAAGGTGGGAAGGGGGTAGATAAACTACACGTTTCCAATTAAGCACATGTTAGGTGAAAAACAATCTGGGTCATTATAGATGCGATTTAAAATCTATTTGGTTATTAAATATAGAGTTGAATGAATTCACTTGAAGAGGGGGGGAAGATGAATGTGCTAGCAAGAATGAATAAGTTTTTTGATTCTATTTTAAATATTATGGCTGTCATAGGCAGGATAGTAATCATAATTATTAGTTTGTTAATTATGATTGACATCGTTTCATTAAAATTTTTTAGTCACTCATTTTCTTGGATTATGGAGGTTTCAGAGTATCTTTTAGTACTTTTAACTTTTCTAGGCGTGGCTTGGCTATTAAAAGAAGATGGACATATTAAACTAGACTTATTATTAAATAGATTAAGTGATAGAAATAGAATACGTATGGAAATATTGAATTCGTTCATTGGAGCTGTAATATCCTTGGTAATTACGGTGTATGGATTTATGGCAACTTGGAACTTATATGTGAGAGGTATAAAGACAGAAACAATTTTGGAAATTCCTCGTTCTTTACTCATCGTCATCATCCCAATTGGTTTTACATTCGTCTTCATACAATTCATTAGAAACCATTTATCTGCTATAAACGAACTTAAATCAAAAAACCAAAAAAATAGGAGGAAATGAAATGGAGTGGTGGGGTGTTCTAGCACTTGTCTTTGGAAGTATGTTTATTCTATTTATGATTGGATTACCGATAGCATTCTCATTTCTGACAATTAATATTGTTGGTGTAATTATATTATGGAATGGAGAAGCAGGACTCAATCAATTAATATTAAATATATTTTCTTCGGTCTCAAAGTTTTCTTTATTACCTATCCCAATGTTTATTTTAATGGGCGAGATTATGTTTCGAACCGGTTTAGGTTTTAAAGTTTTTGAAGCAGTCGGAAAATGGTTTGGGAATTTACCAGGAAGGCTCAGTATTGTCGCCGTAGGAAGTGGAACATTATTTTCAGTTTTAAGTGGTTCTAGTGTAGCAAGTACAGCTTTGTTAGGATCGTTACTAGTCCCGGATATGCAGAAAAAGGGCTATAGCCCTGCAATGACTGTTGGCCCTATTCTTGGTAGTGCAGGTCTTGCTACTATGATTCCCCCAACAGCATTAGGTATATTGCTTGCTTCACTTGCGTCAATCCCTGTAGGACATTTTTTATTTTCAATTGTCTTACCAGGAATTCTATTAGCTATAATATTTGTTTTATATATTATTATCAGATGTTATTTGCAGCCAGAATTAGCTCCTGCTTATGATGTTGAGAAAGTTCCCTTATCTGAGAAGTTAATAGATACTGTTAAATATATTTTACCACTTGGATTTGTCGTCTTCCTTCTATTAGGAGTAATTATACTTGGAATTGCAACACCGACCCAAAGTGCAGTTCTGGGAGCGTTGGGAACTATTGTACTTTCCTACTTTTATGGAGGATTAACTTGGGGGAAGTTCTGGGAATCTCTTAATGGGACACTAAGATCCAGTGTAATGATATTTATGATTATTATTGGATCAACTACGTTTGGTCAAATTTTAAGCTATACGGGTGTTACCCAAGGTCTTGTACAACTTGTAGGAAACCTAGAATTTCATCCAATAATGATATTAATAATGATTCAAATTGTTCTACTTATACTTGGCTGCTTTATGGAGCCTTTATCGATAATGATGATGACGCTTCCAGTACTAATGCCTATAGCAAACACTATGGGATTCGATCCTTTATGGTTTGGGGCGATTATGCTTCTTAATATGCAAATTGCAACAATTACACCGCCATTTGGCATGGATCTTTTTGCAATGAAGGCAGTGATTCCGAAAGATTCGATATCCATGAAAGAAATCTATGTGGCGGTAATTCCGTTTATCTTATTGAATTTAGTAGTGATGGCACTAATGATTATATTTCCAACTTTAACTTTATGGTTACCGAGTTTCGTTAAATAGTTAGTTTATTTGTGAAAAAAATTAAATTAGCAGGAGGAATAAGGAAATGAAGAAGAATTCAAAAATGTACAAAGTAATAACATTAATGCTAATGGCTATCCTTTTAGTAGCTTGCTCTAATGGTGAAAATACTGGGGAAAAAGGCAGTGAGTCAAATGAAATGACACTGAATGCTGTTAGCTTTTTACCAAAAGATCACCCGTTAACAGCAACCCTTCATGATTGGATTGAGACGGTAGAGAAAGCAACCGAGGGCAGAGTGAAGGTGAATTGGCGAGGCGGAGCTGATGTTATCCCTATTGGCGAGCAGTTTGAAGCAATGAATTCTGGTGTTATGGATATAAACTTTACTTATATTGGACAATACCAGTCACTTGCACCTGAAACACTCAGTATAGCCTTATCACAACTGAAGCCATGGGAAGAAAGAGAAAATGGGTTTTACGATTTAATGGTGAAACGACATGAAGAAATGAACGTAATGTACTTGGGACGCTGGTTAACAGGTTCGCCAAGGTTATGGTTAAACAATCCGATAGATAGTATTGATGATCTAAAAAGCATGCCAATTAGATCCGCTCCAAATTATACTCGTTTTTTTGAGAAACTTGGAATAGCTTCTGCAATGATTGATCCTTCCGAAGTATATACATCGTTACAAACAGGCGTTGTTGAGGGGTTTGTATATGGAGGATTCAACGGGCCTAGGAAAGATGGTTGGACTGATTCATCTAAGTATATTTTAGATCACCCGTTTTGGACGCAAAATTGTACGATACTGATGAACAATGAAAAATGGAATGAAATCTCGGAAAAAGACCGTGAAGCAATTATTTCCGCAACTGCTGACTATGAGAAAGACATGGTTGAATACTACGAAGAGCTTGATAAAAAAGAATTAGTCGAGTTGGAAAATGTCGGAGTCGAACTTTTTAAATTGCCTAAAGATGAAGAGAAAAAGTTCTTAGATATGGCATATGATACTGAATGGGAATTTTTAGAGAAAGAAGTGCCGGAATTGGTAGACGAACTAAGGTCATTAACTACCAAGCCTGATTAAGGCACCGAATTATTTTAAGATAATAAGTAGCGGTTCAAGAATAATTAATCCCAATGCCCAATCAATCTAATTATATATTGATTGGGCATATAACTAAACTGAAAAGTAATGAGATTGTAAGTATAAAAAGAAAAGAATGATTATGCTACATGTCTCAGTATTAAACAACTACTAAACTTAGAAAGAGGCGAAAAAAATGACAAAGTATACAATTGTTGATCAAGAAACATGTATTGCTTGTGGAGCTTGTGGAGAAACAGCGCCAGGTGTTTATGCTTATACTGATGATGGAATTTCATATGTGATACTCGATGATAATAAAGGTATCACTGAAGTTCCGGATGATTTGCTTGAAGACATGGAAGACGCGTATGAAGGGTGCCCAACGGAGTCCATAAAAATCGAAGATGTACCATTTGATGGAGATCCACTTAAATATGAATAGAGGATTTTATGTAACTTAGAGATCCAACTATTTGTATAACCTAATAAAGTAAAGACCTACATAGAAGAATAGTGAATAAGTATCCTAGGAAAAGGTATGAATTTACAGTAAATTCCGGATTATGCAGTGAGAAGTTGTAATGAATAATCAAAATGCAACGAGTTAAAAGACGGTTAAAACCCAATTATCTACCAAGATCGTTAATGTAACAATGCTATACAATTTTTATACCTATTTTTTAGGGTGGTTAAAATAGAGACTGCAGTAGGCGGTGGTTTTTTCAATGAATCAAGAGGTCTTGTGGACGAAAAGTTTTCTCTTTGTATCAGCAGCAAACTTTTTCTTCATTTTAACGTATTTTGCGTTACTTGTTACATTACCGACTGCTGCGATAACTTTTTATGGTTCGACGAGTTCCATAGCCGGTCTATTTACAACCGTTTATATTGGGGCTGCGATTATTATTAGACCTTTTATGGGGCCATGGATTGAGAAATATGGCAAACAATTAATATTAATTTTGTCGTTGTTTCTTTTTACAGTGGCTTCATTTCTTTACAGTTTTTTTGACGCCATTTATCCACTACTTATCTTACGCTTTATTCACGGTCTAGGGTTTGGAATGGCCACGACAATTACAGCAGCAATTATCGCAGATATTGTACCAGAGACTCGGAAAGGCGAAGGTATGGGCTTCTTTATTTTGTCTACTAATTTAGGAATGGTCTTTGGTCCATTTATTGGACTGACGATTTTTAATATGTATAATCTTTATTGTTTATTTTGGGTAGCCGCTTTTTGTTCTCTAATATCCCTTTTGTTTTGTTTATTTACACGTCTGCCGAAAGAAAGAAGGGTGATACGTTTACAGGGTGAGAAAAGGCCGGATTTATTTGAAAAGTCGGCAATCCCAATTTCTATCACCGGGGCATTTTTTGCAACTGCTTATGCTTCTGTCCTATCTTTTATGGCGGTTTTCGCTGTAGAACAAGGATTAGGAGCACAAGCCAGTTACTTTTTTGCGGTGTATGTTCTTATTCTTCTATTAACACGACCATTTACTGGTCGATGGTTTGATCAATACGGTGCAAACGTAATTGTTTTTCCGGCGATTGTTCTATTCGCAATCGGGATGCTTGTTCTTGGATTAACGACTAATGCGATTATGTTTTTTATCGCGGCAGCCTTTATTGGAGGCGGTTGGGGTACATTATTTCCAAGTTTCCAAACCATCGCAATGCAAAATGCTGAGCCACAGCGTCGTCCCGTTGCTATGGCAACTTTCCTTTCAATCTTTGATTTAGGTGTTGGGGGTGGTTCCCTTTTGGTCGGTGCTGTAGTTGGTATTATTAGCTTCAGTACTTTATATATTTTCTTTTCCATTTACATATTAGCTGGTCTTGCTGTTTATTATTGGGCACAAAAGAGAAAATCCACGGGAGAGGAACAGGCAATATCTGTGGGTTTTCAACGATCAAAATAGTCCGGGTGAGAATATTAGAACGTATTTTGTTCTAAAACAATCTAATTGATATCATTATTAGAAAGCGGCTTGGTCAGACAATACTTTAGACAGCTCAACTGGCCATATGTGGTTCCGTTATCAAAGGTTCCAGTTGAAGCAGTTCCTGAAACTCAAGAGTAAAGTGGGTTCAACCTTAAAATAGTATTCTTTCGAATATGAAAGTGAACTAGAATAAATTATTTATTTTATGATTTACATTTTGAATCACTTCGATATAAGTTAGATGAGGTGATAATTTTTTTATGGAGGAAAGATATTACATATCAGTCCATTATATAGTAGAATGTCTATTATATATTCGAAGTAACTGTGGTTCAATCATTATTATCCCTATACTCTCCGGTATGATAAAAGATGCAGCTACTAATACTGGTTAACAATTTCTCATAAATCATTATTATCTCCTTCCCTTCGTAGGAGCCATAATTCTAATACTTATTGAATTGTTTGTTTATATAGTTAAGAAAAGAATGGCTCACCGTAATTCGTAAAAGTAGGTGGTTACAGCAATGCTCTTTCTGAAAAGCCTTTACACATATTATACACATTGAATAGACGAAACGCTGGTGTATAAGGGTTTAAAGGCTCTTAAAAACGTCCTCCTGGGACATAATTAAAAGCGCCTGTAAAGCGCGTCGTATAAGCCTTCTAGCGAAGTTAAAGAAGCGGTCTATGAGCGGTCACACTGCGAATTATGGACGCCTGCCTTCTAACTCTACGTTAGGAGGTTTTTTTGTTGTCTAAAAAGCGGAAAGGGTTGACGGTCGACGTGGATTTATCCGAAATGTTTGACGTGGAGGGTATCGAGACCGCATCAACGATAAATCGTAAATCCGCGCTAACAATTGAAAAGGCGCTAGAAATCGTTATACGCCAAATGCGCGCCAGTGGGTTGCGCGAACGTACTATCCACAATTATGAAACGTATGTAATGGACTATATCGTTAAGACAGATGTTGAGTATCTGCTCGCTATTGATGCAGATTCTATCTACCAATGGCTTGCGTCCATGAACGTTAAGCCGGCCACGAAGCGTATCCGATTAAAATGTTTTTGTGCGTTCTTAGGCAAGTGCTTTAATAACGGATGGTTGGCGGATATGTTTTGGAAGAATATACAAATACGCGTGGACGAAGAAGTAAAAGAAGGTGCTACGGAAGAAGACGTTTTTAATATTTTACGGTTGCTCGACTTATCACGTTTTATCGATTTGAGGGACGCTTCGGCTATTCTGTTGATCTATCAGACTGGAATAAGGCTTGCCACGTTGTCTGCGCTTGAAGAACGCCATATAGACTTAGACAATCGTTTGCTGCGGATTGAAGGTGCGTTATTAAAGAATCGCAAAGTCATTTTACTTCCTTTTGACGGACGGTTACAGAAAATACTCGAGGTACTATTCAAGCAGAATCGGATCATCCGAGAAGAGAAGGGCGTAGTTAATGATTACGTATTTATCACGCAGCAGGGCGAGGGCATTATTAATCCTAATGCGCCGAAGTCCAACGCAATAGCGAAGCATCTGAATTATTATAAGCGGACGTATGGAAATCGAAACATAAATCCTCACGGACTACGTCGGGGCTTTGCAAAGGACATATATAAGCGTAGCAAGGGCGACTTAGCACTGGTTAGCAAGGCATTAGGTCATTCAGACTTCGCGGTGACTGCGCGGTATTTGCATTTGGGCGTTGAGGAAGTCGCGGACAGGCTGCGGGATTTAAGAAATTGAACATAAAAAAGAGGCCAAGCGCTCGAACGCCTAACCTCCATAACTAAATATCGAATACTCGCCGTATTCAACCTATCCTTATTCTATCGAAAAAAATTCGATATGGCAAGGCTTCTTAACTAATGTCTTTTTTCGGTGGGTACTCACGACGAGTAGCCGTTAAGCGTCGTTAAAAAGACACGTCAGGTCACGGGGAGCCAACGTAGAGAATTCCCCTATATCGCAGGTAACGCCCGTTCCTTGTTTCGGGTTGCGACGAATAGGGGAGTGCGCCCATTAACGGCACGGAAGGATTACTGGGACTTTATGGAGTCGGTAATCGTTCACACGCGGACAAGCTACACACCACCGCACGGAATGGACAGTAATGTGACGAGTGAATGACGGTCGAAAGATCGCGGTTCGAACAAGGGCGAACAGAAACCTCATACTTCACTATGACGCTGATTCGTGGTCCGTTGCTTATATTCAAACTATCGACGTTATTATATCTTTAGTGCGGATGTAGGTAACATTCTTGCGCCCATTTCCTATAGTGAGCAGCTATTCTGCTGATTTAAGAGCGTCAAAGTCAAATGATAAGTACATAAAGATTAGAAGAATTGTAGGCGTTTACGGAGGGTTTGAAGGGGAACAACGGCAAGAAGAAGGTAGGGGACCGTAGTGTGTCGAATGGGATTACAGGGGGTGTTGAATGAGTATATTTAATTTGTTTAAACGCAAAGTCGGCGGAGTTATTGCTTACCTACAGCTAGAGGGTTTTTACGCAACCTTGTCGGATTCGGACAAACAAGAAATCCGTGAGTCTTTATCTCATCCGTATCAGTTAGGTACACGGAAATATGTAGCGAAGGATCTCGACAGTGGTTCAATTACGTTCGTAGGCGACCGTTGTGACTTCTTGTATTCGATGGCGTCGGGAACTAATGACAGCCTATCAGAACGCCTACTATTAGAATCGTTAAAGTATGCGAAGAACGTAAGTGACCGTCATTTCTCACGGCAAACGTTGGCGGAATTATATTATAAACAAGATAGATTCGATGATTGCGAACGCTATTGCCTTGATGTGATATCGGAAGCGACCAGTTTCTTACGTCATGACAAGCGGTCGAGTGGTGCTAATATACCTGTGTTTAAACGTCTTGCGATTATGTATGAAAAGCAAGGGCGTTACACGGAGGCTATCGATATTAGCAAAAAGGCGCTGAAATTAAAACAATCAGACGGTACAAAAGGTGGCTATGACGGTAGGATTGCCCGATTACAAAAGAAACTAGCCTCCGTTTAAGAAAACCAGTGCTTTTAATATCCCTGCAATTATCTGGAAATAGTTGACTTTTCCATAAATAGTTTTTATAATTATCTATTAATAGAAAAGGAGGGAATTATTTGTCTATATACGATGAATTATCTAGTTTAAAGGCTCAGTACTTGGAATTAAAAGAAACTCTATACCAAGTAGCTGATTATCCTTTTCCAGCGGATAGTGAACCATTTTTAGGAAATCAGCCATATATATCAAGCGCCTTAATTGACAAGTTAGTAGAGACTTTAATTCTGATTAATGATGACCTAGAATCAAATTTGATTTCTATAATATTAGAGCATTTAGAAGAAGACTCATCTATAGCTCGATATATAAATTTTGATTCTGAATCATTTCAAACAGATTTAGTAAACGAAAAAATCGACGCATATGAGGAGAAACTTGCAGAATATCAAAACGACGCGGCAAGTAATGCCCATGATAAAGAAACTGAACTTTGGGACGAGGCTCATGAAGATGTAGTAAATTTAATGGAAAACCTGTTTCCAAAGTTATTTGGTGAGTTAAAAACCATAAAAGGTCACCTCGTTTAATTCAAGAGCGCTAATAATGAAAACTTTGATTTTCATATGAAATAAAACAAAAAGTCCCCTTTATTGGCAGTTAATCTTCTTTTTATAGAAACAAAATGACCCCGCGGCACAATCCTGTGAGGTCTTTTTTTCGTTGTCAGTTTTAGAATTTCCGAATGCAAAAAGAGCCGATAATCAGCACCGGTCCTTCCGGTTATTCCCCGTATTCAATCGTTAATATATCAGCTAAATCGTACTGTTTACCGTTCTTGTCGAGCGTATTCAAGGCGTTTACAATCCGTTCTAGTGTGTCGAAGCTAATCGACTTACTACTACCGTTGCAGATTTCGCTTATCGTTGCCGGGCGAATCTTGCCCTCGACAGCTACGGCGTTGCGTGTTATGCCTGCATCTTCGAGCGTTTGGCCGAGTGTTATTTTTACGTTTGCTTGCATCGTTTCACTCCGTTCTACATATTATGTATAACGTTAAGAGTAAGGCTTATAACGTAATAAATTATATGGAATGGAGCGGGTATATTATGACAATCGCAGTAGAAATAAGCGCAATTGAACGACTAGCAGCAGGCACTAGCGTAATTCACAATTTCGACGAACTCGGGAGGGTTCGCGTATGATGGCCTTGCGTCGCTACTTCATGGCCGATGATGACGAAGCAGTATGCCCGTCGGATTATGTATGGATGACGGTAGGCTACGGCGTCCCTATCATAATTACGCTATTTACGGTACTATCAGTTTATTAATCGGGATGGGGCGATTATATGAAGCAATTATTTACCGGCGATAATGAGGTAACGATCGTATGCACACGAAAAAATGCTACGGATATTTGGTGGGCGGTCGAGAATACTTTGAGCGGATGCAGGCGGAAGGTTTGGGGGACTCGATAACTGCGATCCGTTTAAAGGAAATCGTGGCAGAATGGAACGGTAACGGTGGGCAGTAGGGCGAATGGTTTTACATATATATAACGGGGTCTGTTGGTGCAGATTCCGTAGAAGGGCGATTATTTCGCGATGGTCGCTACTTACGATATTACATACGAGGGTGGATTGTACGATGAATGAATTTGAAAATAGATATCTTAATTTAGTTTCTGGCGATATCAAGGATGGTTTTTTACGTCTTTGCCAAATCCATTATGTGACGGATATGAAGATACTAATTATAAATTCGGGCTTATATGAACCGCATGAAGCGGATGAGTTTAAAATTGGCTACGACGGAAGTGCTTATAACTATAGTTTGAAAGAGTGGTTTCATGGTCTGCCAAGCTTCGAAGAATTTTACGAGAAAGCTAAATTAAGTCTTTAATTATCGAAAGCGGGGGCGTACTTTAACGAGTGCGCCTTTTTTGTATGCCTAAATCTATTTTTTTAGGTAAATGTAACAAGGACGCGGGTTGAAGTGTTTAAGGGGAAAAATAGGATGTAGCAATTTCCGGTTTTTCGGCGCGAAGGAAGTAGGGGGGATTCCGTTGTTGTAATTTAACATTTTCCCGTCAAGAAAAGGCGATAGCCATATATCAACTACACAGGCATACAGAATACTTGTTCAAGCAGCCGTACTTATAGGACGTACGGACATTGGATCCCATTCAATGAGAAAGACATTCGGCTATCACTACTATAAGCGGACTCATGATGTAGTAACTTTAATGAACATCTTCAACCATTCGGATCAATCAATTACAAAAAGATATATTGGAATTACAGAGGAAGAAGTCGCAGATTCATTAAGAGATTTTCGATTATTCTAAGAAGAGTGGCCTTTCTAGCTACTCTTTTTTCTATTCCGTCATGTTTCGACCAAATAACCATTAAAACAATGATTTTATCCTGATAACTATACCCTCTAAAATCCTATGTACAGGGTATTAATGA
This sequence comes from Sporosarcina sp. Y1011, assembly GCF_057669885.1. NCBI lineage: Bacteria > Bacillati > Bacillota > Bacilli > Caryophanales > Caryophanaceae > Sporosarcina > Sporosarcina sp. Y1011. The sequence continues at coordinate 27,614 of NZ_JBYHFP010000024.1, read as the reverse complement.
AAGTTGGCATAAGTTAGTGGGGGGGCTATTAACAAATAGTGGAAGAAGTTGTTATCCATGCAGATGATGACCAGGTTAGAATACACAGGAAACTGGTTGTGAAAATGTGCGGATCCTATTCCTCGACTGATTCAGAAGTAGAAGCTGATTTAATCAATCGTGGGAATCAAAAGTTGGCTGAATACAGGAAGTAAACTTGGAGGGACAGGCGCTTACTAAGTCACGTTATGACCTGGGCGATATTGTTGCGTTGCAAAACCGGGAGTGGGGCGTGACACTGAATGCAAGGATTACAGAGGTCAATGAAATTTATGAGTCTGGTATAATCGGAATTGAATTGACGTTTGGTGCAGGAGTTGAGTGGGTTGAAAGCGGAATATTTTTAAAGATATTTGAGGTGAAATATGAAGAAGGCATACATTGGTCTAGATAAAATTATAATATGAATAGTAAAACTTGAAGAATGGAATAATGGTTTGGGGTATAAGGCTAAAAATGGAAATTATTCGATAAATGAAACTCAAAAAAAGTTGATATAAAAAACTCCAACATCATATGAGGATGTTGGATTTTTTATTTACAAGCCATTATTTATCTTCATTGCTCACATGCCCAATCGTCCTTATCTCTGTCCATTTTCGATTCATAAGCAGGATGGTCTTTTGCTACACCGCTAGGATATTTTGTTCTTAAATCTGTACAATTTTGAAACGATTCACTCTGAGCGGCAGTAGCTTTGTCGGCAGCAGCTTTGTCAGCAACAGCTTTGTCAGCAACAGCTTTGTCAGCAACAGCTTTGTCAGCAGCGGCTTTGTCGGCAGCAGCTTTGTCAGCAACAGCTTTGTCAGCAGCGGCTTTGTCAGCAGCGGCTTTGTCAGCAGCAGCTTTGTCAGCAGCGACTTTGTCAGCAGCAGCTTTGTCAGCAGCAGCTTTGTCGGCAACAGCTTTGTCAGCAGCTTCTGCTTTAACTACTTCTTTTGGCTCTTCCTTTACTCCTTCGGCTGAATCATTTCCACACGCTGCTAGTAAGAGTACCGTTGATAACATTAGTAATGTGATAAATTTCTTCAATTTCATACCTCCTAATGATGTAATAGTTCCATGGTACAACATTTATCGTCGAATGGATACATGTGGATGTAAAGGAAAATAGCTACTCTCCATTATTCATCATCCATTCAAACAGCCTTTCCGATTTCTTGGAGTATCTTCAGAAATAAAGGTGACATCTGGACTAACACATTGTTGCCTAACGTCTTCAAATTAGGGAGTATTAGGTGGGTCTCTTAAATTATAGAGTAATTGTTGTATCCGATAGAGTGTACTTAAACGGTAACGTATGTAATAGTCTCCCAAATGTAATGATAGCAAGGGGGATAGCATGTTAGTGTTGTTACCGTTTGACTGTTACCAAAATCGAGAGTAATGGACAGGCTACACTAAGTTAGATTCGCAAGTAATCAATCTTCATTGTTACCAGACAAGGTGAGAGAAGTTCACAGGGGAAGAATTGTGGTAATTACTTATCAGTTTGAATAGAGGTTCTACATTTATCTCATGAAAAGTTATATAATACAGGTGAAAGAATATAAGTAGGGAGAAGGGGCGGGGCATATGTTGAAAAAATTTGCTTCAGATGCGTTAGGCTTGTCGGATATCGGTAAAATCATAGGTCCAGAAGATTATGATAAAACGGATGCGGATGATTATATTCGAAATGAAGAGAATGAAAAGATTTATTTTTTAATCAAGACAAAAATGGATGAATATTGCTTTACGAACATTGCATTTATTCACGTCGATGGAGAGAAAGCTATATCTTCGAAGCGCTTGCTAAAACGCTATTCGTATTCGCAATATCAAATTACCGATGTGTTTTTGGAAACGGCGGGAAAAGTGGATTTGGATGTTGAAATCAAGTTCTCCTTAGGCAATCAATCGTTCAGCATTGACGTTGATAAAAAGCAACTTGCCCAATTGATTGATCTGTACAAAGCATTATCTTATATTTCGGAAAAAGTCCACGACAACAATATACTTTTAGAGTTAGCGAATGGAAGTCTTGATAAAGCTGTAACAGTGTTGCATAACGCACGTCTGTCTGACATTCAGCTAGCCGACCAGTATAAACAATTGACCGAGTTTGGTTTCTCCTGGTTAACGGCTGCCCGTGACCAATACCGAATTAAAGACTTTGGTGATGTGTTTGAGAAATATATTAACAATTAACTTATAAGCTAGCAGTACATTATATTCTTTAGAAAAGTGTGGGGTCCTTCAGATTTGTAAATCTACACTTTGAAAAGTTTTTGCCTTCAACAGGAAAGGTCCCAAGATCCGAAACAACCTCGGAAACAGGTAAATTAGATGTGGTAGTAAAGGTTACTATTACTGCATAAATCACGCTAAATGAGGAGATTTTTCGCGTAGATTATTTCCGGAAAAAGTAAAAGGCATTTGGGAATAAGCGCATTCCCAAATGCCTTTTACATTAAGATTGTGTTTCTTATTGCAAGAAGTCCTCAGTCGAAGTTACAGCACAATACATACCGTTAAGTGCACCGACAAACGCGTAATGAACCTGTTCAGCTGGAACGTCTTTACCTTCATAAGATAAGTCTGTTGTCGCACATGCATCTTCAATAAGTGTCGTCTCAAAGCCTAGATCCACTGCCGCTCTGACTGTCGCATCAATACACATATGCGTCATCATTCCTACCACGACTACCTTGGTTACACCATTTTCTCTTAATTTGTTTTCCAAATCAGTCTGTAAAAAGCTGTTAGGGAAATGTTTGATGATAATGCTTTCGTTTTCCAAAGGTTGAACAGTTTCATGTATTACAGCACCGTCTGTATCCGGAAGGAAGAATCCTAAAGCTGGATCAGCTGCGATATGCTGAACATGAAAAATATTTTCTTTATTGTTCTGCCTAAACCATTCAAGAACTTTAGCAGCATTAGCCGCGGCTTTATCTGGATTAACTAATTCCATCTTTCCATTTGAGAAATAGTCATTTTGAATATCTACAATAATTAGCGCTGTGCTCATTATTTCTCCACCTCATTTAAAGTATTTTGGTCCACTATAATCATATCTCGTATATTGTTTTTTATCGTTAGGTTGGCGAAACACTTTCAGCTCAAAAAATTTCACGGTGAAAGGAATGTATTATGGAACTTGATAACATTGATTTTCAAATCCTACGGTTATTATCCGATAATTCACGTATCCAATGGAAAGACTTAGGCGAACAAATTCATATGACGGGACAAGCAGTAGGGAATCGTATAAAAAAACTTGAAGATAGTGGCGTAATTAAAGCCTTCTCTCTACAAGTCGATGAAATGAAAGTGGGACTCACTTATACAGCGTTTATCATTATATATATGAAAACAGCAAAACATGATGCGTTTATACGATTAATGAATGATTGCAAAGAGGTAGTGGAAGTTCACCGCGTATCAGGAGAAGGCTGTTACCATATAAAAGCCAAATTGAACTCTCAAGAACAATTGAATCTCTTTCTAGATAAAATTCTTGAGCATGGGAATTATAGTATACATTTATCGATACAAGAGATTAAACAACAAAATCCTTTGACTGCTACATGATAAAGTGGTTACGATCAGTGATTTGAATATAAAATAAAACTTCGCTATCTAATGAGATAGCGAAGTTTTAAGTAGGTTTAATTGAGGTGAGGCTTCTATAATTTTGTACTTGAAATAACAAATGCGATGACAAGCACAACTGCGGCAAATACACATGTACATATATTATTAGTTGGATGGTTATCCGTATTTGCATGGGGAACATGTTATAAAGTCTATACTGTGAAATATGAACCTCCCACGACTGAAGTCACGGGTGTTCTTGGCTTAATCATAAAAAACTTGTGTCTATACAAGCTATTACAGTAATGCTTGGTGCATTTGGTCTAAGGTTTGGTATGTGGATGTATAATTTAAACCCATTTAACTTAAGTGAAACATTAGTGATGATTTTCTTCATTGTAGGATGGACTTTATTACTATTGGCATTTGCATTAATTGTAGTAATTACTTTCTTAACGGAGGATACGAACTAAAAGTTAGCTTTACTTCAAGAAGGAATAAAGCCTTTTTCTTATTGAACAAAGACGATTTTCAGTATCTCATGGGTCTTACATTGGTACGTTCCCTTTTTTAAAAAGAGCTGTTTTCATTAAAAAGCCCCCTATAGAATAGACTTTTTTAAGTGTCTATTCTATAGGGGGCTTTTTATTACTGGAGAGTCCTTCGTTTTTCAGTCTTGTATTCGAACTAGCTGTGCTTTTTCCACGTCATAACTTAATCCGTTGGCACTTGGATCTTTGTCATACTTTAATATAGCCAATGTTTTTTCTGTTCCTTTTAGTGAAGCCCAATCTTCATTATTTACTAATAAAAATAGATCCGCGTATACTCTTCCGTCCCCAATGATCAAATTCCGAATCCGGTTGGAATTGATTTTTTATGAAAAATAACTACACAAATTTCAAACAGGACAAGTGATTAGCTTGTTCCAGCACTATGCTTTTGAAAGAAATATCGAATGTTCTACTGATATGTCATTTATAAAATTGGAAATAATTTTCCCAATCAATCATAATGGATATAATTCAAAATTGGGACTGATAGTCATGAAAACGGTAAGATTCTTGTTTTATTTTTAAAGGAAATCAGTGATGTTTCTATTGAGCACCGGAACATTACAGGAAAAAGGTGAACAACCTTGTATCATCACACTTAGAATAAGGGAGATTTAGGAGTTTTAAAAGCCCAGGTCGATTTACACCAAAAGGGCTATATGATATTGATACCCCATACCGAACATTCCCCATTTGATCTTGTCATTTATAAAGATGGTTATTTCAAAAGAGTTCAAGTCAAGTATAGGGAGTTAACTTCTAGAGGGATTCTAGAAGTCAGATTTCGTTCATCTAATTGCAACACAAGAGGAATAGTTACATCAGTTGTCGAAAAAAATGAAATTGATGTGTACTGCGTTTATTGTCCATAAACCGATGAATGCTATTACTTTGATCTCAGCCATTGCGAAACAGAATCCTGATTTCCGTGAAGGTAGACCGAAGAAATTCACTAAAAAGTAAGAAGCACACGCTTTACAGCTATTGGAAGTGAATTCCTATACGCACACTAATTCGTGCCAAAAGAGAAGTAGCTAGAGGGGACAGATAGTGATGGCCAAGAAATCACTTTTAGAATATCAAAGGGAATATGAAAGGATCATCCATGCAGATCAACCAAGAAAAGATATTCTACTGGCTGGTTTAATGACTGAAATGGAGAAACAATTCAAAATCCCGGTGTTTAGGAATGAAGTATGGGAACGAGAAAATATAAAGGTAATAGCAATGTATCGCAAGTTAAGTATTACAAGGAAATTGTGAAGGTCGGCGAAATCTGATCTTCTTTTTTGTGTAGATTATATATCCAAGGGATCTGTACCTCTGGTAGTGGGTGTCACTATGACCGATAATTTGCGCGTATTTCAAGCGCTATTTTGCACATATAAATTTAAAAAACTGACTAACTTCACATTAGAAGATTAGCTGGGTTTCTTCATTGCAATATAAGATAGATTTTATTAGGTTATTGAACGTAGAATAATGAAGAGGATTTCGTAACATCTATAGATAATAAGCATTCATTTCAACGGGGATTTGTGTGTGTTCAGAGAAGGACTAGTTTTGGAACATATATTGGGTTTTAAAATTTTTGACAGGTTATTTTTTTGATAAAGAGTGCTTTTTAATTTTTGTTCCGCAATCGGGCCATATTATTGAGGATAATAAACAAATATTTATATAATACAATTGAGATTGTGAAGGATTATACCTAAAATAACGGGGCAGCATTCCTGTTTGAAGGATGTTCCGGGTCTTGCAAGAAAAAAAGCCCTCTAGTATGATGTGGGTGTCAACGACCATTGACCCATCATCAAACAAGGAGGACTTCTTTATGCAGTTTAAATGCTATGAAATTGATTCACTTAACAATGGTTAGCAAAAACTGAAAATATATCAAAAGAAGTCATCCTCTGTACCGGAACGATTCCAGTGCAAAGGACGACTCTTCAATCATATTATTTCTGGATAAATTGCTGCGTCCAGTAGTTTCCGTTTTTGTCATAACCGATACCGATGTGAGTGAAATCAGCCGTTAAGATATTTTGTCTATGCCCTGGTGATTCCATCCATCCTTTTACGACTTCTTCGGCTGTAAGTTGGCCCATCGCAATATTTTCAGCAGCCGATTTATATGTTACACCATTTGCTTTCATTTGATCGAACGGTGATCCGTAAGTCGGGCTTGTATGTGAAAAGTATCCTTTTGAAGCCATATCTGTTGATTTTTGTCTTGCAGAGTTCATCAATTTAGCATCCGTTTGTAATGGTTTAAGACCTGCTTTTTGTCTTTCAACATTTGTTAGGTCAAGTACAGCTTTTTCAATTTCAGAAACAGATGCATCAGATGTTGTTTCTGCAGGTTTTACTGGCGCTACTTCTGCCGGTTTTTGCGGTGCTGTCTTAGCTGGTGGAGTTGCTTCCGGTGTTGGTGTCGCTGCCGGCTGCTTAGTCGGAGCTGGTTTTTCTACCGGCTTAGCTGTAACAGGCTCCTTCACTGGTTTCGCTTCTGGCTTAACCGTAACTGGTTTAGTTTCCTGTTGGTTCTGGGTTGGTACAGCAACCTCTGTATTATTTGCATAAGATTTCGCTAAACTATAAAGTCGATCAAAATTTATCGTTTTTTTGAGTGAAGTGTTGTACATATAGGGTTGTTTGTCCCCTCCTATGTAGCTTTGAATGTACTGTTGTGCTTTTTGCACCTGTACATTATTATCCAAATTTGAAGCTTCTACACTATTGTTGTTCGGCAGTAAGAGCGCCGAACCGAGCATGAGTACTGCAATCGATTTTTTCATCTCATTACTCCTCCCTTCGCAATCTATCATAACGCGTGGGAGAGTTAGAATATCGGGTTTTTTTCCCAGTCTATCCAATTCTAAAATGAATACTCTTGCAAAGGTCTCATATTCTATGGAAATGGATAAGTCTGGTCAACTATCTTTATTTTTCATCTTAATAGGGGTTGACGACCTCCTAATTTAACGATTTCATGCCTTCACCTATAATCACCAGACGGGCTTCCATATTGACGTATTCAGACAATCAGTTGACCATTCCATACGCACATTGAAATAAAAAAGGGTTTTTATAACCGGAAAGGTATTGTTTAGTATGAATTCGATGAATGATAAGAAATACGCTGTTACTTCAGCAACATACCCTCTAGCTTTGGGTAAAGGAGTTCATAAAGCGGTCGAGGATAAAATCAATGGGGTGTCTCATTCAGAAGAGACCATGGATGAAATGTCAGAGTTGGTGAGCAATGCACGGATTATAGAGAATATGGGTGAAACGGAGATTCATTTTCAACTACCTCTTTCTAATGAAGATTCAGCCCCGATGTTACAAGGCTATATAGATTTGGTTTCACCAGACGGAAGTAAAATAGTCGATTGGAAAACGAATCGTGTCAGATATGATGTTCAAGATTACGGAATCAATTAGACATTTACAACCACTAAAGGTAACTGCCAAAACTCTCAAAGTTAGGGTGGCTGTAGATGTGGATTTACGGGATGATAATGAAGACCGTAAAAAGCTGTTTTATTTATTGGAAGAATCCGCTGAATTTGTTAGCGAAGTAAAAGTATAGGAGGAATATAGAATTAGCTTGTGATTCAATACTCTGAATACTGGTGGTAAGAAGGATGCCGAGTTAAATCAGAATTATTTAATCTATCCAAAGATTAGTCATTTAGGGAACACCCTTTACTCTGGATTGCGATAGCGAATGAAGAGGAAATGTTCACGACAGACAGATGTTTGAGCCGCTAGTCTAGAAGATCATCGACTAGGGTGGGACGTCCTATAGAAGTTGCCGCTGATGCAGCCTACAAGACATCAACCATTGCGAACTACCTTTTAGAGAATCAAGTCCTTCCTGCACTTCCATACAAACGACCAATACAAAGGAGGGATTCTTCAGAAAATATGAGTATGTTTATGACGCGCATTTCGACTGCTATCTCTGTCTTGAAGGACAGGACCTAATGTGTCAAACAACCACGAAGGAAGGATATCACCAGTATGCCACAACTCCTTCTCTTTGTGCCTCGTGCCGGGGAATAGAATATGACATTGAATAAAAAAGAGAGAATGAAAAAGTTTGATCCGAATGAACTCCCATGTGGCTCAAATAAAAAAACTCGTCAAACTTGATTCATAGGGAAGGTTCTTTAATTTTTTGTTTTATTTTTTCTTTTTATAAGTTTTGAAAGTAGGATGCTAAAAAAGTTCTTCTTTGGTGATTCGTCCTGTGGATTGACTGGTATCACAACTGGTGCCGAGATTGAATTTTTGGCCGAAGTCTCAATCAGTTTTTCTTCCGGCTGTTGTTGATGTTTACTGAAAAAACTCCAGATAATTTCTGTTGCATTTGGACCCGAGGGATCGGTGTAAGAACCATTCGGGCTTCCACCAGACCAGGCATGCCCCATTTTATCGATCATCCAAAGTTCCGATAATGGTTCGCCGTCCCCATCTATATATACATGCTTGGTATAGCTATTTCCATTTATAATATCTGATTTGACCAGGGCAGGGGTAACATCAGCAAGGCCTATACCTTCTTCAACGAGAAAATTGGTTTGAGCCCATTGGGTGATAACCTGCTGGCCGTTAATGGGGTGGACCGTGGTATCACAGATTCCATGGAAAACAATCACCCCTATTTTTTTCTTATACTTTCCCATCTCTTGAAATGCACTGTTTCCGCATGCATATGGGTCAAACACGCCTTTCTCCATACTATTCTTAGCTTCCTTAGCCATCGGGTCGGTTAGAAAATATACATTGGCAGCATCATAGGCTAGTCCCGAACAAATTCCGATACCGTTAAAGACATCTGGATACGTAACACCAAGAATACAGGCTAGTGCCCCGCCTGCTGAGAAGCCCACAGCGTATACTTTATTTGAGTCAATTTTGTATTTACTTTTGACCTCATTAAAAATCTCATAAATTAGCTTTGGATGTCCCTTACCGCGGTGTTGATTTTCATCTAAAAACCAGTTCCAGCAGCCAAAGGGGTTATACCCGGCCAGATCTGTAGGATTTAACAGATGGTTCATATCAGGATAGAGGACAAGGAATTTTTCCTTTTCAGCAAGTGTGTTCATGTTTGTGCCTGCAGCAAAATCATCCGGATCTTGTTCACATCCATGAAGCATCACCAACAACGGAGACTCTTTATCTGAATTATATTCACTAGGAACATATAGCTTGTATTTAAAATCGTAATAAATAAAATTGAGAAATTCTCCCAAATCTCTTGACCTCCGTTTTTATACTCTATTTACCTATCTTACTCCAAAAGTTGTCGCAATATTATTACTTGTTTTACTATTTTAACAGAAAATAAGTGATTTAGAGAGTAAAAGGTAGAGGGAAAAGCACAAAGTTAGGACTAGAGTGGAAAATAGGGGAAAGTTTCAAGGAAATTAATGAAAACACTACTGACAGGTAAGGCACACTGGTTGGGAAAATGGACAAGAGTTGGATCAAGCATGAAATGGCATGGTCCAGGGTGTTAAGTAACTTAAAATATTCACATGAATTAGGGGGAAGAGAGCTCTGTTATCGTAAGTAAGAGAGAAATAGATAGAAATGAAGAAATTTGTATTGTCTAACATAAATCTAACCATACTAACGGTAATTATAGATTAAAGGGTGAAGTTATGGTTATTAGAATTTTTATATCCATGGGATTAATTTTTCTTTCTCTAGTTGTTCTGTATTGGTGGGGTTTGAAAACACCAATAAAAGACATAAACGAAGTTTCAATTCTGCCAACTTCCAAACCTGTTGTTTTTTTACTAATTGACTCTCTGATGGATGAACCGTTACAACAAGCGATTAAGGAAGGAAAAGCTCCTGCATTGGAATTCTTTATGAAACACGGTCATTACAATCCTGAAACCGTTAGCTCTTATCCGACAATGTCGGTTACGATTGACAGCACATTATTAACCGGAGGATACGCAGACAAGCATAAAGTACCTGGCCTAATTTGGTTCAAAGAAGATGAAAACCGATTAGTAAATTATGGTACTGGAAGCAAAGAAGTATGGAAGCATGGGATGAAACAAGTATTATCGGATGGACTAATCGATTTGAATCAAGAGCATTTAAGCGAGGATGTCTTCACCATTTATGAAAAGTTGACAAACGCAGGGCTCCAATCCGCTTCGATTAATGGGCTTGTTTATCGCGCGGACTCTCCTCATCGATTAACTATCCCAAAACTCGCATCCTTGGTAAACTTCATCCCGCATAATATAGTAATCAAAGGACCACCCCTTCTGTCATTGGGTAGTCTATCTCAATACAATCCTGAAAACAATCAAATTTGGAGAAGGATGGGGCTCAATGATCGATTTACTGCAAATGAACTGAGTTTCTTCATTCAAAAAGACAAATTACCTTCTTTTACACTAGCCTACTTTCCGGATTTAGATAAGAAAGTTCATGACAATGGTCCAACGGAAACCGATGGGATTGCGGAAATGGACAAACAACTCCAAGCTGTTTTAAATTCATACAATACATGGGATGAAGCGATTCAGAAAGTCATTTGGATTGTGAGTGGTGATAGTGGGCAGTCTTCCATTTTGAATGACCACAATGAATCCCTGATTGATTTAAATTCTTTATTAGATAAGTACCGCATTTGGAATGTAAAGGACCCAATCGATGAACAAGACGAACTGAAGTTAGCTGTAAATGAGCGCATGGCTTATATTTATTTAGTTAACGAAAGTATTGGCTTTTCTGAAATAGTTTCAGAGTTAAAAAAAGATGAAAGAATTAGTTTTATTGCGTGGAAAGAGGATGATGTGAATCATGTGGTTGCTGCTGGGGGAGATGAGAAACTTACATTCTCATCCCACGGTAAATATACTGATTCATACAATCAATCTTGGGCATTGAATGGAGCTGGTTCAATATTAGATTTGACGATAAATGAGCAAAGTGAAATCCAATATGGTGATTATCCAGATGCACTTGCGAGACTATACGGTGCTCTTAACTCCCATGAAGGTCGTTTCGTTGTCGTCGATGCAAAGCCAGGTTATGAATTCATCGGAAAACATAGTCCTATCCATGCGGGCGGAGGTGGACATGGATCCTTACATAAAGATGATTCATTAACACCGCTCATAATAGTTGGAACTGAAAGCAAACCAGAGAACAATCGTTTAGTGGATTATAAAAACTGGATACTCGAGCTAATAAAACAAGGTGAGTGAGAAAGAAATTATTTCCTTTCACTCAGCGCTTACAAATGAACAAAATTCGTTGATTTGGAATAGGGGATGGGCTGCATGGAGAGCATTGTTGTCTATCCATGACATTTAAATGGATAAAGTTGCTATACAAATGAAAAAGTAAGCGCACCCGATTGAAGAGTAAAAACCCCTTGGAGGTCCAAAGGGGTTGTTTTATAATTAATTTTTTTTATAAATTGCTAGTCAGAAAACGCCATTATAAACTTGTTCCTCCACTATAACCGTGTCTATGGGGATTAGCACCATTTACAGTAGTAAAACCACTAAACTCATGATAATGACCGCCGTAAGGAAGGGGAATAGCTGGACCAGTAGCTCCACGCAATAATGTAGATACTGATTTTCATTCGATTTGCGAAGTCTTCTTGATTTAGGTAAAATATATACATATTTCATTAGTTTTTTCGTCGCCATTTTACCCTGGTGAAAGTCGTTAAACCTTTTATTCATTTCAAAAGGAGATTCGACACAAATGTTTAGCCTTAGTATTTCCCTTCTTTTTGTGGAGAGTTAGGCAGACGTTTTACGTCACAAAATTGCTGTATGCACACTAGATACTTACGCATTATTTGCGTGATATATATTTTAAAAGCCGATTGATCCCACTATGGGTGACATTGGCTTTTTTTGTTTTAATAAAACTGAAAGGAGTGCTGCAATGAAATGAAAACAAAACAACTTTCGTTTTCGGTTGCAGTGGGTTACCTAAAAGCCGATTAATCCAACTATGGGTGAAGTCAGCTTTTTTATTTATTAAAAATACAAAAGGAGATGGTATAAATGGAAAAAGTACTTACGTTTACAAACGAACAGAAGTCGTTGATTTGGAATCGGTTTGTTCAGCCAGCAAATGGGACTCAAGAAGAGGCGAATCATTTCATAGAAGTCTGTGAGACATTCGGCTTGAATCCTTTGCTAGGTGATATCGTTTTTCAACGTTATGAAACGATGAATGGACCGAATACATCTTTCATTACTACTCGCGATGGATTGCTTCGTGTAGCTACTACGCAAGAGGGATATGTAGGACCTCCTAACCCGAATGTGGTGAGAGAAGGAAATACATTCGAATTCATTTCCTTCAGAGGGAAGTGTACGGCATGAGTTCGGTCAGAAGCGTGGTCAAATCCTTGGTGCTTACGCGGTCATGCACCATAAACGCTTTAGACCAGTAGCTGTATTCGTTGATTTCCAGGAATACTTTCAAGCAAATTCAGGTGACTAACCGATTTGCTCTGCGATAGTTATGTTTTAATTAAAGAACGTAAATCAATATCATTAATGAATTTCTAAGTTGTCGAAGGTAGACCAAACAAATCAGTTCTCTGTTGAATAGTATATATTTACAGAGACTAAGGATGGCGCCAAAGTCACTTGGAAGGATGAGGTCAATTTATGAAAACGATTATTTTTATTGGTGGTAATAAATCTGGGTCAAGCAGGGAAGCGATAAAAGCTGCTGATAGGCTTGGTTTTTTTACTGTGTTATTAACCGACAGAGAGGTTTTTCTTGAAAACAGACTTGATTTTCCCGATGTTCATCAAATGATTTTGATGGAGTTATCAGACTACGATTTAGTAACGGAGAAAATAAGAGAAATACAAAAACAAGGAAAAATAGTAGAGGCTATATTAAGTTTTATAGACCCTTTTGTCCATGTAGCTGCGAAGTTATCAAAAGAATTTGGATTGACCTCAGTGTCTCCTGACCCTTTAGTAAAGATGGAAGATAAGATTTTAACACGTGAACTTTTAAAAAACCTTCCGGTATCCCCCTATTTTACAAGGTATGGAAAAAATGATTCCTTGGAAGACTTTATCGATAAACAAAAAGGGCTATATCCTTTGATTGTCAAAACACCCGTTTCAACTGGCTCTAAGGATGTGCTATTTGTCGAAGATGATAGTGAATTAGCAGGGGCCATAGATACGTTATTAAAAAAAGGTAGTAGCGAGGTGTTGATAGAGGAATACTTAGAAGGTCCTCAATATTTAATTGAAGCCTGTGTGTACAATGGAAAAGTACATATCGTGGCGGTGATTGAACAGGAAATAACGTTTTTCAATCATTTTATTGTTACCGGTTATTGTTTGTTGGGAGATATGGATATAGTCTTTTACAATAAAATTTATGAAACGGTTTGTTTGGTTTTGGAACAGTTTGATTTTAAAAATGGATCCTGCCATATAGAAATGCGTTTGATGAATCATGAATGGAAACTAATTGAAATAAACCCTCGGATATCAGGGGGGGCAATGAATCGAATAATTGAAACTGCATTTGGAATTAATTTTGTTGAAGAAACAATAAAGATATTTTTAGGACAAGAGCCCAATCTTGAAAAGAAATTTGCTCGGTTTGTTTATGCGCATTATTTAACGAGTGACTCTACAGGTACATTAATAAAGGTGACAGGAAAAATGCGCTGTTCCAGGCTGCCGGGAATAGAAGAAGTTTTTATTAAACCTAAAAAAGGGAAGGTTTTACACCCGCCTTTATCCATGGGCGATCGCTATGGATATGTGTTGGCTTCTTCAGAATATAAAGAAGAAGCAATGAGAATCGCTAAGGAAGCTGCAAAGGAAATCCGTTTTTATTTAGAGCCAATTTAACTTTTGGAGTGAATAAATTATGATTAATAATGAATATGGAAAGAAGAATGAAGGTGAATTGGTTTGTTGTGTAAAATCCACTTTGAAGACGATTATTGAAACTCAAAACAAGGCTGATTTAGCAATCTTTCAAGATATTCTACCGGAAACTATCCCAATTATTTTATATTCCTCCATAACTTTTGATCCATACTCTTCCTTTGGCACTACCTCAACTTTACAAATCCCTTTTAGAACTTGCTTTTTCCGAATTGAAGATTTGACAAACTCTTCTGCCCAACTATCGCTATTACGTCCATTTGATATAGAAGGAAATTGTAACGACACAATAGACACTCTATATCGATTAGAAAGAACAAATAGTAAAGTGATTGCATTATTACATTGTTTTTGTAGTATTCAGTGTATAAGCCCTAAATTAGTAAATCGTCAAAGTATCACTATTGGAGGTAAGTGGTAGAAACGAAAGTCATATCAGTATGTCAATATAAAAAGAATGAAAATTATAATATAGGGTTTACAAAGGATTTTACTTGTTAATGGAATGAGAAGTACTGATAGTCCTTTCTACTATATTTCTTAAAGGGACATCTTTTATAAGGGGAGTTGAAAAAATATGACTTTAATTGGCATGCTGCATCATAGGAAAGATCCGCGTAAAGTAAAAAGGGCATATGCTTACTCAGTTGTGGCCAAGGCTGAAGGCGTGGAGTTTTTTTACTTTACTCCAGCTAAAGTTGATATTAAAAACCAAACAATCATCGGAAAATGTTATGAAAATGGCGAATGGATTGACAAGGAATATCCATTTCCAGACGTCATTTATAATGCAAGCTATCCCTTGACAGAGAAAGGGGAGCGAACCGTAGATTATTTGTCTAAGAGGATTCCATTTACTAGTCATTCTGTCGGCGATAAAATGAGTGTCTATAAAAGGGTTGGGAGAGGCAAGGATTTCAAACAATATCTGATTCCAACATTCGAATTGACTGATGTCGAAATGTTAGTGAAGATATTTGATCTACATCCCAAAATCGTCATGAAACCTCTGTCGGGACACCAAGGCGAAGGCATCCTTTTCATTGAAAAAGAAGATGATGAAAAATACAAAATTAATGAAGCAGGAAAAATCTCCATTTATAAGAAACAAGAAATGCTGGACTTGGCATTATTAAAAATTCAGGAACAAAAATATTTAGTTCAAAAGTTTATTTCAAGCCAGATAAAATCTGGCCAAGTTTATGATTTTCGTTTGCATGTCCAAAAAAATGGAGAAGGCAGATGGGTTATAACATCCATTTATCCTCGAGTAGGTCCTATGGGAAGCATTACGTCAAATTTAGGCAGTGGCGGTTATACTGCTTATCTTGATCATTTTTTACAAAAAGAATTTAATGATGACTGGTTCAATGTTAAAAAAACGCTTGAGCACTTCTCATTAAGCTTTTCTAACCATTTTGATACTTTATACGATGGTGTCGCATTCGATGAACTAGGAATCGACGTTGGAATAGATGAAAATCAGAGGTTATGGTTGTTTGAAGTGAATTGGCGGCCCGGGGCCCCAATAATATTTAATTGTGAATTAGATTTAGCGATAAACACGATTCAATATGCTAAGTATTTAGCTACTACTAACAAGAATTTCTTCACTTAATAGAGTAATATTAGAAGCAAAAGTACTTTGGTTAGACAAATGAGTCGGCGTAATACTACCAAACTTATAGTTACATTTAGAATTGGTTAATTGGATTAGAAAACACGCAAAGCAAGCGGAAATCCGGATGCTTTGCGTGTTTTCATTTATATTAATAATATAGAACTCCCACTGAGTCGATATGAAATCCTTTATACTGTAGTCAAATCTGGGAGTCTATAATTCTGTTCGCGAAGCCGCAAATAAACGGGTGAAAGATCGGAAAGTGTTTTAATATATTTGTGAACGATCTAATGCTGTGTATTTTTTCATTTCAAGTTTAGCTTTAGAAATGGGTATATTTTCGACTGAACATTATAAAATATTAAATTACTCAATTTTTAGTTGTTTCAAGTGGAGATCTCTCGGGTAGACATTAAATACATGTGAATGTTATTAATTCTCATATGTAGTATATTTTGGAAGGATGATAAATGTGGAAAAACGAATTGTTGGCAGCTTTAATTCAGATGAAGAAGTCTTGTATGCAATTGAAGGATTGAAACGTCAGGGGCATCGCGATACAGATATCATGGTAGTAGCAGAAAATAAAAGTGCCATTCCATTAGTCACTTCCCGCACCGGAGTCATGGTAGAGGCTGATCAACAAGTGAGTACTATAGCAGGTGTTATGATGAACAGCTATTTTTCCATGTTGTCAGCAGGAATGGGCCGCACACAGGCTAATACCCTGTCCAGCAGGCTAATTGAAAGGGGCCTGCCAAAATATACAGCAAAACAGTGTGAAGAGGAAATAAATAAGGGGAAAATAATGTTGCTGGTTGATACGAATACAACTTACGACAGTCCTGTCTATAATACACAATATGAAACTGAAAACTCAAGAGCAGTCCGACTCCATGAAGAACAGCTTGAAATTACAAAAGAGAATGTCCAAGTTGGAGAATTACAGCTCCGTAAAGAAGTTGTGGAAGAACAGAGAACCGTTCATGTTCCACTATTTCGAGAAGAAATATATGTAGAGCGACGTCCTGTCATAGATGGAAAGTTTGATGGCAGCCCGTTTGGAGAGGATGAAATTATTCGCATCCCAATTATGGAAGAAAGAATAGAGGTAACGAAAAGAGCTGTAATTGTTGAAGAGGTAATTATAGGAAAGAGAAAAATTCAAGAAACAAAACAGGTACAGGATACCATTAGAAAAGAAGAAGCTCGGATTGAGCGTTCTGTCCCTTCGTCAATCGCAGCAGGGAAACTAGTTAACCAAGACACAGTAGGGCACGTAGTAGATATTACAGAAAGCCCAAATATTTTGATTGTGGAAGGCAATCCCGATATTGAAAGCATAATGGCGGCGGAGGACAAAAAGGAAGAAACACGCGAAAAACGCACAGGCTCCCTCTCTGTACAAGGAGAGAAAAACAAATCAGAATCAGCTGTCAGTAAAAAGGTCGAGGTAAGCGGGACATTAACAGATTCTCCTGTTAGTAAGGAAAGTAAAAGTTCTGCATCAATTTCACCAGCTACTTTAAAAAAGGAAGAAGCAATCCAAAACAACGAAAATTCCTCAATCGATGAGGAAAATAAAAATAATAAAAATCAAATAAAAAAGAAAAAATAATAATTCTCAGTAATAGGTTTGGAAAGGCTATGCGGTCCTTAGATATTATACAAAAAAGCAAAAAGGTATAATTCCCTCATATTGAGGTATTATACCTTTTTTTGCTTAGTGGTACTTTTTCAGGACCCTAGTTTATTATTTCAATTGTTTCCTCTCATAAAATTCGTACGCATATTCATTTAGGCTAAAGCCGCTTTGTATATAGATTTGCTGGGGACCTTTTCAAAGCTTGTCCTCTATTACAGCTCTTAATTTGAATTCAGGCTGAAAGCTATCAGTTGCATGGTTACATTTGGATTCGCCTCTAAAAGGCGTGTCCGTGCCTCAGTGAATCTATTTTTCATATCAAATCTTCCGCTCCGCTTACGTCTTTGTCATGATTATATACGGGGATTTTGATAAATACATACAAAAACTCCGAATCGGGGAACAGTTCATAGTAGGAATAGGCTCTTATATTAATGGCCTAAGTGGCTACTGCCACAAAATTTTCCCGGTGCAACTTTATGAATGTAACACCTTTTGATAGATTTAACCTTTTCGGCAAGAAAAGCACATGTTGCGAATAGGTTGTTTAATACTTATTCGGCCAAGATTGGAAATGATATTACTGCACATGACCTTCGACATTTTTTCTGTTCAAATCCGATTGAGAAAGGCATGAGCATTCATGAAGTGGCTAACCAATGACGATGTTTTTTACAAACCCTACGAAAAGAAATACTAGAGAAATTGAATCTCCTTTTAAGAAGGGATTAATGTTTATAATGCTGAATTATTAGATGCATCTAACGTGTAAAGGAGATCAGTGATGGGGTTTGACTTGACTCTAAATTTTAAAAGACGATATGAAAACTCTACTAAGAAGAGTGTCAGAAAGTAAGACGGTTTGGGGATTGAAAAGTGAAGATTGCTGGTGTGTGACGAATATGAAGATGAGCTAACTAGTGCTAGAGTTAAACTAGAAAAAGGGTTTTCTTTTTAATCTCTAAACATTCCTACTATAGTTATAGGGAAAAGTACGTAAATATCCTTTACACTTCTTAATGATATATTAATGCCTGCTATATATTCACTGCTTATAATTGAGTTAATAATAAATAAGGAGTGCTTAAATGAAACGAATGATTACTATTTTAGCAGTAAGTATTGCGATGACATCCTTTACTGGACCTGCACTTGCTACTGAACACGGAGAAATAGGAAAGGTAATATCGAAACAGGAACAGCAAAAAATGGTAAACGTGGCGCATCGTGGAGCCTCTGGACATGCACCTGAAAATACTATGGGAGCCTTTCAAAAAGGATTTGAAATGAAGGCGGACTATATTGAAATTGATGTTCAAATGACAAAAGATGGGGAGCTTGTCGTTATTCATGACACCACTGTAGATCGTACAACAAATGGAACTGGCAAAGTGGGCGATTTAACGTTAGAGGAAATTAGACAGTTGGATGCTGGTAGCTGGTTTAGTGAAGCCTATGCTGGTGAGAATGTTCCTACTTTTGAGGAAGTATTAGATGCGTTTCGTGGAAAAGTTGGTATTTTAATAGAGTTGAAGGCACCAGAACTTTATCCTGGAGTGGAAGAGAAAATTGCTGATGCTCTGATTGAAAGAAATATGAATCTATCGAATAACAAGAAAATTATCATGCAGTCCTTTAACCATGAATCTATGAAAAAATCTAAAGAACTTTTACCAAATCTCCCTCATGGCGTTCTAGCTGGAGCGAGTTGGGCAAATGTAACGAAAGAACAATTATCTCAATTCGCTACTTATGCTGATTATTTCAATCCAAATATGAACATTGTGACGGATGAATTAGTTAGTGATGTTCATGAAACTGGGATGGAAATTTATCCATACACTTCAAGATCACAAGAACAAGCTTTACATCTATTCGATTTAAATGTAGACGGAATCATTACAGATTATACGGAGCATATCTACTATCATCCTGTAAAAAATAAATAATTTAATATTAGGAAAGCTAGGTAGAGAATTCTTGAGAGAATTCTCTACCTGTTTTATTTAACCTCGTATGAATTCAATAAGTATTACAAGTCGGTCAGTAGCATATTTATAGCACTTTACAAGTGACCTGTAATCCGCATAGCAATCGGCGGAAGTTCGGATGTATGATTCGACAAAATCGCGGAACTATAAGCAATATGCCCAACAGGTAGTGCAACCATTCAAGCCGGTTAATCCAATTACGCGACCAATCGAAATGAGAGTGACGGTTTATCGGGCAGAGAAACAGTATGCATTTATCGAAATACAATCAGTCTGAAAGGGTGAAACCAATGAAAACACAACCTTACTTCCAAACAACAATAACTAGCGGATCAATTGAAGAACGAGACAGACGAATTGCAGAATTAAAAATTAGAGAATTTGAAGTTGTACGCCTTTTCGAAAAAATAGTGGAAAGTGCCAGCAATCGAACTGGTTTAATTAATGGCCGTCAACTAATCAAACATTCATATGATGGAGGAAGTACTCGTGCAATGTACGGAGCGGTGCTTAGGAGGTCGAATGATAGAGCGTGAAAACAATACACCTAAAATGAAAAAATCTTTATTAGAATTAACAGAATAATGGTCAATGCTAGACATTACGACGATAAGGTGAAGAAGTTGGAAGTATGCTGGGGGTGGAGGTCCTGTCCATTCTAAATATGAAAAAACGATAAAGGGGAAACCGAATAAGGATTTATATTCAATTGCAATTGAATTTGGAATAGGTTTTGCTGCATTACTTATTGTGACAAAACTATTGGGTAAAATGACACTCTCTAAGATTACTCCCTTTGATTTCATAGCCACACTTGTTCTCGGAGAACTGTTTGGAAATGCTGTTTATGATAAAGGTGTTAAAATTGGCTCTATACTTTTTGCAATCGTGGTATGGGGTGCGTTGATTTTCATAACTGAATGGTGTACTCAAAAAATTCAAGGTACAAGAAAATACCTAGAAGGAAAACCTTCTATATTATCAGTAAGGGTCATCTAGATAGACAGGAAATGAAAAAACAGAATGGATATTAACCAACTACAAATTTTAATGCGGGAAAAAGATGCATTTTCTATAAAAGAAGTTGCCTATGCGCTCCTTGAAACAGATGGTACGATGAGTATCTTGAGAAATTCAGAATATGAGAGACCGACGATTTCAAATATGGAAATACCACAAAAACCTGTATATCTCTCTTTAATATTTATCAGTGACGGAAAAGTTGATTGGGAAAGTTTGGAGAAATCGGGGTTTAATGAAGTGTGGCTGTTAAAAACGCTTCGCAACCATCATATCAAGTGAAGCCTATGCTGGTAAGAATGTACCTACTTTTGAGGAAGTATTAGCTACGTTTCGTGGAAAAGTTGGTATTTTAATAGAGTTGAAGGCACCAGAACTTTATCCTGGAGTGGAAGAAAAAATTGCTGATGCTCTGATTGTAAGGAATATGAATATACCGAATAATAATAAGATTATCATACAGTCCTTTAACCATGAATCCATGAAAAAATCTAAAGAACGATTACCAAATCTCCCTCATGGCGTTCTAGCTGGAGCGAGTTGGGCAAATGTAACGAAAAAACAATTAAATCAATTCGCTACTTATGCTGATTATTTCAATCCAAATATGAACATTGTGACGGATGAACTAGTTAGTAATGTTCATGAAGCTGGGATGGAAATTTATCCATACACTTCAAGATCACAAGAACAAGCTTTACATCTATTCGATTTAAATGTAGATGGAATCATTACAGACTATACGGAGCATATCTACTATCATCCAGTAAAAAATAATTAGTAAGGAATTTGATGGTGAATCAATTAATGCTGTATTAAACTACACAAAACACGTTCTATTCAGCGATTGAATGAAACGTGTTATTTTTATTGTCTTATTACGAAAGAAGGGTGCCGAAAAGTGTTTTTCAAAACCAAAATCTATTGACATAAAATCGTTAGTTTTGGCTGAGTACAAATTATTTTAGTTTTGTTCTTATTCAATGCTATACTAAAAAACAAACATAAAAACATCAAACAACAAGCTCCAAAAAAATGATGAAAAGAGGAAGAAAATGTTTAAAAAAATAATGAAGCAAATCAAGCAACTGTCCCAAGGAAGCAGCGAACGAAGACGTGGTAAATATCGTCGAGGGAGTAGCAGTGAACGAGGAAATCATTATCGCCGAGGCAGTAGTAGCAATCGAAGCTATAATCGATCTCCCATGAGCGGAAGTAACCGCTACAAACGGAAGGGGCGGAGCAGCAGCTAACTTTCCTAACTACGGCTAATGTACTTTTTGTACAGCTTTAATTGCAGCATGAAGGTCGGTTGAAATATCACTAATAGTTGGATAAGGTTCTTTAATTTGTAATAGTCTTTTTAGCAAATATATGGTTCCCTTTTCTAAAGATAGCTCTTCTGTCCAAGGAAGAGCTTTTTTATTTTTGAAAGAGTACGTCGTATAAAGTAAATATAAAAGTATTTCACCTAAATCATAGTAGTCCTGTTGTTTCATTTCTAGGATATCTTTCTGTTTGTTATGTAAAGAACCAAGTGGCAATTGAAATGGGTCAACCGAGACTCTTTGTTTAGATAAACCAAAATCAATCAAAAATGGCTCATTATTTTTCAATAAAATGTTTGGAATACGTAAATCTTGATGGTAAATATTTTCTGTGTGAAGATAATTAACTAATTCGAGCATTTGACCAAGAATTAGTAAAGACTCTTTCTCATTAAAAGTTTTCTTATTATAAAAAATATGGTCTTCCAAATTCTCTCCTTCAATAAGACTCATCACATAAAAAAAGTATCCGTTATATGAAAAAGCTTCATATAATATTGGCATATTTCTATGGTTCAGTGAACGCAACACAGAGGTTTCCCTTTTAAATAGCATAACTTCTTTTTTGTTACGACTTTTACTTGGACGAAGCTGTTTAACCACTCTATTTTCTTGTGACTTCAAATCATTACAAAGATAAACAATGCCATAGCTTCCAGTCCCTATAACATTCAAAACCTCGTAGCGTCCGTTTAAAACCGTCCCTTCTTTTATAGGTATATCAACAAAAAATTGATAAATTTTTTTAATTGAACGCAAAATTGAAACTTCCCTCACCCCTTCTTTTACCTTAGGATCCTACACAAAACTTAAAAATTCCATAGTTATCGAACCTTAGATTGTTTTTAGAAACTTTATGTACTCGTTAAGCTCACAAAGTCCAGCAAAAATTAATTGAGTATGAAGTATAAAAGAGTACGGCCGTTAATATAGAGGTTACTTTTTAAAAAGCTTAATGGATTGAAGCAGCCGAAATCTGGGGGAGCTTCTTTAACTGTCATTCTTCGAGAATACATGGCGATAGCCTAATTTAATTTTATCTGATTAACCTTAGGTCTACCAGTTTTACGACATTTTGCTCTAGCTGTGTCATCCAACAATTGTTCGCCCACTAATGGTTTACCGTTCAAATTCCTCATCTGTTTCCAGGATGGTGTCAGCAATTTTAATTAGCCTTTTTGTAGTTCTGGCTAGACATAACAATGTATGGATGGAGGTGCGTATTTGGAAGTTAACCAACAAGTTTTATATGTGGAGCATAACGGGAGGGTGACGAACCAGTTGGACTCGACTTCGATGCCTTCACTTGTTGTACTCATGAAAACAACAAAAAAAGCAGAGATATGAACTCTAGCTCTTTATGAGTTTTATTGGCTTGTGTTGAGGCTATCTGCCATCAACAAGTCGTTCTTGTAAGCAGCCATCGCCAGTTCATACCTTACTTTTTTGCCCGCATCCACGAAATCCGCTTCCTTCACAAGACCTGATAATGAATACCGATGACCCCTAAAATCCACGTTCAGTTCGGTGATTTGGTTGAATTTGAAACTTTCCACGGGAACACCGTTCTCATCCTTCAACAGGTATTCACCGTATTTCTCGTTGCATGTTTGTGCCACTACCTCCATCACCTTGAAAACAATGTCAGGATTTTGCGTATAGTTGAGGACAAGGCTTTCGGTTACCCGGCGCATTCCCCGGGTCCCGTTCTGAAGTTCCATGATGCTGCTATAGGAGACCGTATAGAGGTACCCGTCATGCTGGCGGATTTTCAGGTGGCGCATGCTAATATCCTCGATTTTCCCCTGACGGTTTCCATTGATAATCACATAATCCCCGTGATGGATCTGGCGCTCAAACAAGTAGGTCAGCCCCATAATGTAATCGCGGATGATATGCTGAAGGATCAATGCCAAGGCACCTACGACCACGACCGAACCAGTGACAAGCTTTGTTAGGTCGTAGAAATAGCTAAGTACATAAATAAAGAAGATGACCAGTCCCAATGCCTTTGTCACCTGGTTGGCGAAATGAATTAATGTCTCTTCCCGCTTTTCATCCAAGATGCTCGTTTTGTCAAAGAAAAGCTTGATGGATTTGCGGAGCAAATAAACCGAGAGTAGAATCAGCAGTGCCACCGTTACTATTTTTACGGGCGACTGCCGGAACAGTTCCAAGAAAAACATCCAATCAACTCCTACTTTTTTTACACTATACCAAAGGAATGCAGATAAGGAGAAAAAACATCCTTTCGCAACAACCCTTAACGATAGCATGGTTAAATTAAAAAAAGAAGCAGTATACTGCCTTCTTGAGGAACGATTATATTACCAGAATGTGTTTTTCGTTGCTAAATGGTTATTAAAAGATATAGAGATAAAGGTCCATGAGGGAATTGATCCTGTGCAAGATTAATTCCCTTTTCTTTCTTACAGAATAGCTAAATTTTATGAATCAGGAATGGTATGTACAATTCTTTATTTTTTATACAATATTGTCGGAAATAATAAAAAGAATATGTGATGGGGTTAGAAATTCATGGTGAAATACTCATCCGAAATTGAAGTAAATATACAAAGGAAAGAAGCTGAGTAATAATCCAGCTTCTTCGCCTTTTATTTTAGTTTATACATGCAACACAAATGATGATGAAAAGGATAAACAATACAACAATTAACGCGAAACCTTCTCCCTCATAACAATAAGCCAACTTATTGCACATCAGATTTATGCATTAATACACGGTAAATTTTCTTAAAAATAGACTTTTGTCTTTACTAAGTCTTGGATACTACCATCTTTAGCGCTTCTTGTGTAAACCCAAAGTTCACCAGTATTTGATGTAGGGGTTCTGTTGAATGGTAAAGTGCTTGTGAAATTTCCGTACTCAGGAGCACCTTTATTAGCCATTGTAGAACGTTCGTTAGAAACAATAGTTCCGTTAGCGTCTCTTAATTGATATAAAACATTTGCTTCAAACGCTCTTGCCTGACCCTCTATTCTTTGTCCATTAACTACTATTGTTCCCGGAAGTGGAGTCCAAACGACAATGTTTTGAGAGGTTGATAAAGGCAGAATTAGCTCATATTCTGGCCAAATCAGATCTCCTTGGTAACCTGGTCGGTTTTGGTTTGCTATTGTTATGCTTGAAAGGGAAATTCCAAATCTATTCGATATCGATGAAAGAGTATCACCTGTTTGTATTTCGTATATAAATACAGGTACTGTTAATGGTTGATTAGGGAAAATAATGTTGGGGTTTACTAAATCATTAATACCAGAAACTAAATCACTAAATGCATCAAACCTAGAAGCAATCTTATTAACTGTATCTCCGGATTTAACAATATAAGTTACTTTTCCGGTTTTTGAAAGAACTGGGACGACAAGTACATCTCCAGGATAAATAAGACCAGGATCAGTTACCGGCTGAAATAAATGATTCGCTCGTCCTATTGCTTCAACAGAACTTCCAAATCTACGAGCTATTGAATATAATGTATCGCCCTGACTCACTGTGTAAATATAAGTTTTATTAAAAACTATTGACAATATCATCACCTCCATTTTAATTATTAAAAGAGTCATTACTCAAAGATGACAATCTTTCTATTAAGATATTCTTGTAAAACACAGAGGGTAGGGATAAACATCTTGAGTCATTAATGGAATTATCGAAAGAATTAAAAATGGGTAGTGTCAAGGGTACATGTCTGACTGGAGCGATAGCAGAAGGATTCTAAGGAGTTGTCACGTGGGATGATTTTCACCCTCTTGTCAAAAGTCATTTTTATCACGAAACAAATCACATTGTTACCGTTCTGAACTGAACCCCAAATGGTAGACACTTTTAAAAAAGTGACCCCATTTTGAGTTTTTTCTGTCTTAAAGTCTATGTATGCTGAAGATAACTAGCCTGACAGGAGTGTTTTAAATGAGTAAAATACTTTTCAATGAACCTCAACGTAGACTATTAGAAACAAATCCTGATGTGAACTCAGCCCCAGAACGTTCTATCCAATATAAACCTAAATTTAAAGTATTAGCCGTCGTAGAGAGTCAGAACGGTAAAGGCCCGTCTCAAATTTTTGCTGAACATGGATATTACTTAGAAATGATTGGCACCGAGAAAGCTAATAGTTTACTGCGTCGTTGGAGATATTCATATCAGCTTCACGGAGAAGATGGGTACTTTGAGGAACGTCGCTGAAAAGGAAGTACTGGTCGCCCATCCACTAAAGAGTTATCTCGTAAGAAGAAACTTGAAAAAGCTGAAGCACGGATTAAATATCTTGAAGCTGAGGTCGAATTGTTAAAAAAGCTCGAGGAATTAGAGAGTCAGACCGAGAAATAACTCTAACATCAGCGGAAAAATATCAGGTGATTAACGAAGTGATTCGTAAGTTTCAATTAAAGAGGTTAACGACCCATCTATGCGAAGTCGCAAAAGTACATCGAAGTGGTTATTATGCATTGTCCGAAAAAGTTGATATCCATGCCATCCGCGATGAAAATGACTATCAAGACTACCTTGTACTCAAATGTGCTTATGATGCCTTTAGAGGGGAAATCGGGGTCTCTATATGGCATTAGAGGAATTGCTTGAGATTGCAATGAATCAGAAGAAGGAAATTGGCACAATGTAGCAGAAAGAGATAAAAGGACGAACAGAATTAACAGTAATAGGAAATTGAATGGTTGAATGAATGGGTTAACAAGACTAATTAACATAGGAGATAAATAGCTAAAAGAAAACAAGGAGGTTACCCATATGTTGTGTTAACCTTTCAAACACATGGATTCTAGCAATTGGGGAAAGACTTGCTCCATCCTCCCAAATTGCATAAAATTTTTCCGAGAAACTAGCGGATAAGCTTGATCATTATGTGGGTAACGATGATATGACTTATGTACAGGCATTGAAGAAGACACAGAAGGAGATTACGTCGACTAATTGTGTGATTCCGTATGTGAGTTATGAGGAATGGGCTTAAGGAAAGTAGAATGATAAAAGTGATTATTGTAGAGTAGTCCTGTTCGACTCGTGTATAGTGATATTGTACTGTGGTTGAAATTACGGTAAAGGAGGTGGGTCATTTTGCTTCACGGATATATTGTTAAACGCAATTATATTTTAGGGAGGAAGTGATCCGCTATCTCGGTTCGTTGCTCCGATATGCAACCGGTCTTTGAGCACAGACCTAAAAGAAGCTTATTTATTGTGCCCTTTTAGGCGTGAACTATAAGGGCGCAAGGATGAATAACAAAGAACTCAGAAGAAATAAAAGCATGGCTCTTAGTCAATAAAGATAACGCAGAAGTAAAACGAACCTCGGAGAACTTTCATCGCCTACAGTTAAGGGAGCGGAAGGGTTGCTAGATACAAATGTAGGAAGGGAAGTGTAACAACCTCGTTTGGATAGCAATTTCACAAGAGTTCTTACTACATGGAATGAAAAAAATCTCGACACTCTCGTCGATTCAGAAGTAGTAAACGTAACCCGTCTAAATTGCTTAATGAAATTCAACTTGATGAAGACAATTATCATTCTTAGGTTAGTGCATTAATAGTGCTTGGTTGTAAGTGG
This sequence comes from Sporosarcina sp. Y1011, assembly GCF_057669885.1. NCBI lineage: Bacteria > Bacillati > Bacillota > Bacilli > Caryophanales > Caryophanaceae > Sporosarcina > Sporosarcina sp. Y1011. The sequence continues at coordinate 308 of NZ_JBYHFP010000024.1, read as the reverse complement.
ACTTTTGACATTCTATCAACGTGGAAATATATAAAAAGTTGAAGAAGGATGCTAAACCAAATGATATTGCTATCCTTATATCATTGATTGATAAAGTACCTTTATTGGCCTGATTGGAACTTCAATACAATTGTAATAGGTATACAGAATTATTATTCAATAGGTACAGAAATTATAAATAATCTCAATGAGTTGAACTTTCATCTACGTAGGTCACTATATAATCGATTTGCTATCTATCTCATCGTATATGTGTTATTCTTATAAAGAGTTATTTTTGTTCTTTTTCAGATTGAGAATTTTGTTTT